>DATCQX010000383.1:0-9935 GCA_036569285.1 Streptomyces sp.
AGTTCCAGGGCGGCGACGACGGGGAAGAGGTTGGCGTTGCCGACGCGCTCGCCGTAGCCGTTCGCCGTGCACTGGACGTGCGTCGCGCCCGCGTCGACCGCGGCGAGGGTGTTGGCGACCGCGCAGCCGGTGTCGTCCTGGGCGTGGATGCCGAGGCGGGCGCCGGTGTCGGCCAGCACCGTGGAGACCACGGCCTGTACCTGCGCCGGCAGCATGCCGCCGTTGGTGTCGCAGAGGATGACGACGTCGGCACCCGCCTCGCTCGCGGTGCGGACGACGGACTTCGCGTACTCGGGGTTCGCCCGGTAGCCGTCGAAGAAGTGTTCGCAGTCCACGAAGACTCGGCGGCCCTGGGAGGTGAGGTGGGCGACCGTGTCCCTCACCATCTCCAGGTTCTCTTCGAGTGTCGTGCGCAGGGCGAGTTCCACGTGGCGGTCGTGGGACTTCGCGACGAGGGTGATGACCGGGGCGCCCGAGTCCAGGAGGGCCTTGACCTGGGGGTCCTCCGATGCCTTGCCGTTCGCTCGGCGGGTGGCGCCGAAGGCGACGAGCTGTGCGTGCTTGAACGTGATCTCCTGCTGGGCCCTCGCGAAGAACTCCGTGTCCCTCGGGTTGGCTCCCGGCCAGCCGCCCTCGATGAAGCCGACGCCGAAGTCGTCCAGGTGGCGGGCGATGGCCAGCTTGTCAGCGACGGTGAGGTTGATGCCCTCGCGTTGGGCGCCGTCTCGGAGGGTGGTGTCGAAGACGTGGAACGAATCGTCGGTCATGGTTGGGGGCTCCTGATGCTCCTGGAAAACGAAAAGACCCCTCGCGGGATGCGAGAGGTCTGCGCGGGGCACTGCGTGGCTTCAGCAGGGGCCGGCGCGCTTGATGCCAATAATCGTGGCGGATGAGAGCACACCGCAGTGTTGCATGGGTTGGGGGTGGGTTTGGGGGGTGTCTCAGCATGCGGAAGGGGGGTGGGTGCGCCTACTCGTCTGCCTAGTTCGGTAGGGAGGCGGGTACCGGTGCGTTGTGGTTGATCGCGCAGTTCCCCGCGCCCCTAAAAGACTTTGGGTGCGGAGAGTGGGTGGCTGGTCGCGCCCACGCGGCGGAGTCGCATATTGATGCAGCCCCGCGCCCCTAAAAGACTAAAAGCAACCAACCCACCCCCCTTCCCAGCTCAGCTCTCGATCTTGTGCATCCAGCCGTGCTTGTCCTCCGTCGTGCCGCGCTGGATGTTCAGGAGGGCCTCGCGGAGGCGCATTGTCACCTCGCCGGGGTTGCCGCCTGACTGCTGCCATTGCGTGCCCGCGCGCTTGACCGTGCCGACGGGGGTGATGACGGCGGCGGTGCCGCAGGCGAAGACCTCGGTGAGGGTGCCGTTCTCGGTGTCTTGCTGCCACTGGTCGATGGAGACGCGGGATTCCTCGGACTGGTAGCCGAGGTCACGGGCGACCTGGAGGAGGGAGTCGCGGGTGACGCCTTCCAGGATGGAGCCGGTGAGGGTGGGGGTGATGATTTTGTCGCCGTAGACGAAGTAGAGGTTCATGCCGCCCAGTTCCTCGACCCACTTGTGCTCGACGGCGTCGAGGTAGCAGACCTGGTCGCAGCCCTTGGCGGCGGCCTCGGCCTGGGCGAGGAGGGACGCCGCGTAATTGCCGCCGGTCTTCGCGTCGCCCATGCCGCCGGGGACGGCGCGGACGCGGTCCTCGGAGAGCCAGATGGAGACGGGCTTGATGCCGCCGGGGAAGTAGGCGCCGGCCGGGGAGGCGATGACGAGGAACAGGTACTCGTTCGCCGGCTTGACGCCGAGGCCGACCTCGGTGGCGATCATGAAGGGGCGCAGGTAGAGCGACTCCTCGCCGCCGTGCGCCGGGACCCATGCCTCGTCCTGGCGGACCAGCGCGTCGCACGCCTCGATGAACGTCTCGACGGGGAGGTCGGGCATGCCCAGGCGGTGCGCGGACGCCTGGAACCGCTTCGCGTTCTTCTCCGGCCGGAAGATCGCGACGGAGCCGTCGGGCTGGCGGTACGCCTTGAGGCCTTCGAAGATCTCCTGGGCGTAGTGCAGGACCGTCGTCGCCGGGTCGAGGGAGAGCGGGCCGTACGGGACGAGTTGGCCGTCGTGCCAGCCGCGGCCCTCCGTCCACCTGATCGTCACCATGTGGTCGGTGAAGTGGCGGCCGAAGCCGGGGTTCTTCAGGATGGCCTCGCGGTCGGCGGCGGCCAGGGTGCCGGCGGACGGCTTGAGCTCGATCGTGGGCGTCGTCATGAGTGGTTGTCCTTCACCGGTTGTAGTGACGGCCGCGCACACCGTCGTCCTGCTCTCCCGTATTTCGCGGCTCCACGTTCGATTATCGCGTATCGCGCGGAGCACACCGGAGGAGGAATCGGGGTGAATGCGGCCAGGCTCGATGGTGGCACCCGGCGGGACATGGCGGAAGCCGCCGGGTGCGGTGTGCGACCCGGCGGCTTCTGGAGCGCGAGCGGGCCTAGTCGGCTACTCGTACGACGAGGGCGTCACCGATCTCGGAGGTGGTGCGGGCCGGGAGGCCGGCGCGCTCCGTGAGGTCGGCGGTGACCGCGTTCTCGACGCGGGTCGCCTCCGCGTCGTAGCCGAGGTGGCGCAGGAGGAGGGCGACGGAGAGGACCGTGGCGGTGGGGTCGGCCTTGCCCTGGCCGGCGATGTCAGGGGCGGAGCCGTGGACGGGCTCGAACATCGACGGGAACTCGCCGGACGGGTTGATGTTCCCGCTGGCGGCGACGCCGATGCCGCCGGAGACGGCCGCGGCGAGGTCGGTGATGATGTCGCCGAAGAGGTTGTCGGTGACGATGACGTCGAACCGGGCGGGGTCGGTGACGAGGTAGATCGTCGCCGCGTCGACGTGGATGTAGTCGGTGGTGACCTCGGGGAACTCGGTCGCCACCTGGTTGAAGACGTTCGTCCACAGGTGGCCGGCGAAGGTCAGCACGTTGTTCTTGTGGACCAGCGTGAGCTTCTTGCGCGGACGCGCCTGCGCACGGGCGAACGCGTCGCGGACGACCCGCTCGACGCCGTACGCCGTGTTGACGGAGACCTCGGTGGCGACCTCGTGGGGCGTGCCCTTGCGGATCGTGCCGCCGTTGCCCGTGTAGGGGCCTTCGGTGCCTTCGCGGACGACGACGAAGTCGATCTCGGGGGCGCCGGCGAGGGGGGTCTGGACGCCGGGGAGCAGCTTCGACGGACGCAGGTTGACGTGGTGGTCGAAGGCGAAGCGGAGCTTGAGGAGGAAGCCGCGCTCCAGGACGCCGGAGGGGACGCTGGGGTCGCCGATCGCGCCCAGCAGGATGGCGTCGTGGTTCTTGAGGGAGGCGAGGTCGGCGTCGGTGAGGGTCTCACCGGTGGCGTGGTAGCGCTTGGCTCCGAAGTCGTACTCCGTCGTCTCCAGCTTCACGTCCTCCGGGAGGACGGCGGAGAGGATCTTGAGGCCTTCGGCCACGACTTCCTGCCCGATGCCGTCACCGGGGATCACTGCGAGATCGATGCTGCGAGACATGTCCGCACCCTACTCCGGGTCCCAGGGAGTGACATGGGGTGTCCGGGATGCGGACACCCCATGCCTCTTCGGGTGCGGCTCCCGAACGAGGGTGCGGCCGGAGAGGGGGCGCCGCTCAGTGGCCCGTCTCTCCGCCGTTGTCCCGGCGGTCGAGGGCCCGCTGGAGGGCGGCTGCGGCGTTCTTGCGGTCGTTCTCGCTGGTGCGGGACACGTGGCGGACTCGGCGGCGGACGGTCGTCTCGGCCATGGCTGATCGGCTCCTTCTTCACCAAGGGGGTGACGTGCGACGAGTCGCCGGTCGGGCGGGAAGCTCACGGGCCGCAGGGGTGGCTGCGTAGGGCCCGGCTCACATCCGCCATTCGCTTGGTCGAGCGAGACGTTCGGCTCCTACAAAACTAAGGGCGCCGCCCGCGATTGTCTCCACCATTACTCGGACTTCCTACTATCTGAGACGGCACCCCCGCCGACCTGCGGTTACGCGCGGTGGGTGTTAACCCTTGATGCTCTCCAGCAGACCTTCCGGCAGCGCGTCGGAGGTGGCCGAGAAGGAGTACGCCAGGGTGCGGAACCCGGTCGCTGCGGCCCGGGAGAGATCACGGGAGCCGTTCTCGACGACGAGTGTGGCCGCCGGGTCCAGATGCCGGGCGGCGTGCTCGAACAGGCCCGTGCCTTTGGAGACGCCCTCGCGGCAGGAGAGGAAGACGAGGTCGGGGTCTATCCACTTGTCGAGGCGCAGGCGGGCGGACTGTTTCGCGTACCAGAACGTCGTGGTGTCGCAGACGACGCCGACGCGGTGGCTCGCGGCGGCGGAGAGCATCGCCTCCGCCGACGGGTTGGCGACGAGCAGGGTTTCCTCCAACTCCCTTATCAGGAAGGGGGAGACGGGCAGGCGCAGTCTGCGGGACAGCGCCTTCCAGTAGTCCTGCTCGTCGGTCTCGCGGAGGCTGAAGCGGTGCCACAGCTTCCGCCCCGTCTCGGCGACTTGCTCCCGGTCGAGGCCCAACCTGTCGGCCAGGCCGGTCCGTTCGGTGAGAAGGAGGGTTTCCCAGGGATCGCAGAAGAGGACGTCGCCGAGGTCGAACAGGACTGCGTTCATCTGCCTAGCCTTCCCACCGAACTGTCACGGCTAGCCCATGTGGGGGTACGTGTAGTCCGTCGGCGCGACCAGCGTCTCCTTGATGGCCCGCGTCAGCGTCCACCGCGTGAGGTTCTGCGGGGCACCGGCCTTGTCGTTCGTGCCGGAGGCCCGCCCGCCGCCGAAGGGCTGCTGGCCGACGACCGCGCCGGTGGACTTGTCGTTGATGTAGAAGTTCCCGGCGGCGTACCGGAGTCTGGCCATGGTGTGCGCGGCGGCGGCACGGTCACCGGCGATGACGGAGCCGGTGAGCGCGTAGTCGGAGACCGACTCCATCTGGTCCAGCATCGCGTCGTACGCGTCGTCCTCGTACACGTGCACGGCGAGGAACGGCCCGAAGTACTCCGTGCGGAACACCTCGTTGGCCGGGTCGGTGCACTCGACGACCGTGGGACGGACGAAGTACCCGACCGAGTCGTCGTACGTGCCGCCCGCGACGATCGTGCACGCCGGGTCCTGCTTGGCCCGGTCGATGGCGGCCTTGTTCTTCGCGAAGGCCCGCTCGTCGATGACGGCGCCGATGAAGTGGGACAGGTCGGTGACGTCGCCCATCGTGATGCCGTCGACCTCGGCGGCGAACTCCTCGCGGAAACCGTCGTTCCAGATGGACGCCGGGATGTAGGCGCGGGAGGTCGCGCTGCACTTCTGGCCCTGGTACTCGAACGCCCCGCGCGTCAGCGCCGTCTTGAGGACCGCGCGGTCGGCGCTCGGGTGGGCGACGACGAAGTCCTTGCCGCCGGTCTCACCGACGAGGCGCGGATACGAGCGGTACTTCTCGATGTTGGCGCCGACCGTCTTCCACAGGTACTGGAAGGTCTTGGTGGACCCGGTGAAGTGGATCCCCGCCAAGTCCCGGTGCTCCAGGGCGACTTCGGAGACGGCGATACCGTCGCCGGTGACGAGGTTGATGACGCCCTTGGGGAGACCGGCCTCCTCCAGGAGCTGCATCAGCAGGACGGCCGCGTGGGTCTGCGTCGGGGACGGCTTCCAGACGACGACGTTGCCCATCAGCGCGGGAGCCGTCGGCAAGTTCCCGGCGATCGCACTGAAGTTGAAGGGCGTGATCGCGTAGACGAACCCCTCCAGCGGGCGGTGGTCGAGGCGGTTCCAGACGCCCGGGGAGTTCGCCGGGGGCTGCTCGGCGAGGATCTGGCGGGCGTAGTGGACGTTGAAGCGCCAGAAGTCGACGAGTTCACAGGGCGTGTCGATCTCGGCCTGCTGGACGGTCTTCGACTGCCCCAGCATCGTGGAGGCGGCGATCGTCTCCCGCCAGGGCCCGGCGAGGAGTTCGGCGGCACGCAGGATGATCGCGGCACGGTCGTCGAAGGACATCGCCCGCCAGGCGGGGGCCGCCGCGAGGGCCGCGTCGATCGCGTCCCGGGCGTCCTGCTGGGTGGCGTTGCGGTAAGTCCCGATCACCGCACGGTGGTTGTGGGGCTGGACGACGTCGAAGGCGTCCCCGCCGCCCATCCGCTTCTCCCCGCCGATGGTGCACGGCAGGTCGACCGGGTTGTCCGCCAGCTCCTTCAACTTGGCTTCCAGCCGGGCCCGTTCGGGCGAGCCGGGGGCATAGCCGCGCACCGGCTCGTTGACGGGGGTGGGGACCTGGGTCACAGCGTCCATCAGTAACTCCCTTGTGAGTAACAGTGCTTCAGTGCTTGGTAAGCGTCGAGCGCGCGAAGAAACGCAGGTTCGCCGGCTTCTCCGCCAGCCGTCGCATGCTGTGCTTTCCCGGGGGACAACCCCCGGACCCCCGGCCGAAAACCGCAGCGTGCCCTCTCCGAATCAGCCACGGCCGACCACGCTCCGCAGGAAGAAGCGCAGGTTCGCCGGCTTCTCCGCCAGCCTCCGCATGAAGTACCCGTACCAGTCCGTCCCGTACGCCGTGTACACCCGCATCCGGTGCCCCTCGGCGGCCAGCCGCAGGTGTTCCTCGCTGCGGATGCCGTACAGCATCTGGAACTCGTACTCGTCGGGCTTGCGGTGGGCGCGGTGGGCGAGTTCCTGGGCGATGGAGATCAGGCGGGGGTCGTGGGAGCCGACCATGGGGTAGCAGTCGCCGTCCATCAGGACGCGCAGGACCCGGACGTACGCCTTGTCGATCTCGTGTTTGTCCTGGTAGGCGACCTCGGCGGGCTCCTTGTAGGCGCCCTTCACGAGCCGGATCCGGCTGCCGCCGGCGGCGAGGCGGCGGGCGTCGGCCTCGGTGCGGAACAGGTAGGCCTGGAGGACGCACCCGGTCTTGGGGAAGTCGCGGCGCAGGTCGGCGTGGATGGCGAGCATCGAGTCGAGGGTGGTGTGGTCCTCGGCGTCCAGCGTCACCGTCGTCCCGATGGCGTCGGCGGCCTCGACGACCTGGCGGACGTTGCGGTGCGCGATCTCGTGGCCGCTCCCGAGGGGCCCGCCCTCAAGCGCCTGCCCGAACATCGACAGCTTGACGGAGACCTCGGCCCTCTCCCCGAGCCCCAGCGCCCCGAGCCGCTCGATGAGCAGCAGGTACGCGTCCCGCGCGGCCGTCGCCTGCTCGGGGGTGGTGATGTCCTCGCCGACGACGTCCAGCGTCAGCTCCAGCCCCTTGGAGGTGAGGTCGCGGACGATCGGGACGATGTCGTCGACCGTCTCCCCGGGGATGAACCGGTCGACGACCTGCCTGGTCACCGGCGCGGCCGTCACCAGTCGGCGCATCCGGTCGCTGCGCGAGGCGGCGAGAATCACGGGACCCAGCACAGGCACCTCCACAGACATGAACACCAAGTCACCGTGAACCTAGGGATCTCTCCGATCGTGGGCCATCGACAGGTGTCACGCATCCGTGCCGGGGATCTCAGACAGATGTATGAAACAGGGTTCCCGGTGGCGCAGAATGTCCCGGTGACACCGGATTATCAGGACCTCGTGGACGAGATCTCCGACCTCCTCGGCGCCCCCGCGACCCTGGAGAGCCGCGACTTCGAGCTGCTCGCGTTCGGCGTGTACGACAGCGAGGACGACCTGGACGCGTCGGCGCTGGACCCCGTCCGCACGCGTTCCCTGCTCACGCGGCGCTCGACAGCCGCCGTCCGCGCCTGGTTCGAGAGCTTCGGCATCACCCGGGCGACCGGCCCCGTCCGCATCCCGCCGACCCCCGAGGCGGGCGTCAACCGGGGCCGCGTCTGCCTGCCCGTCCGGCATCGGGGCGTCGTCCTCGGCTACGTCTGGCTCCTGGAGGACGAGCCCGGTCCGACGGACGCCCAGTTGGCGGCGGCCATGGAGGTGACGGCACGGATCGGCGCGCTCCTCGCGGACGAGGCGCAGCACGGCGCGGACCTGAGCCGCGAGCTGCGCGCCGTGCTGACCGCCGAGCGGGGGTGGCAGCGGGACATGGCCGTCGCCGAGCTGCGCACGGAGGTGGGGGCGCGGGGCGAGGGCCCGTATTCGGTGGTGTGCGTGGCGCCGTGGACGGGGGAGGCGCCGTCGGTGCGGACGGTGCCGGGGGCGGTGGCGTTGTGCCTGATGCCGTGGGGGGACACGGCGCAGGCGCTGGCCGTGGTCATGCGGGTGCGCCCAGGCGCCGGAGCCGCCGGGCGGCTGGCCGAGCGGGCGGGGGACGACGCCGTCGCGGGCGTCTCCGACGCGCGTGCCGGGCTCGACGCGCTGGGGGCGGGGTGGGCGGAGGCGGTCGCGGGGGCGCGGGCGGCGCTCGCGGACCCCCGGCTCGGGCCGGTCGCGGAGTGGGGGCGGATCGGGGCGTACCGGCTGCTGACGGCGCTGGGGCCGGTGGCGGATCCGGTGGTCGCACCGCTGCTCTCCCCCGCGCACCGGGAGCTGGCGCGGACCGCCGAGGTGTACCTCGACCGGGCGGGGCAGGCCGGGCGGACGGCGGCCGAGCTGGGGATCCACCGGCAGACGCTGTACTACCGGCTGTCGCGGGTGGAGCAGTTGACGGGGCTCGATCTGGGGGACGGGGAGGACCGGCTGTTGTTGCACATGGTGTTGAAGGGGGCGCGGCTGTAGGGGCGGGGTGGCCCGGTCGGGGCAAGTGGGACATGGTTATTGAAAACGATTGTCATCGTGTTACGGTCTGGACGGCTCTGCCTTGACCACCCGTTTACCCGTCCCCGCCCCCGGAGGGTTCCGTGCGCCTGCCCGCTCGCCGTCTGCTTCCCGCTTCCGCACTCGCGGCGGCGTCCATGCTGCTCGTCTCGGGGTGTTTCACCGGGTCGTCCGAGGCAGGCGGGGACGGCGGCAAGCGCATACGCGTGGCGATGATGCAGCCGCCGCGCTCGGGGCTGTCGCCGCTGGCCGACGACGCGTTCATGCTGTCGCGGTGGTCGACGGCCGAGACGCTGGTGAAGCTGGACGCCGCCGGGGACGCGCGCCCCGCACTCGCCACCAAGTGGACGCGCTCCGGCAGGAGTTGGACGTTCACCCTGCGCCAGGGGGTCACCTTCCACGACGGCACGAAGCTGGACGCCGCCGCGGTGGTCCGCTCGCTCGGCAAGGCCGCCGCCGCGTCCCCCAAGCCCCGCATCCTGGACGGCGTCGAGCTGACCGTGGCCGCGTCCGGTGCCGACGTCGTCGTCACGACCGGCACCGAGGACCCCCTCCTCCCCCAGCGGCTCAGCTCCCCCCAACTGGCGATCCTCGCGGCGAAGGCGTACACCGGGAAGACCGTGAACCCCGTCGGCGCGGGCACCGGCCCCTTCAAGCTGGTCTCGGTGAACGGCACTTCGTCCGCCGCCCTGGACCGGTACGACGGCTACTGGGGCCCCAAGGCCAAGTCCCCCGGAATCGACGTGAAGTTCGTCCCGGACGGCACCGCGCGGGGCTCCGCGCTGCGCAGCGGTGAGGCCGACGTCGTCGAGGCGGTACCGGTGTCGCAGGCCGCGCTCCTCGACAAGAAGCTGATCACCGAAGTACCGACGCCACGCACCAACGCCCTTTACCTGAACACCTCTTCGGGCCCCTTCAAGGACGCCGCCCTGCGCGCCGCCGCCCGGCAGGCCATCGACACGGAGTCGATCGTGAAGGGCGTGTACGAGGGGCACGCGGACGCCGCCCAGGGGCTCCTCGGGCCCGCGCTGCCGTGGGCGGCCGGGCTGCGGGGGCCGGTGACGCGCGTTCCCGCCGGCCGGCCGGACGGGGCGAGCATCACGATCGGCACGTACACCGACCGCGCCGAGCTGCCCGAGGTCGCCGCGACGCTCCAACAGCAGCTCCAGAAGGCCGGGTTCAAGGTGAAGCTGGAGGTGCGGGAGTACTCGGCGATCGAAGCGGACGCGCTGGCCGGGAAGTTCGACGCG
>DATCQX010000384.1:0-3016 GCA_036569285.1 Streptomyces sp.
CCCACCGGGTGAAGTAGGCCGCCGACGAGGTGCCCGTGGTGCGGGTCCTTTTCCGACGGCCCCTTCCCGAACGGGACGTGCCAGATTTCCTGGCATCCCGCTCTCCAGTGATCACTTCCGTAGAGGCGTGGAGACGCGCCCGGCGTGGACCGCGACATGGCACCTCCGGCAGAGCACAAGGGTCTTGCGCTTGCGCCGGGCCATGAGGTGGATCCAGGCGGGCTTGTCCGGACGTCCGGGCTGATTGAGGTCGGCGAGGCGGCGGATGTGGTGGACCTCCAGATCCGTGCGGGCCTCGCAGAGCTCGCAGCACTCGGCCAGGAGCCGACGGATCAACTCGTTGTAGTCGGGTGCTGAGACCGGCCGGACGTCCGAGAGCGTGGCGGTGCGCTCTCGTTTGAGAGGGATCCCGCCGAAGCGGGTGACCAGTGGTTTCTTCCCCTCACCGCGTTCGACGGTGACCTGCAGACAGCGGCGTGGTCCGTGTGGTGTCTCGACGGTCGCCCGGTATTTCCGAGACATTTTCCGGACCGTGCTGCGGTGCTTGTGGGCCAGTGTCTTCAACAGCGAGGTCTCCATGGTCCAGTGGAGCTTGTTCAGTCGGTGCACGTTCTGAGCAAGGAGGTAGTACTGGACGAGACCTCGGTACTCGCCCTGGTACTTCGCGACGATGGAGAAGTCTTCGTCGTGAAGCAGGACGCCGCGCGAGGTCGGTTTCCCCTTCTTCGTGTAGAGCGCGATCTTGTTGCGGATCACCTGCTCGGGCACGAAGAGACCGGGTGTGCCGTTGATCGACCGACGGCCTTCGGTGATCTTCGTGTCGGCATGCAGAGCCCGGATCTCATAGCCCAGGAAGCGCGCCGCCTGGCTGGTGGCGTGCGTGATCAGAGTCTTGGACTCGGAGAGTTCCAGCCG
Organism: Streptomyces sp.; assembly: GCA_036569285.1. Taxonomy (GTDB): domain Bacteria; phylum Actinomycetota; class Actinomycetes; order Streptomycetales; family Streptomycetaceae; genus Streptomyces. Next base: position 916 of record DATCQX010000384.1, read on the forward strand.
CAGTTGCTCGGCAAGAAAGGTCCGGATCTTCGACGTGATGTCCTTGGCCTCGTGCTTGGGACCGGCGAACCCCAGCAGGAAGTCGTCGCAGTATCGGACATATCGAAGCCGCCGGTAGCCGGGATCGTTCGGGTCGCCGTAAGGCAGGGAACGCTGCTGGCGCCGTAGCGTCCGCACCGCTTCCCGGTCGCCGTGGCGGCGGGCCTTCGCAATCGCGTGCTGAACGGTCAGATAGTCCGGATTGGGCTGACGTTTCGTGCCGAGGTTGTATTGCGGCAGCAGGGACTGTTCGACGAACCGGTCCAGGCGGTCGAGGTAGATATTGGACAAGATCGGCGATGCCACCCCGCCCTGCGGTGAGCCGCTGAGCGTGGTGTGGAACCGCCAGTCCTCCAAGTACCCGGCCGCCAGCATGCGGCCGATGAGCTGCAGGAACCGGCCATCATGGATCTTCTCGCCAAGGATCGCGAGCAAGACCTCGTGATCCAGACTGCCGAAGCAGTCGGCGATGTCTCCTTCGATGAACCAGTGCACTCCCCGCCAGGTGCGGGCCACCTCCGTCAATGCGGTGTGGCAGCCCCGGCGGGGGCGAAAACCATGCGAGCGATCCGAGAACTGGACGTCGTAGTACGCCTCCAACAGGAGACGGACCACTTCGGCGACCAGCTTGTCGCTCCAGGGCGGCAGATCTAACGGGCGCTTCTTCCGTGATCCCTTCTTCTCGATGTAGACCCGCCGGGCCGGAGAGAACTGATACCGCTCGTCGCGCAGGGCGCCGATGATGGTCGCGATCTTCTCCAGCGACATGCCGTCTGCGGTTTCCGCGGTGACCCCGGGTGTCATCGCACCCTTGTTGGCGTAGATGCGCCCGTAGGCCAGCAGATACAACTGGGGGTTGAACAGCTGCCGGTAGAGGCGTTCGACCGGCAGTCCTCGCTCTCCGCGCTTGCGGATGACGTCCAGTACCGTTGCGGCGTTCTGCATTACGCATACCTCCCTTCACGGGACGTCTCGATCACCTGTGCCCCTTCGCCCTGCGGCCGGCTTTCCCGGCCCCCTTGGCAGGTCGTGACTCCTGCGACTACTACGGGCACTCCGTCGCCATAGGGCTCGCGCCCCGTAGGCGATCCCGTGGTACGTCTTCGTCGTACGTATCGAGCGCGAGACAGGCCGCCCACTCATCTCCTTGGCCGCCCTCGCCGGGCGGAGCCCACCGTCACGGAGGTTGTCCCGAACTATCTGCCATTCCGGGACATGACGGGGCGTCGGTTTCAGGCGTCGTTCCGACGGGCGATCACTTACGCCGCTGGAGATTAGGCTTCAGGCAATCCAGCTTTGACCATGTCGCGCAGGTCTTGCGGCACCCCGCTCCGGACGCCTCCGAACGGCCACCGCTTTCCCGGCATGCTCTGGTCCCCTTCACGTTTCCGTATCCGGGTAAGCCGGGTGACCTAGGAACAATCCTCCAAGTTCCTCCCTATTGAGTAGGGGATACAACGAAGCGCCTCACGGCGCACCAGGTAGGTGATGTCCCCGACGTACTTCGTGTTCGGGGCGGTCGCGGTGAAGTCGCGCCGGAACAGGTCCGGCACCGGGGTGGCGGACGGTTCGGGCACGGTGGTGACCTGGCGCCTGCGCAGCCGCAGCCCGGCGATGCCGTACTTGCGCATGATCCGTCCGACGCGTTTGTGGTTCACCGGCTCGCCGTCGGCGCGCAGTTCGGCGGTGATGCGGGGGCGGCCGCAGGTGCCGTCCTATCCGGCGTGCACGGCCCGGATCCGCTCGGCGAGCGCGGCGTCGGCCCGCTCGCGCGCGGCGCGGGCCTCGCCGCCGGTGCGCCATTTGTGGAAGCTGGAGCGGGCGGCCTCCAGCACGTGGCACAACCGCTTCACGCTCCAGGCGTGGTGGTCCTCGACGAACTGGAAGCGGCTGGTCACCAGGTCATCTCTTGTGCGAAAAACTTCGTGGCCTTGCGCAGGATGTCACGCTCGGTGGCCAGCTTCTGGTTCTCCTTGCGCACCATCGCCAGCTCCCGGCGCAGGGCCTCGTTCTCGGCCTGAAGCTCTTCGGCCGTCGGCGGGGAATCCACCGTGTTCTTCTC
>DATCQX010000385.1:0-18874 GCA_036569285.1 Streptomyces sp.
GTACTGAACTCCGGCATCAACTCCCGCCGCAGCACGGGCAGAAACGTGTACGCCGAATGATCGAACACGACGACGAGCGCGGCGATCCCGCGCAACGCGTCCAGCCAGCCCAGCCGCGAGGGCCCGGACGGGGTGAGGGAGGGGGGTGATTCCATGCGACCGAGTCCAGCCGCCGGGGCATTGTTCGGCAGCGCCCCACGGCGACTGAACAATGGAACGCAGGTCGGACCGAGGGGAGTTGGGGCGTGGCGGGCCGTCGAGAGGTGCCGGTCGACCCGGCCGCGGGACCGGTGCAGCGGTTCGCGTTCGAGCTGCGGAAGCTGCGGACGGACGCCGACGGCGTCACGTACCGGGAGCTGTCCCGGCGAGCGGGCTACTCGGTGACCACGCTGTCGCGGGCGGCGGCCGGGGAGCAGTTGCCGACGCTGCCGGTGGCCCTGGCCTATGTGCGGGCCTGCGGTGGCGACTCGGCGGAGTGGGAGGCGCGTTGGCGGGAGGCGGCGGAGTCGGCGGGCCCGCCGGGGGACGACGGTTCCGTCCCCCCGTACCGGGGGCTGGCCCGGTTCGAGACGGGTGACAGCGCCCTGTTCTTCGGCCGGGAGCAACTCACCGCCGATCTGGTCGACTTGTTGCGCCGGAGGCGTTTCGCCGCGGTCTTCGGCCCCTCCGGCAGCGGCAAGTCCTCCCTGCTCCGGGCGGGCCTGATCCCCGCCCTCCGACAGGCCCGGGACCCACGCCCGGCCGCGATCCGCATCCTGACCCCGGGCGAACACCCCGCCCGCCACGAGCCACTTCTAACTCCGGCAAACACCCCGGCCGACGCCCTCCACGCCGACACCTTCCTCCTCGTCGACCAGTTCGAAGAGATCTTCACCCTCTGCCAAGACCCTGCCGAACGCACCCACTTCATCAACCTGCTCCTCACCGCCCGATCCCCCGACAGCCGCCTCCGCGTCCTCCTCGCGGTCCGCGGCGACTTCTACGGCCGCTGCGCCGAACACCGCCCCCTCGCCGACGCCCTCCGCGACGCCAACCTCCTCGCCGGAGCCATGAGTTCGGCCGAACTGCGCGACGCGGTCGTCAAACCGGCCACCACCGCCGGCCTGACCGTGGAACGCGCCTTGACCGCACGCCTCGTCGAGGAGGTGGCCGACGCCCCCGGCGGACTCCCCCTGCTCTCCCACGCGTTGCTGGAGACCTGGCGCCTGCGCCGGGGCAAGACCCTCACCCTGGAGGGATACGAGACGGCCGGCCGCCTGGACGGCGCGATCGCGAGAACCGCCGAGACGGTGTACGGCAGCTTCACCGAGCAACAGGCCACCGCCGCACGCCGGTTGCTGCTCCGGCTCATCACCCCCGGCGACAACGCCCCCGACTCCCGCCGCCCCCTCGCCCTCTCCGAACTCCCGCCCGACACACCCCCCTTGCTGGAAGCCCTCACCACAGCACGACTGCTGACCCTGGACGGCGACACGGTCGAACTGTCCCACGAGGCCCTGATCACCGCCTGGCCCCGGCTGCGCACCTGGATCGAGGAGGACCGCGAACGCCTGCGCACCCACCGGAACTTGACGTCAGCGGCCCACTCCTGGCGCGAACTAGGGCGCGAACAGGGCGCGTTGTACCGAGGCACCCGACTGGCCTCCGCCCGCGAGCAGTTGGCCCGCGAGGACCTCACCGAAGCCGAACTCGCCTTCCTCGACGCGAGTCACGCCCACGAGCGGCGGGCCCGCCGCCGCGCCCGGCTGATCCTCACCGCCGTCACCGGCGCCCTGTGCCTCGCGCTCGTCGCCGCCGGTCTCGCCGTCGGGCAGTGGCGCAGCGCCGTCGATGCCCAGCGTCTCGCCGAGTCCCGTCAACTGGCCGCGCAGTCAAGCGCGTTGCTGGACTCCGATCCCGACCTCGCCGCCCTGCTCGCCGTCCACGCCTACCGGACCAGCCCGACCGGCGAGGCGACGTCCGCCCTGTATGCCGCCGCCGCACTGCCGTTGCGCAAGCGGCTGACCCTCGACGCCCGCGTGAGCGCCCTCGCCCTCAGCCCGGACGGCCGGACCCTCGCCGTGTACGGCGCCGACAGCGTCGTCCGGATCTTGGAGTCGCCTGGGGGGCGGGTGCGGCATGTGCTGACCGGATGGGGCGACTTCCCCCTCGTCAAGTTCAGTCCGGACGGCCGGAGTCTCGCCGCCACCACCTCGGGGGGCGTGACCGTGTGGGACGCGGTCACCGGCCGGAAAGCGGGCCACCTCGCCGTTCCGGGAGGTGTGCCGAGAGACATGGACTTCAGCCCGGACGGCCGCACGCTCGCCGTCGCCTCCCCGCAGGGCGTCCGCGTGTGGGACGTGGCAACCGGCCGCACACAGCGCCTCCCCGCCCGCCGCTCGGACCCGGAGGCGGTCGCCTTCGGACCCGACGGGCGCAGCCTCGCCGTGGCGGAACTCGGCGGAACGGTAAGGGTGTTGGACGTGGCCACCGGGCGGACCCGGGCCGTTCGCGAGCACCGTCTGACGGCCGGCGACGAGGTGGTCTTCAGCCCGGACAGGCGGACCTACGCGGTCTCCGTCCACGGCAGCTCGGTGCAGCTGCGGGACGTCCCGACCGGCGCCCTCCTGCACACCCTCGGCGACAGCGGACGTCAGCCGGTCTTCGCCCCGGACGGCCGTACCCTCGCCGTCCCGGGCCCCGGGGACACCGTCCGGCTCTGGGACACCGCCTCCGGGACGCCGCGCACCGACGTGGCCGTCGGCCACAGGGGAACCCCGCATGTGGCCCTCGGCCCGGACGGCACGCTCGTCACCAGCGACGGGGACGACGTCGTCCGCATCCACGGCCGTCCCGCCGACCGCCCCCGGACCACTCTGCGCGGCCCCGCCGGGACGTACCTCGCCCAGGCGGCGTTCGGGCCGGACGGGCGGACGCTGGCCGCCGTTTTCCCCTCGGGGTACGGCCCCCTAGGGGAGTCCGCCGGTTCGGTGCGGCTCTGGGACACGAGCACCGGTGCCCCGCTCGCCGCCCGCCCCGCGTCCTGGACCAACGCCGTCGGGTTCGGCCCGGACGGGCGCGCGCTGTGGGCGGGGCTGGTCGGGGGTGGGGTGGTCGAGGTCCGGGATGTCCGTACCGGCCGCCTGTACCGCAGCCGCGCCCTGGGCGCCGTCAGCGTGCTGGCCCTCACCCGCGACGGCACGCGGCTCGCCGTCGTCGGCCCGGAGGGTTCGACAGGGGTCTGGCATCTGTCGTCCGACACTCCGCGCACCGTCCGCACCGGCGACGGCGATCCCGTCCGGACGACGGCCTTCGCCCCGGACGGCCGGGAACTCGCCGTCGTGCGCATCCGGAACCACGGCGAGGAGGTCACGCTCCTCGACACCGCGACCGGGCGCACCCGGCTGACGTTCGGGCCCGGTATCGGGAGCGTCCTGTCCGTCGCGTTCAGCCCCGACGGGCGGACGCTGGCCACCGTGGGCGGCGGCTCGGTCCGGACGTGGGACACCCGCACCGGCGAGCAGCGCCGGAAGTTCGGGGACGGCGTCGACGGGTCCCCCACGTTCAGCCCCGACGGCCGCACCCTCGCGGTCCGCGCCCCCGGCGCCGTCCTCCTCTGGGACCTCGCCACGGGCCGCCTCCGCCGCACCCTCCCCACCCGCGCCCCCTCCACCACAGCCTTCGCCCCGGACGGCCGGACGCTGGCCGTCGGCACGGGTGACTCCGTCCAGCTCTGGGATGTCGATCTGCCGGATCCGGAAGGTGCGGTCCGGGTGATCTGCGCGAGGGTGGATGTGTCCCGGCGGCTGCGGGGGGTGTCGGACGACACGGGGTGTGGGGCGGCGTTTCGGTAGGGGACGCCCTTAGGGGCATCCGGCTCTCCCACCACACGTCGAAGCCGATGCCCCTCGGCCGCAGCCGTGCGCCCTCCGCCCTGCCGTGAACTGCCGTTCCGCCGTTGGGAGATACGGAGAAAATTCACCGGCGGGCCTTGAGGGGGGCGGGTAAGGTCATCGGCATGTCCTACATGTCCGTGCGTCGCCGCACCGTCTGAGACGTCTGCGGTCGCAGTCGCTCAGCGGCCGGTGTCGGCCGAGGAACCCGCGGAAGGCCGTCGTGTCTCAGGGCACTGCCCTAGGGGTTCCGCTCGGCCCTGGCTGTCGGCGCGCATCCACGTCCCTGAACGGGTGGCCGACGTCGGTCGACCGCTGCCGTCGGCCTGGGTGCGCCCGGCGACAGGCGTGCCCGTTCCTCTCTTTCACCCCGGCGGCGCACCGCCCACCGGAGATGGGACTGACCCGAATGACAGTCGCCCACCAGGCCCCGCAGGACCCCGACGCACAACGTCGAGATGGCCGTCGGCGTCGTCCGGAGGGTGGCCGAGCACGGGCCGGTGGTTCTCGTGGGCGCCGGCCTCGGCGGAACCACCGTCACCGGGGTGGGCAACACCACCCCCTGACCTGGTGGACCGGCTCGTCTGCATCTTCGGCTGATCCTGCGTGGAACGCCCCAACGACATCGCGCACATGCGGGACCCTGAGTCCGCCGGCAACCTGATGGCCGCGCTGAACGTCGGCGACCCCGCCGGACTCGGCGTCGGCCGGGCTCAAGGCGGCGATGCCGGCGGACGGCATCGATGGCCGGTTCCGGGCCTTCCTCGACGTCCTCCAGCCGGACGAGTCGCTGGCGGTGACGACGTCCGATGCTCGTGGCCATGCAGGACCGTCTGATCGCCGAGGCCGACGCGTTGACGCCGGGCCGTACGACGTCCACCCATGCATGTCGAGTTCCTGTTCAAGGCTGCGGAGGTGGCGGGCGTCCTCGACCGGCTGACCGGCTGACGCCATCGGGTGGGGCAGCCCACAGCCGCCCCCTCTCCAGCATTTCGAATCGAACCAGCGGAAGGCCCCGCGAGCATGACCATGCACGACGACCAGGTGGCCCTGACCACCGACATCGTGACGACGTTGATCCGAGACCAGTTCCCCCGGTGGAGCGGCGAGCAGATCCGCCCCCTGCCGTCGACCGGCACGGTCCACGCCATCTTCCGCATCGGGAACGGCCTCTCCGCGCGCTTCCCCCTGCGCCTGGCCGATCCCGACAGCGTGCTGGCCGTCCTGGAGCAGGAGGCGCGGGCGAGCGCGGAGTTGGTGCGGGTGTCCCGGTTCCCCGTGCCGGAACCCGTCGCCCTGGGGAAGCCCGGAGCGGGTTACCCCATGCCGTGGTCGGTCCAGACATGGCTGCCGGGGACGGTCGCCTCGGACGCCGGCCCGAGCGGTTCGGACGCCTTCGCCGAGGACCTCGCCGCCTTCATCGCCGCCCTGCGGGACGCCGACACACGCGGGCGCCGTTTCAGCGGCGAGAACCGCGGCGGCGTCCTCACCGACCACGACGACTGGATGGCGAAGTGCTTCGAGGAGAGCGAGGGCCTGCTCGACGTCTCCCGCCTACGCCAACTGTGGCGCAACTTCCGCGAGTTGCCGCGCACAAGCGCCGACGTGATGAGCCACGGCGACCTGATCCCCGGCAACATCCTGGTCACCGGAGACCGGCTCACCGGCGTACTCGACACCGGCGGCTTCGGCCCTGCCGACCCCGCGCTGGACCTCGTCAGCGCCTGGCACCTGCTGGAACCGGGCCCCCGAAACGTACTCCGCCGCGCCCTGGCCTGCGACGATCTGGAGTGGGAGCGCGGGAAGGCATGGGCGTTCGAGCAGGCGATGGGGTTGGTCTGGTACTACGTCGAGAGCAATCCGACGATGAGCGGCTTGGGGCGCCGGACACTCGGCCGCCTCCTGGAGTCGATGGGGTGATGAGGCGTCCGAGGAGGAGTGCCTCGACGAGGACGCCCTCGCAGGGCACATCGGGATGTTCCCGACGGGGACGGCGGCTGCCGTACCGAAGCCCGAGGGTCGAGTGCCCCGGGTGTCAGGCCGGCCTGTTCATCGTTCTCGGCGAGCGAGGCTTCTTCTCCACCGGCGAGGACTACGCGCTCTCGGACGACGATGCCGAGGGAAGGCCCCCGCTCCCGTCGAACCCGGCCGCCCTCGAAGGCATCGGCCACCGCCTCCACGACACCGCGACCTCCGACAGCCGGCACGAGGCCGCCCACGCGCTGCCCCACGTCTTCGGCCACGTGACGTGCCCGGACTGCGAAACCCGCTTCTCCGCCGCCGGCCGGATCAGCGCCCCTTGGTCGGCTACGCGGTAGCCGGCAGGGACTCGATCACGGCCCCCACACCTACGATGACCTGGTACGACTGCGAAGGAGGGGGCATGCCCGAGGGCGCCGAGGACGGCTCAGCGGCGGCGACACGGCTCGCGGGAGGTGCGCCGCTACCGAGCACGCTCGACGTCGCCGACCCCGCCGCCTGGCTCGCGCTGGACGAGGCGGTGCGCGAGGTGACCTGGTACCACTCGCGGATCCTGCCGGGGCGGGAGTACTCCGCCCCGCTGCCCACCGACCCGGCTCGACCCGACTCGCAGTTCCTGCCGGGGCGGGTGCACTCCGCCTCGCTGCCCACCGATCTGGCTCGGCTCGACGAGTCCCGGCTCGCGCTCGCCCTCTGCCACCGTGACGGCCGGGTCCGTCAGGAGGCGCTGCGCCTGTCGGTCCGGTACCCCGGTCTGCTGCCGCTGGTCGTGATCCGCTGCGCCGACTGGGTCGACCCCGTGCGCGAGCAGGCCCGGCAGGTGCTGCGCGAGGCCCTGGACGTGGACTCCGCCCTTGTCCTCGCGCCGCTCGTCCTGCGCATGGGCCGCCGCGGCAGAGGTGGCTTCGGCGTCGACGCGCTCGGCCAGATCCTGCGCCAGGCGTCCCACGGGCAGCTCGCCGTTCTCCTCGCCGCCCCCGACCGTGCCGTCCGGCGGTTCGCCTACCGGCTGGCCGTCGAGGGCCGGCTGCTCCGTCCCGCCGAGCTGGCCCGCACGGCCGCCGGGGACCAGGACACCGTCGTCCAGGACCTGTGCGCGACAGCGGCGCTCACAGCCCTGGCGGACGACGGTGTCTACGACGACGTGCTGCCTCCGCTGCTGTCCGCGCGCAACCCGCGTACCCGTTCGGCCGGCGTCACCGCGCTGAGACGGGCGGGGCGGGCGACGCAGGCGGAGCCGTTCCTCAGCGACCGTTCCGCACTCGTTCGCGCCTGCGCCCGGTATGTCGTACGGCAGGTGGGAGGCGACCCGGCGGCCTGGTACCGGGAGCGGTGCACGGCGCCGGACGACCCCGAGCTGCCGCCCGGCGCGGTCATCGGGCTGGCCGAGTGCGGCAACCGCGCGGACGCCGGCCTGCTGCGCCCCCTCCTCACGCACCCGGCGCCCGGGGTACGGGCCCGCGCGGTGGCAGGGCTGCGGACCCTGGACTGCACGGACACGCGACAACTCCGGCCGCTCCTCGACGACCCCGCCGCCGGCGTCGTCCGCGAGACAGTCACCGCCCTCCTGCCCTCGGCCAAAGACCTGCCGGCCGCCTGGCTCTCGGAACGCACCGGCCCCGACCGGCCGCGCCACACCCGCATCGCCGCATTCCGCCTCCTCGACGCACGCGGCGGCATCGAAGCACTCCGAACAGCGGTCGGCCTCCTCGACGACCCCGACACGAAGCTGCGCACCTGGGCCGCCCAATCCGTGCACCGCTGGCACCCCTCCCCGGACACACCACGAGACGCCCCGGAAATCGGCGAACTGCTCAACCGAAGCCGGCACCTCTTCAGCGCCCCCACACTGCACCGCCGCAAGTGGGAAGCCGGGGTACCCGACTGAGACCGCACCACACCATGTCGAGGCCGTGACCGGCGATGGGTCATCTTGAGTGGGACGCGGTGCGCCCCGGCGTCTCACTCAGTTCAGCCGCCGACAGCCTGAAGGTCGGTGATCAGGGACCGGACCCGCCGCTCGATCTCGTCGCGGATCGGCCGGACGGCGTCGACGCCCCGCCCGGCCGGGTCGTCGAGTTGCCAGTCGAGGTACTTCTTGCCGGGGAAGACAGGGCAGGTGTCGCCGCAGCCCATGGTGATGACCACGTCGGATGCCTGTACGGCCTGGGCGGTGAGGATCTTCGGGGTCTCGGCGGAGATGTCGATGCCGACTTCGGCCATCGCCTCGACGACGGCCGGGTTGACGGTCTCGGCGGGGGCGGAACCGGCCGAGCGGACCTCGACGGTGTCTGCGGCGAGGTGGGTGAGGAACGCGGCGGCCATCTGGGAGCGGCCGGCGTTGTGGACGCAGACGAACAGCACCGACGGGCGCGGGGAGGCAGTACTCACGGCAGGTGTCTTCCTGGAGTGGGTCAGGGGATGGACGGGGCAGAGGCGAGTGCGGTCTCGCCGTGCGGGAGGACGGCGCCGTCCTCGGCCGGAGCCGGACGGCCGAACAGCGCGGCGGCGAGGGCCAGGCCGACGGCGGTGCCGGCGAGTTGGGCGGCGACGAACGGTGCCACGGAGGCCGGGGCGATCCCGGCGAAGGTGTCGGTGAACGCGCGCCCGACGGTCACCGCGGGGTTGGCGAAACTGGTGGAGGAGGTGAACCAGTAGGCGGCTCCGATGAAGGACGCCACCGCGACCGGAGCCGCGCCGGCCCGGCCGACGCGGTTCAGGCCGAGGACCAGCAGCACCAGTCCGGCGGTCGCGACGACTTCGCCCAGCCACAGGTGTGCGGCGAAGCGGTCGTGGGTGGACCACTTCACCAGCGGCTCGGCGAACATCGCGTCCGCCAGAACGGCCCCGCCGACGGCCCCGGCGATCTGGGCCGGCACATACGCGGCCACCTCGCGAAGGCTCAGGCCGTCACCGGTCCGACGGCCGGTGAACCAGGCCGCGAGCGAGACGACCGGGTTGAAATGGGCGCCGGAGACCGGACCGAGGAGGGTGATCAGCACTCCCAGGCCGAAGACGGTGGCGAGCGAGTTGGCCAGCAACTGGACGCCGACGTCCCTGGACAGTTCGGTGGCCTGGATGCCGGAGCCGACCACGACCGCGACCAGAGCGGCTGTCCCGACCGCCTCGGCCGCGGCACGACGGCCGAGCGGAACCGGGGCGGTCACTCGGTGACTCCGGCTCCGGCGGTCCGCGGGGCGTGCAGGACGGCCGCCAGCCGTTCCAGGGCGGCGGGCAGCGCCCAGTAGTAGACCCACGTCCCGCGGCGTTCGCAGTCGATGAGCCCGGCCTGCCGCAGCAGCTTGAGGTGATGGGAGATCGTCGGCTGGGACAGCGCGAACGCCGGCGTCATCTCGCACACGCAGACCTCGCCACCCTGGCGCGAGGCGATCATCGACAGCAGCCGCAGCCGGACCGGATCGCCCAGGGCCTTGAACACCTTGGCCAGATCGGCGGCCTGCTCCTCCTCCAGCGGCGCGGCTGCCAGCCCCTGACAGCAGCCGCCGGTCCGGCCGACCACCTCAAGCTCTTGATTCGACATTCTTCTATCTTGACGTCCTTCGATACAAGGCGCAAGGTTGAATCGAAGAACATCGATTCAAGCTCTTCAACGGCACGGCGAGAAGGGATTCGATCATGACTGAGCAGTCCACCGATCTGCGGGAGACCGTTCGCCGACGGTACGCGGCAGCCGCCGTCCAGGTCAGCGAGGGCGGCAGCGCGTGCTGCGGGCCGCAGACCATCGAGGCCGACGAGAACTTCGGCTCGGCCCTCTACACATCCACCGAGCGCGACGAACTGCCCGCCGAAGCGGTCGCCGCCTCCCTCGGCTGCGGCAACCCCATCGCCGTCGCCGACCTCCACGAAGGCGAACGCGTCCTGGACCTGGGCTCCGGCGGCGGCATCGACGTCCTGCTGACCGCCCGCCGCGTCGGCCCCACCGGCAAGGCGTACGGCCTGGACATGACCGAGGAGATGCTCGCCCTCGCCCTGGCCAACGCGGAGAAAGCCGGCGCGACGAACGTCGAGTTCCTCAAGGGCACCATCGAAGCCATCCCCCTGCCCGCGGGCACGGTCGACGTCGTGATCTCCAACTGCGTGATCAACCTGTCCACCGACAAGCCGGCCGTCTTCGCCGAGACCTTCCGCGTCCTCAGGCCCGGCGGCCGGATCGGCATCTCCGACGTCGTCGCCGCCGACACCCTCACCCCCGCCGATCGGGCCGAACGCGGCGACCACGCCGGCTGCATCGCCGGAGCCCTGTCCTTCGCCGAATACCGCGCCGGGCTCGAAGCCGCCGGATTCACCGACATCGAGATCACCCCGACCCACTCCGTCGCGGACGGCATGCACTCGGCGATCGTCCGCGCGACCAAGCCCGGCCCGGCCCTGAGCGACGCCCCCCAGTGACCCGGCGCACTATTGCAAGCGGTTGCTTGCAATAGTTAGCGGGACGGGGCATGGTGGGGGTATGGCATCGCTCAATGTCGGGAACCTCGGCGAGTACCTGCGGGAGCAGCGGCGGACCGCGCGGCTGTCGCTGCGGCAGCTCGCGGAGGCGGCGGGGGTGTCGAATCCGTATCTGAGCCAGATCGAGCGGGGCCTGCGGAAGCCGAGTGCGGAGGTGCTTCAGCAGGTCGCGAAGGCGTTGCGGATCTCCGCTGAGACGTTGTACGTCAGGGCGGGGATTCTCGATGCCGAGCGGGATCTGGACGAGGTGGAGACCCGTGCCGTGATCCTCGCGGACCCGACGCTGACCGAGCCGCAGAAGCAGGCGCTGCTTCAGATCTACGAGTCGTTCCGGAAAGAGAACGGGTTCGACGGGAGTTCGTCCCCGACGCCGGGGGCGGACGGCGGCCTCGGTGCCGACAGTGTCGTCCCCCTAGCGAAACCTGAATAGAGCGATCCGCAGGGGCGGCCGGTCGACCGGTCCAAGGGGCCGGTCCGCCCGCTGCGGACGCACACCTCAGCCGATGTCGACGAACGTGAAACCGGGAGGAACACCCACCATGGCCATGACCGACGATCTGCGCAAGACCCTCAGCGACCCGACCCCCCTCTACTTCGCCGCCGGCGCCGCCGATCTGGCGTTGCAGGAGGTCAAGAAGGTGCCCGCGCTCGTGGAGCAGCTCCGCGCGGAGGCGCCCGCCCGGTTCGAGGCCGTGCGCGAGAGCGACCCGAAGGCGCGCGCCAAGGAGGCCGGTGCCAAGGCGAGTGCGCGGGCCAAGGAGGCGCAGGAGACCATCCAGACGAAGGTCGGCGAGTTCGTCACCGCCCTCGACGGCGACTTCAAGAAGCTCGGCTCCACCCTCGACGCCGACCTCAAGCGGCTCGGCGAGTCCGCCCAGGACCTCGCCCTGCGCGGCGTCGGTGTCGCCGCCGAGTACGCCGTCAAGGCCCGCGAGACGTACGAGAAGGTCGCCGAGCACGGCGAGCAGGCCGTGAAGACGTGGCGCGGCGAGGCCGCGGAGGAGATCCAGGAGCTCGCCGTCGCGGTCGAGGTCGAGGAGGAGCCGGCGCCCGCCGAGGAGCCCGAGGCCAAGGAAGCCCCCGCGAAGAAGGCTCCCGCCAAGAAGGCCCCCGCCCGCAAGGCCGCCGCGAAGAAGACGACCCCGCCGGCGAAGTGACCCGTCCGACGGGCCGGGCACTCTCGCGGTGTCCGGCCCGTTGAAGGGGGTAACGGGCCGGGGGTTACGGGTACGGTGACGGCGTACCGGCCCCAAGAGCCGGAACAGCCGAACAGTGACGGACGAAGCAGTCGAACCGGGTGGTGGACGTTGTGCTGATGCAAGGATTCAGCAGTTTCATGGCTCTCCTGAGCCTGGCCCTGATCGTCTTCAGCGGCTTCGCACTCTTCGACGCCGCGATCCGCCGCGAGGACGGCTACCGCGCGGTCGACAAGCAGACCAAGCCCTTCTGGATGATCATCCTGGGCCTGGCCTTCGTCGTGAACCTCATCTTCCCGATCCTGTCGTTCCTGCCGATCATCGGCCTGGTGGCGACGATCGTGTACATGGTCGACGTCCGTCCGGCTCTGCGGGGCCTCCCGGGCGGCGGCAAGGGCGGCCGAAACGGACGCGGCGGCGGTTCGAGCAGCGACGGCCCGTACGGCCCGTACAACGGCGGCCGTTGATCAGCTAGTACGACTCGCAGGCTCACGCGACGCCGGACGACACCGACGCCAGCGGCGACGCAGACTCACCGCCCCTGCTCCAGCAGCAGCACAGCAACATCGTCCGCCAACTCACCCCCATTCATCTCCCGCACCTCCCGCACAGTCGCCCGCAACAACCTCTCCCCCCGAATCCCCTCCCCCCACAGCCGCCGCACCATCCCCACCATCCCGTCCTGCCCGAGCCGCTCCCCCCGCCCGTCGTCGACACGGCCCTCGATCAGCCCGTCGGTGTACATCAACAGGCTCCACTCCGCGCCGAGTTCAACCTCCATCCGAGGCCAGCTCTCCCACGGCAGCATCCCGATCGCGGGCCCGTTCTCGGTGTGCGGCAGCAGCTCCGCCCGCCCGTCCCGCACGACCAGCGGCGCCGGATGCCCGGCGAGACAGAGCGACGCCCGGGACCCGTCGGCATCGATGTCGACGGTGCACAGCGTGGCGAACAGCTCCTCGTCGTCCCGCTCGTGCTCCAGCACCTCCTGCAGGGTGCGCAGCAACTCGTCCCCGCTCAGCCCGGACAGCGTCAACGCCCGCCAGGCGATGCGGAGGGCGACCCCGAGCGCGGCCTCGTCCGGACCGTGCCCGCAGACGTCCCCGATCATCGCGTGGACGATCCCGTCGGGCGTGCGGACGACGTCGTAGAAGTCACCGCCGAGCAGCGCGCGCGACCGCCCCGGCCGGTACCGCGCGGCGAACCGCAAGGACGCGCCGTCCAGCAACGGCGTGGGCAGCAGCCCGCGTTCGAGACGCGCGTTCTCCTGGGCCCGCAACCGCCCCTCCGCGAGCCTGCGTTCGGCCGCGTCGGAACGCTTCCGCTCGACGGCGTACCGGATCGCGCGGCTCAGCAGACGGCCGTCCAGCTCGTCCCGGAAGAGGTAGTCCTGCGCGCCGACGCGGACGGCCTCGGCGGCGCGGTCGGCGTCACCGGAGGCGGTGAGGGCGAGGACGGCGTGCCGGGGGGCGAGGCGCAGCACGTGCCGCAGCACGTCCAGCTCGTCCTCGTTGCCGTGCTCGGTACCGCAGCCCGGCGCGGGCAGGGCGAGGTCGAGGAGGATGCAGTGGACGTCGTCGGTGAGCAGCCGCTCCGCCTCGGTGAGGTTGCGCGCGGCCCGCACCCGGATGGGCTGCCCCGCGGAATCCCGCAGGTCGGGGACGAGGGGGGCGGCGGAGGGGTCGTCCTGGATGAGGAGGAGGGTGAGCTGAGGGGCACCAGGGAGCGTGCTGACGACGCTGTCGGCGCCCTCCGTCCCCACGGCACCCGGCGTCCCGGAGGGCACCGGCGCCGCGGCGACCGTCGGCGAGCCCGGCGTCTCGGGCGCCGCGGGCGCGGCGTCGCTCTCCGGCCGGTCGCACTCCACCGCCGGGATCGCTCTCGGCCGCGGTACGGGTACGGGCATGTCCTGGGTTCCTTCCCTCCCCCCGAGGGCACGGCGACGACGAGGGACTCGTCCCACCGAGCGGGACCCTAGCCGCAGAGAGCGCCGCAGCGGAATGGTGTGCGGCACCCAGCTTGATCTCACGGCGATGGCATATGCCGCGTTCCGTACCGCAGTTGGGCAGTGCGGGTGAGGTGCGGGGATGACGAACGTCACGTCCGCGCGGCGTTTGGGATCAAGGGGCGTGCCGTGCGTCACGTGGCCCGGCTCACGCCCGTTTCCGCGACGCCTTACGCGTCGGGCCGCACCACCCCGAGAATCGGCATCGACCCCGCTCCGGCGACCGTCACATACCGCCCCGGCCGAGGCGCGTGGACCATCTGCCCGTCCCCTATGTACATCGCGATATGGCTGGCGTCCGCGAAGTAGACGATCAGGTCACCGGGCCGCATGTCCTTGATGTCGACGTGCTTGAGCCGCCGCCACTGCTCCTGCGAGGTGCGGGGTATCGGCGTGCCCGCGCCGGCCCACGCCTGGGACGTCAGCCCGGAGCAGTCGTACGAGCCCGGCCCCTCGGCCCCCCACTCGTACGGCTTGCCGCGCTGGGCCAGCGCGTACGCGACGGCCTTGGCTCCCTGGGCGCTCGCGCCGGCCGCCCCCGCGGCGACGACGCCGGTGTTGTCGTCCAGCCACTTCGTCTGGGCCTGCTGGGCGGCCTGGCGTTCCAGTTCGGCGAGGCGCTCCTTCTCCGCCTGCGCCAGCTCCGCCTCCAGCTTCTTCGCCGCCGCGATCTGCTGCTCGATGCGTTTCTGGGCGTCCGCCTTGGCCTTGCGGCCGGCCTCCAGCTTCTGCCACTGGGTCGCGGCGTCGTCGGCGAACTGCTCCAAGTCGGCCTGGACCTGCTCCAGTTCGCCGAGGAGACCCTTGGTCGCCTTCTGGCCCTGGGCGACCCGGCCCGCGTCGTCCAGGAACTGCGCGGGGTCGTTGCTGAGGATCAGCTTCGCCTCGTCGGGGAGGCCGCCGCTGCGGTACTGGGCGCGGGCGGCGGCTCCCGCGCGGTCCTTCAGTCTGGCGAGCTGCTGACGGCCGTCGACGATGCGTTTGGCCAGCGCCACGATCGTCGCGGACTGCTCCTTCAGGGCCTCGTCCGCCGCGTTGTACGCCTCGGTGGCGACGGCCGCGTCGTGATACAGCGTGTCGAGGCGGAGCCGGACGGCCTGGAGGTCCCGGTTGGGAGGGAGGGTCACCGTCGGGCTGGTGCTCGGGCCGGGGTCCGGGGCCGCGAAGGCCGTCGCCGGGGCCGCGAGGACCGCCACCGCGCAGACGACGGTCACGGCCGTGGCCACCAGGGTGCGCTTGCCCCTGCCCATATCACTCCCCCACTGATTAACCGTCAGTAACTTGCGACCACCGGGATCCTGTCACGCCTCGATCGAAAACGACAGGGTTCGTACGACTGCTCCCGATGCCTGTGTGACGAACGACGCGCCGGCCGCGTTCCCGACACGTTCACCCGCCGGGGTGAATCCGCCGAATCCGCCCTCACCGCGGCGCCAACGCCCCCCACTCCACCGTCACTTCCCCCTCCCGCCACCGCCGCACCCCGCCCACCACCGGCCACCCGCCCGCCACATCCCGCACCGCGCGAATCCACCGCTGCCGGGCCCCGTACGCCGCGTACGGCGCCGCAGCCGCCCACGCGCGGTCGAAGTCCCGGAGGAACGCGTGCACCGGCTCCCCCGGCACGTTCCGGTGGATCAGCGCCTTGGGGAGCCGCTCGGCGAGGTCGGAGGGGCGTTCCAGGGACGCGAGGCGGGCCGCGAAGGTGACCGTGCGCGGCCCCTCGGGCCCGAGCGCGACCCACACGTGCCGCCGCCCGATCTCGTCGCAGGTCCCCTCGACGAGCAGCCCGCCCGGCGCCAGCCGCCCGCACACGCGCGCCCACACGCCCGCGACGGCGTCCTCGTCGTACTGCCGCAGCACGTTCGCCGCCCGCACGAGCACGGGCCGCCCCGCCACCGGCACCTCGAACCCGCCGTGCCGGAAGACGAGCCCCTCCCGTTCGTACGGTTTCGCGGCGGCCACGCGCGCGGGGTCGATCTCGACGCCCACCACGCGCGCGTGGGGCACGGTTCTACGCAGCCGGGTGAGCAGTTCGACGGCCGTCCAGGGCGCCGCCCCGTACCCCAGGTCGACGGCCACCGGATCGTCGGCCCGCCGCATCTCGGCCCCGTGCACCTCGGCGATCCAGCGGTCCATGCGCCGCAGCCGATTGGGGTTGGTGGTCCCGCGCGTGACGGTGCCGACGGGGCGGGGGGAACTCATGCGTACGAGGGTAGCGGGACGCGGCACATGATCGAACGGTTGATCGAGTCTCGGTAACGCGTAGGTAAAAACCCCGCCGGACAGGCCCCGTATCCGGAATGGGAGCCCCCTCCCCGGGCGTTGCACTCGCTCGGAGGGCGCACGACCGCCCCCTTCAGCATGCCCGCAGCACCGCCAGCAAGGAGGAAACGCCACGTGAGCCAGTACGTCAGCCGGCTCGGGCGTCGTTCCCCGGCCACGCCCCCGCGTCTGCGGCTGCCCCACCGCAGGCCGCGCCGAGTAGCGATGCTCTCCGTGCACACGTCACCTCTGCACCAGCCCGGTACCGGCGACGCCGGCGGGATGAACGTCTACATCGTCGAGCTGGCCCAGCGGCTGGCGGAGATCAACATCGAGGTGGAGATCTTCACGCGGGCGACGACGGGGGGTCTGCCGCCGACGGTCGAGCTGGCCCCCGGCGTCCTCGTCCGCCACATCGACGCGGGCCCCTACGAGGGCCTCAACAAGGAAGACCTCCCCGCGCAGCTGTGCGCCTTCACCCACGGCGTCATGCAGGCGTGGGCCGGTCACCGCCCCGGCTACTACGACCTCGTCCACTCCCACTACTGGCTCTCCGGCCACGTCGGCTGGCTCGCCGCGCAGCGCTGGGGCGCGCCGCTCGTGCACGCGATGCACACGATGGCCAAGGTGAAGAACGCGAATCTGGCGGACGGCGACTCTCCCGAGCCCGCGGCGCGTGTCATCGGTGAGACGCAGATCGTCGAGGCGGCGGACCGGCTGATCGCCAACACGGCCGAGGAGGCCGGGGAGTTGGCGCATCACTATCACGCCGATCCCGCCAAGGTCGCCGTCGTGCATCCCGGCGTCAACCTCGCCCGCTTCACGCCGGGCGACGGCCGGGCGGCGGCGCGTGCGCGCCTCGGCCTGCCGCCGGACGCCCTGATCCCGCTGTTCGCCGGCCGCATCCAGCCCCTGAAGGCGCCGGACGTGCTCCTGAAGGCCGTCGCGGTGCTGCTGGACAACCGCCCCGAACTCCGCTCCCGCATCGTCGTCCCCGTCGTCGGCGGCCCCAGCGGCAGCGGCCTCGCCAAGCCCGAGGGGCTGCAGAAACTCGCCGCCCGCCTCGGCATCGCCGACGTCGTCCGCTTCCGCCCGCCCGTCGGCCAGGAGCAGCTCGCCGACTGGTTCCGCGCCGCCTCCGTCCTCGTCGTCCCCTCCTACAGCGAGTCCTTCGGCCTCGTCGCGATAGAGGCGCAGGCCACGGGGACGCCGATCCTCGCGGCCTCCGTCGGCGGCCTCCCGGTCGCCGTCCGCGAAGGCGAGACGGGCTTCCTCATCGACGGCCACGAGCCCGCCTCCTACGCCCGCGCGCTGGAACGTTTCGCGGACGCCCCGGAGCTGGTGAGCCGCATGGGCCTCGCCGCCGCCGCCCACGCCCAGCACTTCGGCTGGGACACCGCCGCCGCCACCACCGCCGACGTCTACACCGCCGCCATCCACTCCCACCGCCGTCCCGTACGCTCCCACCATGGCTGAGCCCCACAAGGTGATCGAGACGGCCCTCCAGGACGCGGGGGTGTCCTGGGAGTCCCCCTCACCGGGCACGTACGTCGCGGAGTTGCCGGGCACCCGGAAGCTGAAGACGACGGTGTCCCTGCGGGTCGGCCGCCACTCCCTGTCCCTCAACGCGTTCGTCATCCGGCACCCCGACGAGAACGAGTCCGGGGTGCATCGCTGGCTCCTCGAACACAACTTGAAGCTGTACGGGGTGAGTTACGCGGTCGACCCCCTGGGCGACATCTACGTCACCGCCCGGCTGCCGCTCTCCACCATCACGCCGGACGAGATCGACCGGTTGCTCGGGCAGACACTTGAGGCAGCCGACGGCGCCTTCAACACGCTGCTGGAGCTGGGGTTCGCGTCCGCGATCCGGAAGGAGTACGCGTGGCGGGTGTCTCGGGGGGAGTCGACGCGGAATCTTGAGGCGTTCAGCCATTTGACTGGCGGTGCGTGAGTGTCGGCCGCGGAGAAAGACCTCACGGAGGACTTCTGCCGGGTCTGCGGCCTGGAGGAGGAGGGCATCCGTAACCGGTACGGATCCCCGAGCTACTTCATCTGCGCCTGCTGCGGCAACGAAGCGGGCATCGGGGACGACGACCTGTACCAAGTCCGCCAACTCCGCGGCTACTGGGTGGCCAAGGGCGCCCCGTGGGACGACTCCAAGTTCCGCCCCGAGCAATGGGACCTGCTGGAGCAGATGAAGAACCTGCCGCCTGAGTGGCGCTGACCTCTCAGTCGTCTCGCCCTTGGCGTTCTTCCGGCGCCGCTGGGGCTTGCCCTTCGAGTACGTGTCCCATGCGGAACCGCGGGGGCCGTCACACGTCTTCCGTCCCTGTCACGGACAGGCGGTCCGCGCCGCGCCCGCCCAAATCAGTTGAGGCCTACTCCGGACGGCGGTGAGGCGGACGGCGGTGAGGTGTCCCCGTCCCTCCTGATGGCCCCCCACTCCGCGAGCCGTTCGGCAACGAACGTGGGACTGACCCGGAACTCGCGTGCCAGGGCTGCGACTGACGTCCCTTGCCTGTACCGACTCACCACTCTGTCCCGTGAGTTGATGAACTCCGCGCGGGCTGCCCGTACTTCGGCACTGCTGCGGCGTCGGGCACGGCCCTTGAACACGCGGGCGCCTGCCCTTCGGTAGAGCAACGCGTCGACCAGGCCCCGGCGTTGCTCGCCCCACTCGTCGAACCGCCGCGCCAACCACCCGGCGGTGACGCCGTATTCCTCCGCGAGG
Source organism: Streptomyces sp. (assembly GCA_036569285.1). Lineage (GTDB taxonomy): Bacteria > Actinomycetota > Actinomycetes > Streptomycetales > Streptomycetaceae > Streptomyces. Next base: position 18,520 of record DATCQX010000385.1, read on the forward strand.
CCACAGAGCGGCACGCCGGTCCGATACCGCTGCACCACCACCTCACGTTCTTTGAGGACGCGTTGCTTGGCAGCGGCCCGCTCCGGGCTCACAGGACCTCCCACGAGTGCTCGCGCGGGTGGCCCACGATCAGGTAACACGCCTGGGGATCAGCGCCGCCCGACAACGCCTCGCAGGCGAGCGCGGAGACGAACTCCCCGGGCCCGTCCGGCAACCAGCGCCACCAGAGGTTTCCGCTTTCGTCGTCCCACTCCTTCACGTACACGCAGTGCGATCCCTCATGTTCCAGGGCGAGTTCGCAGCGGACGGGACCGGCGTACCGGGTGTGTTCTTTCGCCGGGATGCTTCCGCCGTG
>DATCQX010000386.1:0-37048 GCA_036569285.1 Streptomyces sp.
GAGCGTGGGGTTCGCGATGGTGGCGGCTGGGGGGCGGGTGCGGGTTCGGTAGGCGGCTGGGGTGGGCGGGTGTCGCTTACCCGCGCTTGCGGGGTGCCGCTGCGCCCACCCGTGCCGCCCCTAGCGGCACGACTGCCCGCAGCTGGGGCGAGGGAGGAGACGGCGGCTGCGGGTGGGTGGGGCCGCGGCCGTCGCAGCTACGCGAGGTGCGCGTGCGAGTGCGGGTGGAGGGCGGCACGACTGCCCGCAGTTGGGTGGAGGCGGTGAGTCGGTACGGGTGGGCGAGCGGCCCGGTGCCCGCAACTGAGTGGTAGCAGGAGACGTGGGTGCGGATGAGGGATGGCGGCGCAGCCGCCTTCTAGGGGCGCGGGGAACTGCGCGAACAGCCACAACACACCCGCAGTCGCCCGCACACCGAAACCACGCAAGTCGGCAGGCGCGCCGCGACTGCGGATGAGGGATGGCGGCAATAGCCGCCTTCTAGGGGCGCGGGGAACTGCGCGAACAGCCACAGCGGACCCGCAGTCGCTCGCTTACCAAAACCATGCGAGTCGGTAGGCGCGCCGTGGCTGCGGGTGTGTGAGGAATCGATTTGCCTGTTGGGGTGGGGGCGGCACGAATGACCGCGAATGAGTGCAGGTGGGGCGCTGGTGAAGGCGCCGTGAAAGGGGCGCTCCCCTCGTGCGGCCTCGCTGTTCCCACCCTCGGTCGGGTGCTCGTTGTCCTCGCCGGTGGCCCCGTCCTCGTCACCTCGCCGTCAGCTTCGTCTCCCCGTTCAGGCACCACTCCAGCACCGACGGCCAGGGGCCGTATCCGTCGTCCGGGGTCAAGTGGCCTGCACCTGGGAGGACTTCGGCGGTGAGGTTGAGGGGGTCGCCGTAGGCTCGTTGGGCGCCCTCGGGGCAGTAGGGGTCGGTGTCGCCGGCGACGATGCGGGTCGGGGAGGGTGGGGTGAGGCCGGGGAGTGGGGGTAGAGCGAAGGCGGCGATTTCGGGGAAGTCGGCGATGGTGGTGACGGGGGCGGCCAGGAGGGTGCGGTCGACGGTGTCGAGGCCGGGGAGGTCGCGGGCGACGGCGTGCAGCCAGGTGACGGTGGCGAGGCTGTGAGTGATGACCACCTTGCGGCCCGGAGCGGTCAGGTGGCGTTCGAACTCGGCGAGCCAGACGCCGAGTTCGGGCATGTCCGGGTCCGGCAGCTGGGGGTAGACGACGTCGTGGCCGAGGGCGGTCAAGCCGGCGGCCAGCCAGTGCTGCCAGTGGCCCTCGGGGCGGTGGTTCTGCCAGCCGTGGAGGATCAGGAAGGAGGAGATCATGGGGCGATCATCTCCGGCCGGAATTCCGCAGGTCCAGTTAATCTTCCCTGATGGAACCCTTAAGCCCAGCCTTCACTGTCGACCTTCGCCGCCTCACCGCCCTACGCGAACTGCAACGCCGGGGCAGCATCGCGCGGACCGCCGAGGCCCTGCACCTCACCCCCTCGGCGGTCTCCCAGCAACTCTCCGCACTCGCAGCCGAGTTGGGAGTTCCGCTCACCGAACGAGATGGCCGGGGCCTGCGGTTGACCGGCCAGGCCAAGGTGCTGCTCTCGCACGCCGACGTGATCGCCGCCCAACTGGAGCGAGCCCGAGCCGACTTGGCGGCCTACGCGGAGGGCGCGCGGGGAACGGTCACCGTCGGCTGTTTCTCCAGCGGCATCCTGGGGCTGCTGCCCCCGGCGCTGCGGGCCCTGCGGGAGCGGTTGCCGGAGCTGCGCGTGGACGTCGTGGAGGCCGAACCACCGGATCTGTTCACGGCGTTGGACGGCGGCCAGGTCGACGTCGCCGTCGCCGTCGACTTCTCGGCGACACCCGCGCACACGGACGCCCGCTACACCCGCAAGGACCTCCTCACCGACGTCCTCGACGTCGCCCTGCCTCGGGGCCACCGGCTCGCGAGCCACGCGGAAGTGCGGTTGCGGGACCTCGCCACCGAGCCGTGGATCATCGGCCGTGTCTCCAGTTGCGTGGGTGCGGTGGCCCGTTCCATCTGCGCGGCGAGCGGTTTCACCCCGGACGTCCGGCACGCCGTGGACGACTGGGCCGCGCTGGCTGCTCTCGTCGAGGCGGGAACGGGGGTCGCGTTGATCCCCCGGCTCGTGCGATCCGTCTACGCCGGGCGGGAGTTGGCGATGCGGCCGGTCGCGGGGACGGCCCCCTCGCGCAACGTGTTCGTGGCCGTGCGGGCGGGGGCCGAGGGGGATCCGGTGCTGAGAGTCATGCGTGAGGAGTTGCATGCGGCGGCGAACGTTCTTCGGGGGTGAGGCGTCAGGGTCGTGACAGATCATTCGTCCGGGGGTGTTTTGCTGTGAGAACCGCTGCAAGCCGTTTCGCCGCGTTGCTGTTCCTCGTCGCCGGTTGTTCCGTGGGCGACGGGGAGGGCACGGCGTCCTGCGCATTCGTCGCCGACTACGACGGGAGGCGGTATATCGCCCTGTACGAAGCCGAGTTCACGCTCGGAGAGGCCATCGGTACGGCGGTGCTGCCGGCGTGTGACGACACGGTCGGGGACAGGGACGCCGGGCGCGAGGAGCGGGAAGTGCGGGCGTACTCGGTGGTCGGGGTGGATCCGGCGGTGGCGATCGCGGCGGAGGAGGCCGCTGGGACGTTGCTGGTGGCGCCAGGCGTTCGGGATCAACTGCCTGAAGAAGTACGGCGATTGGTCAAGCGGTGATCCTGTAGCGGGCCACCCGGCTCTCCAGGGCCGCTCTGCGGTGAGGCCATTCCTCGGCGGTGAGGGAGAAGATCGCCGAGTCTCGCAACATGCCTTCCTCACCTGGGTACTTGGAGGGGGACCAGTTACGCAGGACGCCTTCCAGGGTTGCCCCGACGGCCATGATGGCCGCGCGGGAGCGGGCGTTGCGGGCGTCGGTCTTGAGGTCGACGCGGGAGACGCGCCAGACCTCGAACGCATGGCGGAACAGCAGGAGTTTGGCCTCGGCGTTGATGCCGGTGCCCTGGGCGGACGCGCCGAGCCAGGTGTGGCCGACCTCGACCGCGTCCAGGTGGTCCGGGGTGAGCCAGGCGCGGGGTTCGCAGTAGGCCGTCACACCGACCGCGCGGCCGGTGACGGCCGAGATCTGCGTGTAGGGGACGATCGATCCCTCGGCGGCGCGGTCGAGTTGGAGGTCGAGGTAGCGGTCGATGTCGGCTGCTTGCGGGACCCAGGTGAATGCGTAGGTGCTCCGGTTCTCCTCCACCGCGAGCGCCAACTCGGCTGCGTGGCGCCGCTCCAGTGGTTCCAGTCGGACGAATTCACCCGTCAGGAGCGGCTGTTGGCCCGCCTCGAATCTCACCCTGTGATGCCCTTCCTCAACTGCCCGCTCAACTCCGCGAAGGCTTCGTGGAAACCGGGGAAAGTCTTGCGGACGCAGCCGGGGTCGTCGAACGAAATACCCTGCGTGCGCAGGCCCGTCACCGCGAAGGACATGACGATGCGGTGGTCGCCGTAGGTCTTGATCTCGGCGGGCTGCGGGGTGCCGGGGTGAATCTCGATCCAATCGGGGCCAGTTGAGACGTCGATGCCGAGGCGGCGCAGGTTCTCCGCACAGGCGTCGAGGCGGTCGCACTCCTTGACGCGGGTGTTGGCGACGTCCTCGATACGGACGGGGCCGGTGGCGAAGGGCGCGATCGCGGCGAGCGTCGGCATCGTGTCGGAGATGTCCCGCATGTTGACCGTCACGCCGTTCAGGCTGCCGGTGCCCCTGACCGTGGTGCGGTCGGCGGCGATCTCGACGTGCGCGCCCATCCTGCGCAGGACGTCCACGAAGCCCAAGTCGCCCTGGAGAGCGCCCTGTCCGAGGCCGGGCACGGTGACCTCGCCGCCGGTGAGGGCGGCTGCGGCGAAGAAGTAGCTGGAGGTGGAGGCGTCGGGTTCGATGGGGTAGGTGGTGGCGCGGTAGCCGCCGGGCGGGACGGTGTAGACGCGCTCGCCGGAGGGGGTGGGGCCTGAACTGGCCTTGCGCGAAACGGGGTTGCCCGAGCCGGCGTCGTCCGCGTCGGTATTGCGCGTGCCAGCGTCGTCCGGATCCGTGGCGTTTTCGTGAGCGGTTGCCGTCTGTCGCGTCTCTACCTTCACCTCCGCCCCGAACGCGCGCATCATCGCGATCGTGATCTCCACGTACGGCGCGGAGACCAGGTCGGTGACGCGGATGCGGAGGCCGGTGCGGGTGAGGGGGCCGAGGAGGAGGAGTGCGGTGAGGTATTGGGAGGACTGGCCGGCGTCCAGGACCACCTCGCCGCCCTCAACTCCCGCCGCGTGGACGGTGAGTGGGTGGTGTCCGTCGGCGGCCTCGTGGCGGAGGTCGACGCCGAGGTCGCGCAGGGCGCGGGTGAGGGGGAGGAGGGGGCGGCGGCGCATCTGGGGTGAGGCGTCGAAGCGGAACGTGCCGTGGCCGGCGGCGGCGAGGGTCGGCAGGAAGCGGGCGGTCGTCGCGCCGTCCCGGCAGTAGACGTCGGCCTCCGGGACCGCTGGGCCCTGCGGGCGGCCGTCCACCTGCCAGGCGTCCGGCGAGCGGCCGATCCGGTAGCCGAGGCTGCCGAGCCCCTCGGCGAACCCCTCCGTGTCGTCCGAGCGCAGGGGGCGTACGAGGGTCGTGACACCGTCGGCCGCTGCGGCGAGGAAGAGGGCGCGGGCGGTGAGGGACTTGGAACCGGGGATGTCTACGAGGGGCATGCGCCGCATGATCTCGCGGTGGGGGTGTGGGGGGCGGGAGCGTCCGGTGGGTGGAATGGGGGGTGTCGTCGGTATTACGGGTAGTACGGGTCTACGGGTACTACGGGCTCGGCGATACGGACGCGACCGGTGGGCCATGCGGGTACTACGGGTACTACGGGCCCGGGGATACGGACGTGACCGGTGCGCGGGGCGTCGGAGTCGCTTCGGAGCGTTGGGCGACCGCTTCCGCGGCTCCCCGCCCCGGCGTCAGTGACGTCAGCGCCACCCCGCCCACCAGCAGTGCCGCCGCGCACCACCGCAGGGGGCTGATCTGTTCGCCGAGGAAGAGGGCGGCGGAGGACATGCCGAAGACGGGGACGAGGAGGGAGAAGGGGGCGACGGTGGAGGCGGGGTGGCGGCGCAGGAGCCAGCCCCAGGCGCCGAAGCCGAGGACGGTGGAGACCCAGGCGACGAAGAGGACCGTTCCGACGCCGGCCGGGTCCAGCGCACGCAGGGCGTCGAGGTCGCGGCGCGGCCCTTCGGTGAGCAACGACAGGGCGAGCAGCGGGAGTACGGGGACGGTGCTCACCCACACCATGAAGTTGAGGGCGTCGGGCGGGGCGGCCTTGCGGGTCAGGACGTTGGAGACGCCCCAGCAGGCGGCACCGGCGACGACGAGGGCAAATGCCCCCAGTGGCCCGGAAGTTCCCTCGTCGACGGCGGCGACCGCGATCCCCACGAAGGCGACGGCCATCCCCAACACCCTTACCCGGGTGGGCCGTTCACCCAGCACCACGAACGCGATCAGCGCGGTGAACACGGCCTGGATCTGGAGGACCAGCGAGGAGAGCCCGGCCGGCATCCCGGCGTCCATCCCGACGAAGACGAACCCGAACTTCGCGACGCCGAGCGAGAGTCCGACGCCCACGATCCACTTCCACGCCACCTTCGGCCGCCCCACGAAGAACACGGCGGGCAGAGCCGCGACCAGGAAGCGCAGGGCGGAGAAGAGCAGGGGCGGGAAGTGGTCGAGGCCGATTTCTATCACCGTGAAGTTGACGCCCCAGACGGCGGCGACGAGGGCGGCGAGGAGGAGGTGTGCTGGTCGCATGCGTCGAGGATCGACTGTACGGACCGTGTAGCACCAGCGATGATTTCTGTACGACAGGATGAAGCAACTCTTACCTTTGGAGTCCGGTCATGCTCGACCTCCAGCGCCTGCGCGCCCTGCACGCGGTCTCCGTCCACGGCACGGTCGGCGCCGCCGCTGCCGCGCTCGGGTACACCTCCTCGGCGGTGTCGCAGCAGATCGCCAAGTTGGAGCGGGAGACGCGGACGGTCTTGCTGGAGCGGGAGGGCAGGGGGGTTCGGCTGACCGACGAAGCGTGGGAACTCGCTGATACGGCACGGGAGTTGCTCGCGATCGTCGAGCGCGCGGAGACCGGTCTCGAAGAGCGGCGGGGGCTGCCGGCGGGGCGGCTGACCATCGCCGCGTTCGCGTCGGCGGCGCGCGGGCTGATGCCGTCCGTCCTCGCGGACCTGGCCCGCCGGCACCCCGCTCTGGACGCCCGGCTGACCGAGGTGGACCCCCACCTGTCGGTGGACCTGGTGGCCAAGGGCGCGGTCGACCTCGTCGTCGCCCACGACTGGGACGTCGCTCCGCTGCCGGCCCCTACGGGTCTGGAGCAGGTGCACTTCGGGGACGACCTGTGCGATCTCCTCGTACCTGAGGACCACCCCTTCGCGGGTCGTACGGGGGTGCGGCACGAGGAACTGGGCGGCGAGCGGTGGATCTGCCAGCCACCTGGGCGGGTGTGCCACGACTGGCTCCTGCGTACCCTGCGCTCCGCGGGCCACGAGCCGGACGTCGTCCATCAGGCGGACGAGAATCCGACGCTGGTGGCGTTGGTCGCGGCGGGACTAGGGGTAGCCCTGATCCCCCGCCTGGGGCGCGGGCCCCTTCCGCCGGGCGTGGTCGAGGTACCCCTGGAGCCGGTACCCGTACGCCATTTGTATGCCCTGTGGCGGAAGGGGGCGGCTCGGCGGCCGGCGATCGTGGAGACGGTGAGGACGCTGCGGGAGCAGTGGCCGAGGGTTACGGCTCGGTGAGGGGGCGGAGAGCCGAGGGGTGAAGGCGGGCCGGAGACGGGAAGCGCATCGGGGCTTCAGGGTTGCCCCCTAGGGGGCACCGCGCGCCCAGAAGGGAACCGCCCACGCGAGAGGGAACCGTCCGCGCCCTCGCCACGTCCAATCCGAAACTGCCGGACGACTCACCGTGGTGCGGTGTCGGTACTCGCGGCTGGCCGCGATCGCCGACCCACCCTCTCCGCCGTACCGCGGCCGGCAGCGTGCCGTCATCGGCGTGCCCCCCTCCAAAGCGCCGATGGCGGCCCCCAGGGGCCTGACCGCTCATGCCGGTGAGGCCGATCGGCGGATTCGAGGCCGTGAGGCTCAGGGAGGTGGCCGAGCAGGCCGGGGTGTCGATGCGGACCGTGTCGAACGTGGTCCGAGGGACGGGGCACTTCTCAGAGGAGACGCGGGAGAAAGTCGCGCGCGCTGTCGAGGAGCCGGGCACGTCCTGCGGGAGACGGCAGCTCACGGCTGCACGCTCCTCGCCGAGGCGGCAAACGGCTCCCCCAAGGCGGAGTTGGAGATCGCGCTGGGGCGGACGGACCCGATGGTGGACGGCGCCATCCTGAGCCCGCTCACGCTGGACGACGCGAAGGCGTCAACGGCCGTCCACAGCAAGCCTCTTGTCCTCCCGGGCGAGCGGCTGCACGACCTGCCCCACCCACCATCGACAACATGGCGGCGGCCCGACTCACGGAGTACCGGCAGGCGTTGGAGCCGTGCGCCGTCCCGTACGACAAGGCGCTCGCTGCTCGCGTTGCCCCAACTCCCCCACGCTGTCTTCTGTTTCACGGACGCGCTCGCCGAAGGGGCGCTCCACGCGGCCCGGTACACCGCTCCCCCACTGACGACGATCACCCCGGACAAGCCCGAGTTGGCGCGGCTGGCGGGGGTTGGTGGTGCGGGAGAGCGGGTGAGGGGCGGGGGTGAAGCAAACATCCCAAGTCGCCTTATCTCCCCCGGTTCACACGCGAGTTCGGAATCAGCACCCCCCAATGCCCCCTGGTGTCACGGCCGTCGCTTCGATACGTTCCGCCGACACACATCAACTTCACAGGTATGCAGGGAGGGTGCACGCGCATGCGCAAGGCGCTCAGATGGCTGCTCGCGCTCACGGTGCTGATAAGCACGCTGGGCACGGCGACGGCGGCGACCGCCGCCGAACCGGAGGCCACCGACATCAAGGACCGGCTGCTGGCGATCCCGGGCATGAGCCTGGTCCAGGAGAAGCCGTACCCCGGTTACCGCTTCTTCGTGCTGAACTACACCCAGCCGATCGACCACCGGCACCCCTCCGCCGGGACGTTCGAGCAGCGCATCACCGTGCTGCACAAGGACGTGGACCGGCCGACCGTCTTCTACACGGGCGGTTACAGCGTCTCCACGAACCCGGGCCGCCGTGAGCCCACCCAGATCGTGGACGGCAACCAAGTCTCCATGGAGTACCGGTACTTCACCCCGTCGCGGCCGGCCGAGCCCGCCGACTGGAGCAAGCTGACCATCTGGCAGGCCGCCAGCGACCAGCACCGCATCTTCGAGGCGCTGAAGCCGGTCTACTCCAAGAAGTGGATTTCCACGGGCGGTTCGAAGGGCGGCATGACCGCCACGTACTACGAGCGTTTCTACCCGCGTGACATGGACGGCGTCGTCGCGTACGTGGCCCCCAACGACGTGGTGAACGACGAGGATTCGGCGTACGACCGGTTCTTCGCGACGGTCGGCACCCAGGAGTGCCGCGACCGGCTGAACGGGGTGCAGCGGGAGGCGCTGGTGCGCCGGGAGCCGCTGGAGAAGCGGTACGCGGCGTACGCGGCCGACAACGGGTACACCTTCACGACCGTCGGCAGCCTCGACAAGGCGTACGAGGCCGTCGTCCTGGACTACGTGTGGGGTTTCTGGCAGTACAGCCTGCTGTCCGACTGCGACACGATCCCGGCGAACGCGAAGAACGCGACCGACGACGAGATCTGGGACTCGGTCGACACGATCTCCGGGTTCTCGTTCTACACGGATCAGGGTCTCGACCCGTACGCCCCGTACTACTTCCAGGCGGCCTCCCAACTGGGGGCGCCCACCATCCACTTCCCGCACATCGAGCGGAAGTACGTGCGGTACGGGTACCAGCCGCCGTCGAACTTCGTGCCGGCGAGCGTGCGCGTCCCGAGGTTCGACCGGTTCGCGATGGCCGACGTGGACAACTGGGTGCGGCACAACGCCCGGCGGATGCTCTTCGTGTACGGCCAGAACGACCCGTGGGGCTCGGAGCGGTTCCGGGTCGGCAAGGGTGCGAAGGACTCGTACGTGCTGACGGCGCCGGGGCTGAACCACGGTGCGAACGTCGCCGGTCTCGTCCCCGACCAGAAGGCGTTCGCCACGGCCCGCATCCTGGAGTGGGCGGGCGTCCCGGCCGGTGCGGTGGAGGCGGCGAAGCCGCTGGCGAGGTTCGACGCGAAGCTGGATGTACGGGATGTGGAGCGGGAGCCCGCGCTGCGTCCGTGACACGGGTACTACGGGACACCCGTAATACCTGAGAGCCAACCCGACGGCCGACCGGCCCCCATTCCGGTCGGCCGTCGTGTCATTTGCTGACGGCGGGGGCGGTGCGAGGCTGACGCTTCAGGGCTTGTGAACGACTTGTTCAACATAAGGAGTTGACGCTGATCCGTTCAACTCCGATGCTGGAGACATGACTTCGGATCCCTTCACCGCACCCGACCCCGAACTGGCCCGCGCCCAGCGCGTGTACCCCTCCCTCTTCCGGATAGCCGAACGGCACGCGGCCACGGACACGCAGCGTGCCCGGCAGACCAACCCCGCGATCCTCGCGCCGCACGAGGCGGTCCGGCTGGTGGCGTTCCTGCTCAGCGGGGCCGCGCTGAAGGAGGACGGGGAGGCGGAGGTCGACCAGGCCGACATCACCGCCGCACTGACTCTTCTGCCGCTCGTGCGGGCCGAGTTGGACGAGTTGGAGGCCGGGCTCCTCCAGATGGCCCGGGGGCGCGACATGACCTGGCAGGAGATCGCGTTCGGCCTCGGCCTGGGCACACCGCAGGCGGCCCGGCAGCGGTACGAGCGGCTGGCGAGCCGGGTGGAGGACGCGGGCGAGTAGGCGGACAGGCATACCGGCCCGGCGCTTCGACGCCGTCGCCCTCCGTCCGGCACGTCAACGCCGCCGTCCGCATCCGTCGCGTCAACGCCGCCAACTCCCGGCCGAACAGACCCCGTTGCCCTCAGGGCCCGAAGCACTCCCGTCCGCCCGCCCCGCTCCCCGGCGTGAAGCAGACCCGCAGTCCCGCCCGTTCCGGTTCCCCGATCATCGGGGTGAACCGGTAGACGGTGGTGTCGGCGGCGTTCCTGACGACGGCCCGGCGCGGCGAGGCGCCGGGTGCCGAGATCTCCACCGCGTCGCCGACCCGCGCGTGCCAGATCCGCCCCCAGGCGGCCCCGCACACCCCGCTGTACCGCACCTCCACGCTCGCGCCGGTGCGTGTGCGGTGCTGCGGGCCGAGGGAGTCGACGCGGCCGGGCAGTCCGCAGAACATCTCGTCCGGTTGCCGCCCGTCGCAGGTGCGGCCCTGGCAGCCGGGGGTGGGGTCGAGGACGGGGGTGCTCACCGTGCCGTGCTTCGGGCCCGAGCCGCCTACGGAGAGGGCGGCGATCGTGCCGGCGGCGAGGACGGCGGCGATGGGCAGCAGGTATCGGCGTAGCGTCAACGCCCGTGTGGGTGGCGGCGGTTCGACGCGCTTCGGGGTGGCACCGGAGCGTCCGCTCCACTCCGCGTCGGCGAGTTCCCACAGGGCCAGCAGGCGTGCGGGCGGCTCTCCGGCGAGCGTGCACAGCGCCTCCACCGCCTGCCGGGGCACCGGCTTCTTCCCGTTGAGATAGCGCTCCCAGGACGACTTGCTGTACGGGGTGCGCCCGGCAAGTGCCGCCAGACTGAGGCCTGTTCGGGACCGCACGGCGCGCAGCCCCTCGGCGAGGGCCGCGCACTCCGGTGCGGCGCCGGTCATCGGCGCAGCACCTGCCAGGTGTGGGGGCCGACGATGCCGTCCGCCACCAGCTCGGCCCGCTTCTGGAAGCGTACGACGGCCGCGATGGTCTGCTGGCCGTAGATGCCGTCGACCGGGCCGGGGTCCAACTTGTGGTGTCGCAGCAGGCATTGGGCCTCGACGACGTCCCAGCCGGGCCCGGCGAGGTTGGCGGTACGGGTCGCGCTGTACCCGGCGCCCAGGCCGACCGCTCCGCGCCGACGAACGTCGCAGGGATAGGTCTTGCCGACCACGAAGAGGTAATGCCCCGGCCCGCCCGGGGTGGTTGACGAGCTGGGGGTGGGCTGGGCGCCCGTGGTGATCCTGGTGTCTCCGCTGCCGCCGCCCTCGTCGTCGTACAAGGGGATCGCGATCAGCAGGCCGGCGCCGAGGCCGAGGAGGGCGGCGATCAGCGCGGCGGCGAGGGCCCGGGAGCGGGGGACGCCGTCCGGCGGGGTCGCTCGGGTTGGGCCCAACTCGTCGTCGGGGGGCGGGGGTTCATGGGAGGGCTGCCAGGCGTCCTGTGCCATCTCGTGCAGGACGAGCAGCCGGGTGGGTTCCGTGCCGGCGACCCGGGCGAGTTCCTCCACGGCCTGCCTCGGAGGGAGCGCCTTGCCGTTGAGATAGCGCTCCCACGACGAGCGGCTGTACCCGGTCTTCGCGGCGAGCGAGACCAGGCTCAGCCCTGATCGGTCCTTCAACCGCCTGAGCTGTACGACGAGTTGCCGGGCCCTTTGGTCCAGCGAGTCCGGCAGTTCCTGCCAGCGCGCCATGTCTCACCCCGTACGCGTCAAGACCCCCACCTCTGTAGTACACCCCCACGCACGGCCCGGGGTTCCCTTCGCCGCGCCACGGCGGTCGCCTTTCGGCCGTACCGCACGCGGGCCGCGCATCCCCTCCCTGTCGCACCGCCGTCGGCGTCCGCGCAGGTCAACCGGTGGGACGTCCCGCGATGTCCCGACAACGCCGATTTCACTGGCCCGCGGCCAAGTTGGCCGAGCAGTCTCGGTGCGGCGGGCCGGAAGGAACGGGGGTTCGTCCGGCCCGTCAGCACAGGATCCACCCCGACTTGACCTGCCCGCGCCCCACTTGCCCCTCCACCCGCACGCATCTGTGTCCCGCGTGGACCGTGACGGCCGGGGAGGTGCGGGTGTCGGTCCAGCCTCGGCGTACGGGGACGTTGCCCCGGGCCTGGACGGTGACGGAGATGCTCTGTTTCGGGCCGGGGCGGATGGCGAAGGTGACCGCGCAGACGTATCCCGGGCGCTTGTAGACGAAGACCGTGCCGGTGGAGAAGGGGAACGTGCGGACCTTGCGGCCGGAGCAGGCTGTCGGGACGGGTGGCTTCGCGACCCTGGGGGCCGCGACGGCGGCGACCGGGGTCGCCAGGGCGAGCAGTCCCGACGCCGTGATGGCGGCCGTCACCAGTGCCAGCCGTCGTCGTACCGCGTGCTTCTCCATGGTTCCCACCCGTGAGTCGTCCGCCCGTACTGATGTACGGACGCACGACGTGTGTCGCACGGTTGCACGACCGTCACGAGAACGCGGCGCTCCGGGTGCCCCCCGTACCCCCTGAGGCGTACGCCTGCGGCTCCCTCCGCCGGGGTAGGTCACGGGGACACCGCGTCGGCCGGTTCCCCGACGAACGTCCGCCACAGCACCGCGTACCGTCCGCCCTGTGCGAGGAGTTCGTCGTGCGTGCCGTCCTCCGCGACGCGTCCGTCGGCCATCACGACGACCCGGTCGGCGCGGGCCGCCGTGGTCAGGCGGTGGGCGACGACGAGGGTGGTGCGGCGCCCGGCGAGCCGGTCGGTGGCCTGGTTGACCTGCGCTTCCGTCGCCAGGTCGAGAGCAGCCGTCGCTTCGTCGAGGAGCAGGACGTCGGGGTCGACGAGTTCGGCGCGGGCCAGCGCGACGAGCTGCCGCTGCCCGGCGGAGAGGTTGCGTCCGCGTTCGGCGACCTCGTGGAGATAGCCGTTCTCCAGGGTGGCGATCATCTCGTGCGCCCCGACGGCCCGCGCCGCCGCCTCCACCTCGGCGTCGGTCGCGTCGGGCCGGCCGTACGCGATGGCGTCGCGGATCGTCCCCTGGAAGAGGTACGCCTCCTGGGGGACCACCCCGAGGCGGTGGCGGTACGACGTGAGGTCGAGGTCGCGCAGGTCGGTGCCGTCGGCCAGGACCCGCCCGGACGTCGGGTCGTAGAACCGGGCGACGAGTTTCACGAGCGTCGACTTACCGGCGCCGGTCTCGCCGACGAACGCGACGGTCTGGCCCGCCGGGATCCTCAACGTGACGCCGCTGAGGGCCTCTTCGTCGTCGGTGTAGGCGAAGTGGACGTCCTCGAAGGTGATGTCGCCGCGCAGGGAGAGCACGTCGAGGGGTTCGTCCGCCGTCTTGGTGGAGGTCGGTTCCTGGAGCAACTCCTGGATGCGGCCCAGTGATACGGACGCCTGCTGGTAGCCGTCGAAGACCTGGGAGAGCTGTTGCACGGGGGCGAAGAACAGGTCGATGTACAGCAGGTAGGCGACGAGCGCGCCGGTCGTCAGCGTCGCCGCCTCCACCCGGCCCGCGCCCGCGATCAGGACGGCCGCGGCGGCGACGGACGACAGGAGCTGCACGAACGGGAAGTAGACCGAGATCAGCCACTGCCCGTGCACGCGGGCCTCGCGGTAGGAGGTGCTGCCCGCCGCGAACCGGGCCGCGCCGTCGTCCTCGCGCCGGAACGCCTGGACGATCCTGAGGCCGGCCACCGACTCCTGGAGTTCGGCGTTGACGGTGGAGATCCGCTCCCGGGCCAGCTCGTAGGCGCGCACGCTCGCCCGCCTGAAGTAGTACGTGGCTACCACCAACGGGGGAAGGGTCGCGAAGACGACCAGCGCGAGCTGCACGTCGATGACGACGAGGGCGACCATGATCCCGAAGAAGGTGACGACGGAGACGAACGCGGTGACGAGTCCGGTCTGGAGGAACGTCGACAGGGCGTCCACGTCCGTCGTCATCCGGGTCATGATCCGGCCGGTCAACTCCCGTTCGTAGTAGTCGAGTCCGAGCCGCTGGAGCTGGGCGAAGATCTTCAGCCGCAGGGTGTAGAGGACGCGTTCGCCGGTCCGCCCGGTCATCCGGGTCTCGCCGATCTGCGCGGCCCACTGCACGAGCACGGCGAGGAGCGCGAGGAGCGACGCCGCCCACACCGCGCCGAGCGACGCCTCGGTGACGCCGCTGTCGATGCCGTGCCGGATCAGGACCGGCAGGAGCAGGCCGACGCCCGCGTCCACGGCGACGAGTCCGAGGCTGATGAGCAGCGGCGTGCGGAATCCGCGCAGCAACCGCCTCAGCCCGTAGGACTGTTCGGGGGTGACGGCGCGCGCCTCGTCGATGCCGGGGGTGTCGGTCGCCGGGGGCAACGCCTCGACCTGGGCGAGGAGTTCGGGGGTGGAGGGGGTGCCCGAGAGGGCCGTGTCGCCGGCGCCGCGCTCCCCCGCCCACAGCCGGGGGGTGATGCCGCGCTCGGCGTCGAACTCGGCGTCCAGTTCGTCGCGGACGGTGGTGTCCTCGGCGGGCTGGAGGGGCTGGGCGTGGCCGGGGCTGACGTCGCCGAGGCCGTCGGGGTCCGTCAACAGGCGCCGGTACAGCGGGGATCGGCGCTCCAGCTCGTCGTGCGTGCCGATGTCGGCGAGGCGTCCGGCGTCCAGGACCGCGATGCGGTCGGCGAGGTTCAGGGTGGAGCGGCGGTGGGCGATGAGCAGGGTCGTACGGCCGCTCATGACCTGGGCGAGCGCCTCGTGGATCTCGTGCTCGACGCGGGCGTCGACGGCCGACGTCGCGTCGTCGAGGACGAGGAGGCGAGGGTCGGTGAGGAGGGCGCGGGCGAGGGCGACGCGCTGGCGCTGGCCTCCGGAGAGGGTGAGGCCGTGTTCGCCGACCTTGGTGTCGTACCCGAGAGGGAGATCGGTGATGAAGCCGTGGGCCTGGGCGGCGCGGGCGACGGTCTCGATCTCGGCGTCGGTGGCGTCGGGGCGGCCGTAGGCGATGTTGCTGCGGACGGTGTCGGAGAAGAGGAAGGAGTCCTCGGGTACTAGTCCTATGGCGCTACGCAGCGAGTCGTACGTCAGCTCGCGCACGTCGTGGCCGCCGATCAGGACGGCGCCTCGGGTGACGTCGTAGAAGCGGGGCAGCAGCAGCGAGAGGGTGGATTTCCCGGAGCCGGAGGCGCCGACGACGGCGAGGGTCTCCCCGGGGCGGATCTCGAAGCTGAGGCCGTCGAGGACGGGGCGTTCGTCGTCGTAGCCGAAGGTGACGTCGTCGAACTCGACGGTGGCCGGGGCGTCGGCGGGCAGTTCCTTGGTGCCCTCGCGCATGGTCGGTTCGGTGTCGATGAGTTCGAGGACGCGCTCGGTGCCTGCGCGGGCCTGCTGCGCGACGGTCAGGACCATCGCCAGCATCTTGACGGGGCCCACGAGTTGGGCGAGGTAGGTGGAGAACGCGACGAACGTGCCGAGGGTGATGTGGCCGCGGACGGCGAGCCAGCCGCCGAGGGCCAGCATCGCGACCTGGCCGAGTGCGGGGACGGCCTGGAGGGCGGGCGTGTAGCGGGAGTTGAGGCGGATCGTGCGCAGCCGTCCGGCGAACAGGCGGCGGCCGACCTCGCGCAGCTTGCCGGTCTCCTGGTCCTCCTGCCCGAACCCCTTCACCACGCGGACGCCGCTGACGGCGCCGTCGACGACTCCGGCGACGGCGGCAGCCTGGGCCTGCGCGTACCAGGTCGCCGGGTGGAGCCGGCGGCGGCTGCGGCTCGCGATCCAGATCAGCGCGGGGCCGACGGCGAGGGCGACGAGGGTGAGGGGGACGGACAGCCAGGCCATGACGACGAGGGAGATCACGAACAGGGCGATGTTGCCGATCGTCATCGGCAACATGAAAAGAAGGCCCTGGATGAGCTGGAGGTCGCTGGTCGCCCGGCCGACGACCTGGCCGGTGGACAGCTCGTCCTGGCGGCGGCCGTCGAGGCGGGTGATCGTCCCGTACATCTCGGTGCGCAGGTCGTGCTGGACGTCGAGGGCGAGGCGGCCCCCGTAGTACCTGCGGATGTAGGTCGAGACGTACACCAGGAGAGCTGCCCCGAGCAGGGCGCCCGCCCAGGGGGCCATCGAGCGGGTGTGGTCGCCGATGACGTCGTCGATGATCACCTTCGTGATCAGCGGGACGATCGCCATGATCGCCATCCCCGCCAGGGACGAGCCGAGGGCCAGGAGCGTGTCCTTCGGATACCGCCAGGCGTATCCCGCGAGCCGCCGTGCCCATCCCCGTTGCGCTGCCACGCGGTGCCCTCCTGCAAGAAACCGATTGCTGTCCGGAAGGCACCAACGCGCACAGGGGCGGATTTCATCCCTCCGCAACAATTGAGGCGGCGATCTTCTCCTCCTCCACGCTTTCCTCCACCGTGCGGCCGGACAGGCAGACGACCGCGCAGCCCGCCGCGATCAGGGCGGCGACGTACCAGTTCAGCCCCGGCAGGTCCAGGGAACCCGAGAGGTCGAAGAGCACGCCCGCGAGGAGCGAGCCCGCCATGTTCCCGGCGCTGCGGAAGAAGTGCATGGCTCCCATCGCCTTGGCGAGCCGGTCCTCGGGGACCTTCCGGGCCACCCACATGTCGAACGAAGGTACGAAGAGGATGTCGCCGAGGACGACGACGAGGCACCCGGCGAAGACCCACGGCGCCCCGCGTCCCGCGCCGAACGCGAGGAAGGCGAGGGTCATACCGGTCAGGCCGATGGCCATCACGGTGCCGGGCTCCAGGCGCTTGATCAGGGCCTTGAACAGGGGGTACTGGAGTACTAGTACCACCAGCCCCGTGATCCAGAAGGGGGACGAGGGGGCCCACCCGGAGGCGTACTTCTCCATGTGGAGCGGGATGCCGACGATGAAGCCGATCGACAGGAACCAGAACACGGCCGAGAGCAGGAAGTAGCGGGTGGCTCCGCGTACCTCGATGCCCTTGAAGACGGCGGTGCTGAAGAGCGGGGGCTTCGGCGTCGTCCCCGTAGTACTTTCGTCGCTCTCCGTAGGGGCCGCGAAGCCGTCGCGCGGGATGAACGCGGACGACGCCAGGCAGAAGCCGATGAAGATCGCGAAGACGACGGAGAACAGGGTGCGCAGGTTCAGGTCGACGACGAGGCCGCCGATCAGCGCCCCGCCGAGGAGACCGACCTGGGCGGCCATCTGGAACGTGGAGAACGCCTTGGGGCGCTCGTCGTCCGGGTAGGAGACGAGGATGTTCTTCAGGCCGGGGAAGGCGGTGCCGGAGCCGAAGCCGATGAACAGGGCGAGCACGCTGTAGGCGGCCACCCCGCCGGCGAAGCCCATCGCGCCGAGCGCCGTCGCCTCCAGCGCCGTCCCCGCGAAGACCGCCCCGCGGATGCCGATCCGGGCCGCGAACCCCTCGTAGAAGAAGGTCGCGGCGAGCCGGCCGACGTACGTCATGCACATCACGACGCCGGCCCAGAAGCCGCTGTCGGTGCCGCCGAGGGAGGCGACGAGGACCGGGAACCAGATGTAGTTGCCGATGTGGGCGAGGAAGATGCCGGCGTTGACGCCGATCAGCGCCCGCCTGCGTTCGGGGGTCACAGGGATGCCTTTCTGCTGGTCTCCGCGGCGGCGCGGAGCGCGGTGATCGCCTCGGCGAGAGCGGGGCGGTCGAGGGGGACGCCGCGCACGACCGTGCGCAGCGGCAGAGCCGTCAGGGGTACTACGGGGTCGATCAGGTTGTAGGTGGCGGGCGCGCCGGCCCTCAGGGGGTGCGCCCCCGAGGTGTCGCCGCTCAGCTCGTCGAAGTAGCGCCGTCCGCCGACGGTCGCCTGGCGGCGCAGCGGTTCGTCGAGCGAGGCGTCGTCGCCGCGCAGCAGCCCCAGCTCGCCCAGCAGTGAATAGCCGTGGTACGCGCCGGTGTTGCCGGAGTCGGTGCCGACCAGGAGGCTGCCGTCGGCGAGGGCGGCGAGCGCGTTGCGGCGCATGTCGCCGAGCGCGGCCGTCCGGATCTCCTGGACGCCGAACTTCACGCCGTAGGGCTGCTCGATGCCGCGGACGAAGTCGAGGTTGCGGACGTCCTGGGTCTCGGCGAAGCCCTCGCGGGAGTACTCGGCGAGGAACTCGTCGCCGGTCATGACCATCGGGCGCAGGCCTGCGAGCGTGGAGACGAACCGGGCGCCCTCGAACTCCTTCCAGTCGGCGGCCTCCAGCGTGCGGTCGCGGACGGTGTGCGCGAAGAGCCGGAAGCCGCACGCGTAGGCCCAGCGGGTCTCCTGGAGCGTGTTGCAGTCGATGACGGCGGTCACACCGCGCTCGGCCGCCAACCGGGCGGTGAAGCGCAGCACTTGCTCGGAGAGCCGGGAGAACTTGACCGGCGCGCCCGGCTGTTCGGTGCCGTCGGTGAACATCACCTTCAGGAAGGTGCCGCCGCGCGCGGCGTTGGCCCGCAGCGCGTGGTCGAGGTCGGACTCCACCGACAGCATGTGCACCGGCGCCGGGAACTCGACGCCGTGCCCGGTACGGCCCGCCGTGTCGGTCGTCGCGGTGACCGCGTACCCGCAGTGGACGACCTCGGGGTAGGGCCAGGGTGAACCCGTACGACCCGCCTCCCAGGCGTCCGCGACCAGGGGGAAGCCGAACATGTCCACGACGTGGGTGACCCCGTGGTACAGGTACTGGAGAGCTACCACTTCCGGGGGATCGGCCGTGTCGTCCCAGTTCGCGGGCAGGGAGACGTGGGCGTGGGTCTCCGTGTAGCCGGGCCACAGCTCACGCTCGCCGCCCGTACGGGAACCGGTCTCCTCGAAGGCGGTGAAGACGCCGTCCTCGGTGGTGACGTCGTAGACGCTCCCGGGGTCCAGGCTCGGGATCGCCACGCCGGTGACGGTCGTACGGGCCGGCCTCGGGGTCGTACGGGGCTCTGGCTCCGGGGTCGTACGGGTACGGGTCACCGCGCGACCTCCACCTTCAGGCGCAGGTCGATGTGGTCCAGGCCGTCCTCGCAGCGCTTGTTGACCTCGTCGCGGCCGGCACCCGTGAAGATGACGTGGCCGATCCAGTCGAAGTTGCTGCGCGAGAGGCGGGTGACGGCGACGCCGGGCTTCTTGTAGGCGAGGGCGCTGTGGAAGCCGGGCAGGTCCGCGAGCGCGTCGAAGGCGATCTCCTCGACGACGCCCTCGACCGGGGAGCCGAACCAGTGGCCGCCCGCGGTGACGTCGCCGGGGAAGGGCAGCTCGGGCCGCTCCCCCAGCGCCTGCCGGATGACCTCCAGGTAGGCGTCCACACCGGAGCTGAGCTGCATCAGGCTCGGCACGATCCCCCCGATGAGGCGGCCGTTGACCTCGCACAGCACCGGTCCGTCGGGGCCGAGGAGGAACTCGGTGTGGATGAACCCGAAGTCGACGCCCAGCTCTTCGAGGACGCGGGTCGTCATCGCGAACAGCTCGTCCTGGAGCGGGTGTCCGGAGAAATACGTCGCGCCCATCTCGATGAAGTGCGGGAAGCCGCTGAGCGGGCGGTCCGTGAGGCCCAGGTTGACGATCTCGGCGCCCCCGTCGTCCGTGCGCAGCACGCAGGACTCCACCGAGATCAGCTCCCCGGTGACGAACTCCTCGATCAGCACGTCCGGTACGCGCACGACGCCCCGCCCGTAGTCGGCGACGTCCGCCAACTCCGCGAGGTAGGACCGCAGATCGTCCTCGTCCTTGAGGTGCAGGACGTGCAGGCTGGCGGTCCCGTCGGACGGCTTCACCACGCACGGGAAGCCGATCTCGCGCACGGCGGCCTCGACGGCGGCCGGGTCGTCCGCGTCGGCGACGTGCGCGAAACGCGGCTGCTTCACACCGGACTTGCCGTCCAGGGTGAGGCGGGTGCGGTGCTTGTGGCGGGCGTTGCGGGCGCCGTCCACACTCATCCCCGGCAGGCCGAGCGCCTCGGCGACGGCGGCGGTGTGGACGGTGTGGTACTCGCTGTACGTCGTCACGCCGTGCACCGGGTTCGCCGCGTGCACCTCACGGGCGAGCGCGATCAACTCCTCGACGACGAAGGCGCGTTCGCTCTTGACGACGGTGCAGCGCGGGTGCGCGTACGCCGCCTCGGTGAGCGGGGAGACCGCAAGGTAGAAGTCGGGGTCGGCGGAGACCAGGGTGACGTCGTGGCCCAGGTCGAGGGCGTTGGCGATGCCGGCCATGCCGTTCGGGTTGCATTCGATCATCAGGACGTGCATGAGAGGCTCCTCGACGGGGTGTGGGTGGAGTGGTGGTGCCGCGTCGACCGGGCGTGTTCCAACGCCCTGGTCACGGCAGGGAGTTCGAGGCCGAGCGCGGCCATCACCTCGGCGTGGTCGCCGCCCTGGGAGGGCCAGCTCCGGTCGGCCGCGACCGACGTGACCTGGCAGTGGGGCAGCAGCAGGGCGAGGGCCTCGGCGGCGCCGCCCTGGGTGCGGTGCTCCTCGACGACCACGAACGTGCGGTGTCTGCGGGCGAGTTCGGGGGCGGCCTGGGCGAGGTGCTCGTGGTCGACGTGCACGAGGTGGGCGTGGGCCGTGCCGGGAACCTGCTCGCGGGCCTCGACCGCCAGGCGGGTGCCCTCCTCGCCGACCGAGACGAGACAGACGTCGCCGTCCGCCGACTCCCAGTTCACGAGCGGCAGTTGGTCGGCGCCGGGCAGCGACTCGTACCGCGCGTCGCGTCCCGTGCGGATGTAGTACGGCCGTCCCGAGCGGGCCGCCTCGCGGATCACCGCCCGCATCTCGGCCTCGCCGTAGGGCGCCGCGATCCGCACGCCGGGCACGGCGCGCAGGACGGCGAGGTCCTCCAGGCAGTGGTGGGTCGTGCCGAACCAGGCGCCGGAGACCCCCGCGTACGGCGCGACGACCGTCACGCCCGCGTTCAGGTAACCCAGCGTCAGTTTCAGGCTCTCCGCCGCCCGCAGGGCCGCGAAGGGGGCGAACGTGCTGACGAACGGCTTGTATCCGCCCGCCGCGAGCCCCGCCGCCATGTCGACCATCGCGCCCTCGGCGATACCGAGGTTGAAGAACCGTTCGGGGTGGGCGAGTTGGAAGGGATGCCCCTTGCCGCCGAGATCGGCCTCCAGGCACAGGATGCGTTCGTCGGCGGCCGCGAGAGCGGTCAGTTCGGCACGGTAGGCGGCGCGGCCGGAGAGGGGCTGGGGGGTGATGGGCTCGGGGGTGGCCGATGGGCGGACGGCTCGGGTTCGCGAAGGCTCGGCGGGCGCCAACCGGGGTGCCGGGGAACCGACTTCGACGGCCGGTGGCCGGTCATCCGGGCCCGCTGACGGACAGGTCTCCGGGTGAGCCGGCGCCCGGCCGTGCGCGCCGACCGTAGTCCCGGCGGGCGGCACGGTAAGCGCAGCGGTCAAGGGCTCGGCAGCCGAGGCGGACGCCAACCGGCCAGAAGCCGGAGTGTCCCCCGACCGCCCGGAAGCCAGGGCCTCCGTCAACCGATGTGCCTCCACTGGAAGTTGGGCGCGCTCCGCCTCGGCGCCCGGCAGGAACTTCGCGGCGGTCATCGCACGGCTCGCTTCCACTTGGCGGCGCGGGCCGCGTCGATGCTGACGTAGTGGGAGGCCGCCTTGCCCTCGACCGCCGGAACTCCCTTGCCCTTGACGGTCGTCGCGAGGATCGCCAGGGGCCGGCCGACGGCCGGGCGGCCGGCGGTGAACAGGGCGGTGAGAGCACCCAGGTCATGACCGTCCGTCTCGGCCGTCTCGAAGCCGAACGCCCGGAAGCGGTCGGCGAGTTGAGGCAGGGGGGAGATGTCCGCGACCAGCCCGTCGTTCTGGCCGCCGTTCACGTCGACGACCAGCACGAACCGGCCCAGCTCCTGGGCGGCGGCGACCTGGCAGGTCTCCCAGACCAGGCCTTCCTGGAGTTCGCCGTCCCCGGCGACCGCGATGCCGAGTCCGCCCCCGCCGTCGAGGCGCCGGGCCAGCGCCCAGCCCGCGGCGTACGGGACGCCGTGGCCGAGGCTGCCGGTGGGGAAGCGGACGCCGGGCACCTTGGGCCCCGGATGCCCGGTGAAGGGCTCGCCCGCCAGGCCGTAGCGGGGCGCCGGGTTCTCCGGCAGGACCCCGCTGACGTGCAGCGCCGCGTACAGCCCGGCCGCCGCGTGCCCCTTGCTGAGCACGACCTCCGTGCCGTCCCCGGCCGCCGCCCGGTGCAGGGCGGCGATCAGGATGTCCAGCACGGAGAGGCTGCCGCCGAGGTGACAGCCACGCGGGCTCGCGGCCATGTCGACGACGAGGCGCCGGGCCACGAGGGCACGCTGGGCGAGCAGTTCGACGACGCCGGCCGTCAACTCACTGTCGTCGGCCGGAGCCTGCGCCCCCGAGAACACCGGCGCCGCCAACTCGCCTTCCACACGGGTCTGTTCCACCGCGACGCTCATCCCCTGCCCCCTTCCGGCAGTGCCAGCCACCGGTTCACCGCGTCCGCGAGGAGTGAGCGGGCGGTCCGGTACTCCATGGCCCCGATCCGTTCCTCGTCGGTGTGGTCGAGGGAGGAGTCGCCGGGTCCGTAGGCGACCATCGGGACGCCGCGCCAGGTCGTGGCCAGCGTGTTCATGTCCGAGGTGCCCTTCTTGACGACGAACCGGGGCCGTACCCCGGAATCCGCGAACGCCCTGGTGAAGGACTTGACCAGGGGACCCGTACGACCTCCGGCGTATCCGGGGGTGGCGCGCAGGACGGAGATCTCCACCCCGTCCCCCGAAAGAGCCACGGCGGCTGTACGCAGCGCGTCCAGGTCGGCCTTCGGAGGGACCCGGAAGTTGAGGATCCCGGTGGCGGTCCCCTGTTCACGGCCGGTCTCGCAGGAGACGTCGATGACGGCGCTGAGCGCGTCGGGTGCCTCGGCGAGGACGTCCGCGCGGATCCCAGCGAGCACCTCGATCAGCCGGTCCGGCGCGGACACGGCGTCCATACCGGCCGAGTGCCCGGTCGGCACGGACACCGTGACGCGCAGCTTGAACAACCCGTAGTACCCGAGGGTGAGTGTCTGCGCGCCGCTGGGCTCGCCGATGACGACGGCGTCGGCCGGGTAGTGGTCGCGGGCGTGGAAGGCGCCCTTGGAGGACGAGATCTCCTCCTCGACGGCGCCGACGACCATGACCTGCCCGTCGTCGGGGATGTCGGCGTGCGCCAGGACTTCGAGGAACGCGGCGAGGCAGCCCTTCGCGTCGACGCTGCCGCGCCCCCACAGTTCGCCGCCGCGCCACTCGGTGGGCCAGATGTGCGGGACGGTGTCCAAGTGGCCCATCAGCAGCAGCCGTCGGGGGCCGTGCCCCCGGCGCGCGACGAGGTTGCCGGCCGTGTCGACGTGCGCGTCCATGCCGCGTTCACGGCACCATTCGGCGAGGTACGCGGCGAGTTCGGCCTCGTCGCCGGAGACCGAGGGCACGCCGACGACGCGGGTGAGCAGGGTCAGGTCGGCGGCGGGCTCGCGGGTGCGCCAGAAGCGGGTCCAGCCGGACGGCTCGTCCATGGTGTGCGGGCCGGTGATCGCGACGTCCGCGCTTGATTCCAGGGCGAGTTCGGCCGCGCGCACCTTCTGCCGCATCCGGCCGCCGGCGTAGCGCGCGGCGTCTCCGGGGTAGGCGTCGGTGAGGGTGGAGCCCGGGTCGGCGGGGTCGGTGAGCAGACCGCGGGTGCCGGTGACGAGCCGGACGTGGTCGGCGTGCAGGGCGTTCGCGAGGGCCGCCGCGAGGACGTCCGCGTCGACGTTGAGCGGGGCCCCGCCCTCGGTGTCGGCGACCGGCGGGGAGAGGCAGACGACGTCGTACGCGTCGAGGAGGGCGGTGAGGCGGACGGTGTCCACGTCGGCGGGGACGCCGGCCCGGTGGTCGCGGACGACGCGGGTGCGGCCCTCCGCGGAGACCGCCTTCAGCGGGCGATTGGCCCGGCCGCAGACGAGGCGCCCGCGCGCGGCGACGGCCGTGAAGACCGTCAACTCGTGGAGTTTCAGGCCCTCTTCGACGGCGGGCAGGGTGACCCGCTCGTACGCGTCGACGAGGTGGGTCATCTCCTCAGGCGGGCAGTAGCGCACCGAGTCGCCGTTGGCCAGGCGCAGTTGGGGCATCGGGCGGTCGATGGCCCGGTAGTGGCGCTCGATTCCCGTCGCGCCGCCCGCGACGAGCAGCACGCGGGCGCCCCGGGCCGCGAGGCCGGCGATCTCCTTGAAGACCGTCTCGCGGTCGAGGGTGGCGCTGCCGACCTTGACGACGTACAGGGGCCGGTGCGAAGTGCCCATTTTCTGAGGCGAGTTCATGGCGACACCGCCGTGGTCGGCAGCCCCGCCGACTCCTCGAACCCGGCGATCAGGTTCATGGCCTGGATCGCCTGTCCCGCCGCGCCCTTGACGAGGTTGTCGAGGGCGGCGACGGTGACGCACTGTCCGTCGCGGACGGCGACGGCGACCTCGGCGACGTTCGAGCCGACGACGGCCTTCAGCATCGGGAAGTCCTGCGGCGCCTTCGGCGCGGGCCGCACCCGCACGAACGGCTTGCCGACGTACGCCTTGGCGTAGGCCCGCTTGACGTCCAACGGCGTGACGCCGTCGCGGAGTTCGGAGTACGCGGTGACGAGGATGCCGCGCGAGACGTCGAGGCTGTGCGTGGAGAACCGCAATTGGACGGCCGCGCCGGTGAAGTCGGCGAGGGCCTGGCGGATCTCCGGGGCGTGCCGGTGGCCGTACAGCTTGTGGACGCGGAAGTTGCCCGAGCGCTCGGCCGGGGGTTCGCCGCTGTCCCGGCCGCCGCCGGTGGATCCGGTCTTGGCGTCGACGATGACCCGGCCGGTCACCAACTGGCCCTGGGCGAACAGCGGGTAGAGGGCGTAGACGGTGGTGACGGCCATGCAGCCGGGCAGGTTGACGAACCTGCCCTCGGGCACGCCCTGGCTCAACTCCGGGATGTAGTAGGCGAATTCGTCGAGCGGTGGGTGCTCGGCCGTCTTCGGGTAGTGGGCGCGGATCTCGGCCTCGTCGCGAAGACGGAAGTCGCCGCCCAGGTTGAGGACGCGCTTGGCGTGTTCGGCGATCAGCGGCAGCCGCTCGGGCAGCGCGCCGGTCGGCAGACAGGTGAACGCCACGTCGACCGGCCCGAGTTCGGCGAGCGGCCGGAACTTGAGCGCAGAGGCGCGGGGATGGTTGCGCAGCCAGGGGTGGACGGCGCCGACGGCCGCTCCGGCGGCGCGCTCGGCGGAGAGGAACGCCAGCTCCACACCGGGGTGTTCGAGCAGGAGGCGGATCACCTCGCCGCCGGTGTAGCCGCTCGCGCCGATGACGGCGACGCGCAGGGTGTCAGCCAAGGCGGGCCGCCTTCTCGTAGGGACGCCGGTAGTCGCGCTCCTCGACGAGCTTGCGGATCGCGTCGGGGCGGCGGGCGACCTTGCGGAACGCGTCGGCGTACCGCAGGATCCGCTCGTACTCGACGGGCGAGCGCAGTTCGCGGCAGAGGACCAGCGTGGAGTCGAGCATGCCGAGGGTGACCGGGAAGTCCTCGGGGCGGTGGTCGCGTACGGCACCGGGGTTGAGGGTGAACGGGTAGCCGTTGCCGAAGCCGTCGCGGTGCCGGAACGGCAGGTGGCAGGGGATCGGCGTGTTCTGCCACTCGCGGGCCGGTACGCCCTCGGCGACGAGGAGTTCGTGCACGGCCTCCTTCACCGCGAACACGGGAAGGTCGCCGAGACCTACTGCCTCCGGGTGCAGGGTGATCCGGTACATGTTGTACGCGTGGACGTGTCCGGCGGGCACCTGCGGCGGTGTGAACAGCCCTGTGCCGTCGAGGACTTCGCCGAGCAGCGCGGCGTTGCGGGCGCGGACCTCGTCGTAGTACGGCAGCCGCTTGAGCTGGCTCGCGCCGAACGCGGCGGCGACCCACGACATGCCGTAGTCGATGCCGTGCCGGGCGAGGTAGTCGACGGCGCGGTCGTAGGACTCCTGCTTCGCGAAGAAGGCGATGCCGCCCTCGCCGCCGAGCGGGAAGTTCTTGTCGGCCATGAGGCTCTGTCCGGCGGCGTCGCCGAAGGAGCCGGCGACCTGCCCGTCGATCCGCGCGGAGTGGGCGTGGGAGGCGTCCTCGACGAGCGCGAGGCCGCGGGCGTCGGCGAGTGCGCGCAACTCCCGTACGTCGGCCGGGAGTCCGTGGACGTGGACCGGCATGAGGGCGCGGGTGCGGTCGGTGATCGCGGCGGCAGCGGCGGCCGGGTCCATGCAGTACGTCACCGGGTCGACGTCGACGAACACGGGGATGGCGTGCGCGGCGACGACGGCCTGGGCGGTGGCGATGAACGTGAAGGCGGGCACGATGACTTCGTCGCCCGGTCGCACCCCCGCGCCGACCAGAGCGAGGTGCAGGCTGGAGGTGCCGCTGGCGGTGGGCAGCGCGAACTCGGCGCCCACGTAGGTCCGGTAGGCCTCGGCGAAGTCGGCGACGACCTTCTCGGGGGCCTGGCGCTGGGCCAGCATCAGGTTGAAGACGTCTTCCTTGGTGATGACCGGGAAGAGCGTGCGGCGCAGCGCCTTCGGGATCATCTCGGCGCCGCCGAGCGCGGCGAGTTCGGCGTCGACGTCGTCGGGGTGGGGCAGGGGCAGCGGGGCCGCCGGGAAGTCGGTGATCACTGCTGGGCTCCCGAGGTGGCGGCGGGCCGGGCCGCCTGGGTGAGGGCCATCCGCACGCAGGCGGCGACCAGCGGGCTGAGCCGGTAGTTGAACTGCACGCCGGGCACGAGCTGTTCGTCGCTCTCCTCCTGCGTCCACATGGTCCGCAGGTCGTGGGCGCCGAAGATCTTCAGCCGTTCGGCGCGCGCCCAGATCCGTTCGTCGTCGGTGAGGACCGCGGCGGCGGGGCCGAAGCCGATGCCGGTGAGGTCGACGACGAGGGCGGGCGCGGTGGAGGTGAACTCGCCGAGCAGGTGGGCGTTTTCGGCGTCGAGGGCGAGGAAGTCGTACGGCGCCGGCGCGTTGTCGTCGGTGACGGTGACGCCGAGCCAGTTCAGGAAGGCGACGGTCTCGGGGGTGGCGCCGGGCAGGCTGACGGTGCTGCCGTGGCCGATGCCCTGGCCGGCGAGGGCGGCGTGCAGGGCGCCGGTGCGGCTGTTGAGGAGGACGGCCTTGGCGCGGCCGGTCTTCTTGGTCAACAGGCGTTCCAGACCGGGGAGTTCCCGGTCGCTCCTCTCGATGCTCATGACGACGCCCGAGGTGAGGACGCGGGTGAGCACCGTGGCGGTGTCGAACGGTTCCATGGCTTCGGTGGGCTCCGGTTCAGGCGGCCACGGGGGCCGTCGTGAGCTGCCGCGCGACGTGGTCGGCGAGCAACCCGGCGACGTCCACGCCGTGTTGGGCGGAGGATTTGGCGAACTCCGGGTTGGCGTTGACCTCCAGAACGAGGAGTTCACCGCTCGCGCGGTCCTCGACGAGGTCGACGCCGTAGAAGCCGGGTCCGAGGAGGCCGACCACGAGGTCGCACAACTTCTCGATCTCCGGGGTGAGTTCGACCCGGCGGACGGTGGCGCCGAGGTGGGTGTTGGTGCGGAAGTCCGCGGAGGCACGCTCGATGGCGACGACGGGTTCGCTGCCGACGACGACCACGCGCAGGTCGTGGCCGGGCTTGTCGATGTACTCCTGGACGACGACGGGGAACAACTTGCCCGCGGCGTCGGCGGATTCACGCCCGCCGGCCCACGCCTCCACGCACTCGGGGTTGACCATGCGCGTCACACCGCGCCCCCAGGAGCCGCTGACCGGCTTGACGACGGCGGGCAGGCCGAGTTCGGCGACGGTCGAGCGGACCTGGTCGTAGCTG
The DNA here is from genome assembly GCA_036569285.1 of Streptomyces sp. Lineage (GTDB taxonomy): Bacteria > Actinomycetota > Actinomycetes > Streptomycetales > Streptomycetaceae > Streptomyces. The sequence continues at coordinate 27,695 of DATCQX010000386.1, forward strand.
AAGGCGTGCCGGGTGAGCGGGTGCGGGACGCCGTGCCGGGCGAAGAGCAGGGCCTGGAGGCCCTTGTCGTTGCAGGTCTCGATGACGGAGGCACGGTTGAGGGTGGTGACGCCGGCGTGTTCGAGGCGTCGGGAGACGCCGATCGCGTCGCGGTGGGAGAGGTTACGGATCAGTGCGAGGGCGGGTGGCGCCGTGTGCTCCGTCACGACCTCGGCCAGATCTTCCATGAGCAGCGGGCTCGCCGTGAGCCCTCGGTCCCGCAACGCCCCGAGGAGGAGTTTCTCCTCGGGACGCAGCATGGTGACCGAGAGCAGAACCCGGTCGGTGGTGGTCACTCGCCCCAGTCCTCCTCGACCTCGGGAGCCAGGTCGAGCCGGATCACGGCGTCGTTCTTCTCCAGCACCTCGTGCTCCTGCCCGCAGGCCGCGCACTCGGTGATCTCGCCCTTTTCCCAGTCGGCCTGCACCTCGAATTCGGTGTCACAGACGAGGCACTTGGGGGCCGCCACGGCAAGGGACATCGACAACACTCCTTTAATTTTCTGTAAAGCCTGTCGACAGGCATGCGGAATTTTCCGTGCGGCGGTAAACGCGCGTCGGAATTCTCTGAATCAGACGTCTAAGGAAGGGTTTTGACGGATCGTCAGTACTCCGCCCGGCCGGCTCAGCCCCAGCGGTCGTCGTTCGGGGCGGACGCGATGGCGGTCCCCGACGTCACGTGGTGACCGGTGGCGGCGGGGACGGCCGCGTAGGCGACGGCCGCGACGGCGAGGGCGCTGAGCAGCCCGGCGAGTCTGCGGGCCAGGACGACATGTTTCATTTCAATCCCCCTGTTGAATTCGGGCGGCCATCCTTGGGCGCCGCCCGCTCACAGAAAGACTGCCCGCCGCGCACGGTTGCCGAAAGACTGCGCAGGGTTCATGATCGTGCGTTGCAGATGTCAGAAGGGGGCCCAGGTGTGCGGCAAAACAGACATAAGCGGAGCGGGACTTCAGCCGGAACTCTGTTCCGCGGGAATCACGTTCTACCGGAACGCGGTACGGCGGGGCAGGGCCGGCCGGGACGGGGCGCCGGGATGTCTGGAGTCGCTCGGCCTGCTGACACCGGCCATGGACGACCCGGAGGCCGTAGTACCCGTACCCCCTGAGATGGCCACGGTCGCCCTGACCCGGCCCCTGGAGGAGCAGGTGCTCCAGCGGCAGCAGGAGATGGCCGCCATCCGGACGACGATGACGCAGGTGCAGAGCGTCTACCGGGATCTCCAGGGGCGCGACGGCGGGTCCGTGCAGCCGTTGACCGGGGAGTCGGTGATCACCGCGGCGATCGACGAGGCGGTCCGCTGCACGCGGGTCGAGGCGCTCTCCGCGCACCCCGGAGGCGGCCGTCCGCAGCGCGCTCTCGTCCAGGCGCTGCCGCTCGCGCTGGAGGCCCGCGAGCGGGGTATCCGGCAGCGCCGGCTCTACCAGCACACCGTCCGCACGCACGGTCCCACCCTCGACTACATCAGGGCCGTCACCGAGGTCGGCGTCGAAGTCCGCACTGTGGACGAGGTGTTCGACCGGCTGCTGGTGTACGACCGGTCGGTGGCGTTCATCCCCGACGTCGAGAAAACGCACCGCGACCACGCGCTGCGCGTGACCGATCCGGGTGTCGTGCACTTCCTGGTCTCGGTGTTCGAGCACGCCTGGGAGCGGGCGCAGGCCGTCGTCTACCCGGACGACCAGCACCGTCCGCGCCTGCTCACCGACGAGACACGTCTACGCGTGTTGCGCCTGATGGTGGACGGGTACACGGACGCGGCGATCGCGACGCGGCTCGGCATGAGCACCCGCAGCGTCGCCAGCCACCTCAAGAAGGTCTCGGACATGCTGGGCAGCAAGAGCAGGGCGCAACTGGCGTACCTGACGGCGCAGAGCGGGCTGCTGGACCAGCCCGTAGGGGACGAGCCGCAGGGGACGGTCAGCACACCCTGACCCTCACGTAGTAGAACCGCGTCGTCTGCACAGCATTCTGATTGTCGTCGCTGACCAGCATCACCCGGACCCACCCCCCACTCCGCCCGGTGACAACCATCCCCTCGATGTTGTCGAGCAGCGGATTCGGCTGAGGCTGCTTCGCGGTGGCACCGAGACTCGGGCAGTCGGCGACATCAGCGAGAAGCGTCTTGCGGACGACGCTCACCTCGGGCTGCCCGGTGAGGTACTCCACCCCGCTCGTGTCCGTCGCACGGCGCGGGTCGGCAAGATACAGCCGGACCGTGTTGCCGACCCCGGAGGTGAACCCCCGCTCCAGGACGAGGAGTTGCCCGTCCGGCAACGCCTGCACCTCGGGAACACCGAGCCCGGCGTCGGCCCGGTACGCGTACTGCGCCCCGAGCACGAAGCCAGCGCCGTGCCGCTTCCACGTCTGGAACCGGACGGTCCCGGCGGAGTCCCCGCTGAGCGCGTACTCCATGGACGCCAGCAGCGTCCGCCCACCGTCCGCCCAAGTGAGCCCCTCGAACGTCCCGTTGGACACGGCACGCCCGGCGGGCGCGACCTGGAGCGCGGCGGGGACGGGCAGCCGGTCGAGGATCCGGCCCGCCCGGTCGTAGCGGCGTACCGACGGCTCGGTCTCGGAGGTGATCAGCCGGCTGCCGTCCCGGTCGACGACGAGCCCCTCGGAGTCGAGGGCCGCGCCCTTCTCGTCGGCGAGCCGAACAACCTTGCGGGGCTGGAGAGTTCGCCGGTCGAGGGAGAAGAGGTCCGACCGGTCGGAGAGGGCGGCGAGAGTGCCGTCCGGGTCGAGGGCGAGCGCGGAGAAGTTGCCGGTGAAAGTGCCGTCGTACGTCGTCTTGTCGAGGGAGTCGGAGAAGCCGTCGATGGCCACGGTGGGCGAACAGGCGTTGCCGCCCGCCGAGTTGACGGCTGCGGCCGGGCCCGCGGCGGTCAGGGTGGTGGCCGCCGCCAGGCCGGCGGTGAGGGTCGCGAGTACGGTTCTCAGGCGCATGGACGGCACCGTAGGGCGAGCTAGTGTCGTCCGGGGGAACACCATGCCAAGTGCGCCTGTTTCAGGACGCCTTGAGGTCCGCGTGGATCACCTTGGCGACGCCCTGGATGGTCGTGATCCCGTAGTTCATCGTGCTGTTGCCGTGGGTGAGCACGGTGATCGTGTAGTCGTGCCCGCCCCCCGTGAAGGTGCCGACACTGTGCACGCGCCAGCCGTTGGTCGCCCGCTGGAGCCAGCCGTTCTTGACGCGGACGGCGACCTTCGCCGGGACGCCGTAGGGAGTTCCCCAGCGCTGGGACGAAATCACCTTGCTCATCAGGCCGTTGGCGTAGGAGCGGGAGGCGTCGGTGAGGACGGTGTTCTTCGCGTGCAGCAGCTTCAGGAGCTTCTGCTCGTCGGTGACCGTGATCTGGGTGAGGCCCCAGTAGCCGTTCGCGCCCGGCTTGGTCTGGGTCATCGCGGCGGCCTTGAGGAAGTTCTTCACCTTGGTGACGCCGAGTTGCTTCCACAGGGTGCTGGTGGAGGCGTTGTCCGACTTGGTGATCATCGCGGTCGCGAGGGACTTCTCGCGGGCGGTGAGGGAGCGCTTCGACTTCTGCGCGTCCCAGAGAAGGGTGGAGAGAACGGTTACTTTGACGACGCTCGCCGAGTCGTAGGCCGAGGAGGCGCGCAGGGTGCAGTTGGTGTTGGTCGTGCGGTCGTAGAGGCCGACGGCGACGGTGCCCTTGCGGGAGGCGAGCGCGGCGGTGATGTCCTTCTTGAGCTTGGTCGCGAGGGCCGCCTTGGACGAGGTGCACGTCACGGCGGGCGCGGCGGCCGAGGCCGGGGCGGCGGCGGGTATGAGAAGGCCGGCGCCGAGGGCGGCGACGAGGGCCGCTCTGGCACGTCTGGAGGTCGTCTGAGTCATACCAGGGTTGACTCATACGTTCGAGGTAAGGGTTGCACGGGGGACTGAAACATTTGGGCAACGGTTGTACGGGGCGTGACACGAAGCGGCCTTCGCCCGCACCGCAGGCAGCCTCGCGCGGTCAACTCGCGTAGATCTCCGCCGATTTGCCTTTTCATGACACCGAACAGACATGCCGGATTCATTTACTTGACCTCATGTCCATGTCACCCTCGCCGTGTTGCCCCCCACTCAACACGCGTAGACAGGACACTCCTTATGCTGGCGACACGCATACGCCGCCGCTGGAAGCCGGTGGCTCTGACGACCGCAGCGGTTCTGGTGGGCCTCGCCGTCCCCGCCGTGACGGCGACCCCCGCCTCCGCCACGACGACCGCGTACGACTCGACGTACTACAAGAACGCGGTAGGCAAGACGGGTTCGAGTCTGAAGTCCTCGCTGCACACGATCATCAGCAGCCAGACGAAGATCTCGTACTCGGCCGTGTGGAACGCGCTGAAGGCGACCGACCAGGACCCGAACAACAGCAACAACGTGATCCTGCTCTACAGCGGCGTCTCGCGCAGCAAGTCGCTCAACGGCGGCGACTCCGGCGACTGGAACCGCGAGCACGTATGGGCCAAGTCGCACGGCGACTTCGGCGAGACGACCGGCCCCGGCACCGACCTGCACCACCTGCGCCCGGCGGACGTCGGCGTCAACAGCGCCCGGGGGAACCTGGACTTCGACAACGGCGGCAGCTCCGTCACCAACGGCGGTGGCAGCAAGGCCGATTCGGACTCCTTCGAGCCGCGCGACGCGGACAAGGGCGACGTCGCCCGCATGATCCTCTACATGGCCGTCCGCTACGACGGCGACGACGGCTTCGCCGATCTGGAGCCGAACGAGAAGGTGGGCAACGGCAGCAACCCGTACATCGGCAAGCTGTCCGTCCTCAAGGCGTGGAACGAGCAGGACCCGCCGAGCGCCTTCGAGGAGAAGCGCAACCAGGTCATCTACGACACGTACCAGCACAACCGGAACCCGTTCATCGACCACCCGGAGTGGGTCGAGGCGATCTGGTAGCAGCCGGCATGTGCGACACGGGCCCTTCCTCGTTCCGGGGGAAGGCCCGTCTCCCTACATCCGCAGAAATCCCCGACTTCCTTTTCACACAAGGGAGTTGGCCTTCCAGGTTCGGGCAACGGATCATGGGCGGAGCGGCCGAGCGGGAGGGATGGACGACGGTGAGTTACGCCCTGGAGATGAGCGCGGGGGACATGCGGCAGGTGGTGCGGCTGCTGACGGCGGTGGAGCGGACGCCGGAGCAGGAGGAGCACCTCGGCAAGGTGCGGGAGCGCTGCAAGATCCTGGACGTCAGACTTCAGAGCCAGGGCGTCGACTTCCAGGTGCCGGTGATCCGCGCGCTGGAGGAGCTGATCGACGGCGCCCCGTCCCGGACCATGTGCCCGTCGTACACGTACGCCTTCCACGAGGTCGTGACGTCCTGCTTCTCGTACACCACGGACCTCGGCAGCTGGCGCCGTATGTCGTGGTTCCAGACGGTCTCCAACGACCTTGCGCGCAACGGCGTTTCGGCCGACCTGCTGCCCGAGACGTTCCTCTTCTGCGGCCCGCCTCTCCCGCTCCCCCACACCGGCGGCATCCACCCCCGGATCGGCACCCTGTCCCTGCGCGGGGCCGCCGAGGCCAGGGCCGCGTACACCGCCGTCCTGGACCGGGTCCACCCCGACTGCCGGGACACGGTCCGCCGCTTCACCGAGGCGTTCCGCTTCGCGGTGGACGACTGGCGGCCCCGCTCGACGGCGGACACGCTCTTCTTCTGGTTCGACTGAGGCCTCCGGCGGAGAAACCCTTAAGCTCACCCCATGATCGCCGACCTGGAGTGCGTGGTCCTGGACTGCCCCGCCCCCGCTGAACTCGCCGCCTTCTACCACGCGTTGCTCGGCGGCACGGTCGACCGCCCGGACCCGCGCTGGTCGCTGCACGAGGACTGGTCGACGCTCCACACCCCGTCCGGCCTGGTCCTGTGCTTCCAGCGCGTCCGGGACCACCGCCCGCCGACCTGGCCGGCCCCGGACCGCCCTCAGCAGCTCCATCTCGACTTCGGGGTGGACGACTTGGACGAGGCGGAGACCCAACTCCTCGCACGGGGAGCCGAGATCCTCGACTCCGGCTCACCGGACCGCAGTTGGCGCATCTATTCGGACCCGGCGGGGCACCCCTTGTGCCTGGTCCGCAAACGCAGGATCTGACGCCGCCTCACATCACCCTGGGCCGAGGTCAGGCCGCCACCGCCTCCACCACCGACAGCACCGAATCCGTCGGGATCACCCGCGCCAGCTTCAGCCCCGCCGCCTCGAAGAGCGCCGCGAAGTCGCTGGCGGTACGCTCACGGCCGCCGAGGGACGCCATCATCATGATGTCGAGGGTCTTGGACTGGTGGGGCGCGTTGCCGGGCGGCACGACGGCGTCGAGGACGAGGACCCGGCCGCCCTCGCGCAGGGCGCGCCGGCAGTGGGTGAGAAGGGTGACGCAGTCGTCGTCGTACCAGTCGTGGGTGATGCGCTTCATCATGATGACGTCGCCGTCGGGCACGCCGGTGAAGAAGTCGCCGTCCGCCAGGGTCCAGCGCCCGGCGATCTCCGGGTCCCCGGCCAGCCGGTGGCCCGCGAGGACGTGCGCGCGGTCGTACAACACCCCTTCGAGGCCCGGGTTCTGACGGAGCGTCTCCTGGAGGAGCCCGCCGTGACCGCCGCCGACGTCGACGACCGTCCCCGTGACCGGGAAGTCGTACGCGGCGGCGATGACCGCGTTCTCGGGGTCGGACATCGCGGCCATGCCGACGTGGAAGACGGCGGCCGTCCGCTCGTCACGCGCGAAGTGCTCGAAGAACGGCATCCCGAACATCACGTCGAACGCGGGCAGTTGACCGGTGAGACAACTGGCCAGCTCCCCGGCGGGCTGCCACATGCTCCGGTCCGTGATCATCTGGACGGCGCTCCGCGCGGAACCCGGCACGTCGCTGCGCAGCGCCTGCCCCGCCTCGGTCAGGGTGAACGCGCCGCGCGTGTCCTCCTCGACGATGCCCCGGGTCGCGAGCAGCCGCAGCACGCGGTAGAGCCCGCGCTCGTCCACGCCGGTGGCGACGGCGAGTTGGGCCGGGGTGCGGGGGCCGTCGGCGAGATGGTCGGCGACTCCCGTCTCGGCCGCCGCGCGCAGGGCGGCGGGATGGAGGAAGCCGAGCGCCTCGTCGATGAGGAACGCGGCGGAGCGGCGCAGCGCCTCGCTCTCCTGGTCCTTGTCCGCACCGGGTCCCCGACCGGCTTCGTCCTGCCGCATGCCGTCCTCCTCGCACCGAAAGCCTAAAGTAACCCTATCGACACTCAGAGTGACAGATGGTGCGGGTGAAGCGGAACGCCCGAAAGAGCCAACCTCTTTCGTGTCCCTACAGGTGCGTCGGCGCGAACATACGCAGCACCGCCGGCAGGACCACCACCGAAGGGCCGGGCTCCGCAAGGGACTTGGCGAGATCCTCGGCGAGCGTCTCCGGCGTGGTCCGCACGCCGGGCACCCCGAACGACTCGGCCAGCGCCACGAAGTCGGGGCGGGCCAGCTCGGTCGCGGTGGCCTCGCCGAACGCGTCGGTCATGTACTCGCGCAGGATGCCGTACCCGCCGTCGTCGACGATGAGCCAGGTCACGTCGTACCCGTACTGCCGGGCGGTGGCCAGCTCGGCGATCGAGTACAGCGCGCCGCCGTCGCCGGACACCGCGAGGACGGGCCGCGTCGGATCGGCGGCGGCTGCGCCGAGCGCGGCCGGGAACGCGTACCCGAGTCCCCCGGCGCCCTGGGCGGAGTGCATGAGGTTGGGGGCGCCCGCGTCGAACCCGGCCCACGCCCAGTACGCGAGGATCGTCATGTCCCAGAACGACGCGGCCCTCTTCGGCAACGCGCGCCGGACGGCGGCCAACACGTCCTGCTCCAGGCCGAGTTGCTGACCGGTGAGCCGCTGACCCACCTTCGCGAGCAACTCCCTCACCCGCTCCGGCGCCCCCGGGTCGTCCCGGTCCTCGACCGTTTCGAGGAGCGCCTGCACCGCGAGCCGCGCGTCGGCGTGGATGCCGAGCGCCGGGTGGTTCGACTCCAGCTTGCCGAGGTCCGCCTCGATCTGGATCACCCGGCCGCGCGGCCTGAACGTGTGGTAGTTGGAGGAGAGTTCACCGAGCCCGGAGCCGACGACGAGCAACACGTCGGCGTCTTCGAGGAGTTCGGTGGTGTGCCGGTCCTCCATCCACGACTGGAGGGACAGCGGGTGGTTCCAGGGGAACGCGCCCTTGCCGCCGTACGTCGTCACGACCGGCGCGGCGAGCCGCTCGGCGAGGCTCCTGAGCTTCCCGGAGGCGTCCGCGCGGACGACGCCCCCGCCGGCGACGATCGCCGGGCGCTCGGCGCGGGAGAGCAAGTCGGCGGCGACGGCCGTGAGTTCGGGCCGGGGCGCCAGCTCCTCCGGGGTCGCGTCGACGCCGGTGACGACGGGGAGCGCGGCCGGGGCGAGCAGGATGTCCTGCGGGATCTCCACCCACACCGGTCCGTGCGGCACGGACAGCGCCGACCGCCAGGCGTCCGCGATCGCCGAGGGGATCTGGGACTGGCTGCGGACGGTGTGCACGGACTTCACGACACCCCTGAACGAGGCTGCCTGGTCCGGGAGTTCGTGGAGGTAGCCGTGGCGTCCGCCGCCGAGTCCGGCGCGCGGGACCTGGCTGCAGATCGCCAGCACGGGCGCCGACGCCGCTGCCGCCTCCTGGAGCGCGGCGAGCGACGTCAGCGCGCCGGGACCGGTCGACAGCAGCAGCGGGGCCGCCTCGCCCGTGACCCGCCCGTAGGCGTCGGCCGCGAACCCGGCGTTGTTCTCCACCCTGAGACCGACATACCTGAGAGGGGAGCGGCTCAGCGCGTCGAACATGCCGAGCGCGTGCTGTCCGGGCAGTCCGAAGACGGTCGTCGCGCCGAGCCCGGACAGCGTTTCCACGACCAGGTCCCCGCCGATCCGCCCGGCGGGCGGGTTCAGCGCGGCCTCGGTCTGGGCCTGCGTGGGACGCAGGACGAGGTCATGGTCGTGAGTCACTGTGCGCGGGCCTCGGCAATCTGGCGGGACATGAGGGTGACCAGCTCGTACGCCGTGTGGGAGGCGGCGACGGAGGTGATCTCGGCGTGGTCGTAAGCCGGAGCAACCTCTACCACATCGGCGGAAACGAGGTTGCACCCGGACAGCCCGCGCAGGATCTCCAGGAGCTCCCGGGACGTCATACCTCCGGCCTCAGGGGTACCCGTACCCGGCGCGTGCGCGGGGTCGAGGCAGTCGATGTCGATCGACACGTACAGCGGCCGGTCCCCCACCCGCTGCCTGAGCTGGTCGGCGACCTCGTCGACGCCGCGCCGCATGACGTCGGCGGA
>DATCQX010000387.1:0-3913 GCA_036569285.1 Streptomyces sp.
GGCTGCTGCTCCACCGGCGCCGGAGGCAGCTCCTGCTGCTGGGGTTGGGGGAGCGCCGGTGGCGGCGGTATCAGCACCGGCTCGATGCCCGCCGCCGCGAGGCCCGCGGGCGCCGTCTCGGAGAGCGGGATGCCGTAGCGCGCGAGGCGCAGCGGCATGACCGATTCCACGGGGGCCTTGCGGCGCCAGGCGCGGCCGTAGCGGGACTGGAGGCGGGCCTGGTAGACGAGGCGGTCCTGCTCCAGCTTGATGACCTGGTCGTAGGAGCGCAGCTCCCACAGCTTCATCCGCCGCCACAGCAGGAACGTCGGCACCGGCGAGAGCAGCCAGCGCGTGATGCGGACGCCCTCCATGTGCCGGTCCGCCGTGATGTCGGCGATCCGCCCGACCGCGTGCCGGGCCGCCTCGACGGCGACGACGAACAGCACCGGGATCACAGCGTGCATACCGACACCGAGCGGATCCGGCCAGGCCGCCGCGCCGTTGAAGGCGATCGTCGCCATGGTCAGCAGCCACGCCGTCTGCCGCAGCAGCGGGAAGGGGATGCGGATCCAGGTCAGGAGCAGGTCCAGGGCGAGCAGGACGCAGATACCCGCGTCGATGCCGATCGGGAACACGTAACTGAAGTTCCCGAAGCCCTTCTTGATCGCCAGCTCACGGACCGCCGCGTACGAACCGGCGAAGCCGATACCGGCGATGATCACGGCACCGGCCACGACCACGCCGATGAGAACGCGGTGCGTCCGGGTCAACTGGATTGGCGCGGCCACCCGTACTCCCCTTCGCTTTCCTGACGTTGCGCGCAACAGGGTGGCACATGTGTGCGCCGAACGTTGTGCCGGACCGTCAGCTCTTGGCCGGGGAAGGGGTGGCGGACGACGCTGTCGAGCCGGTCGCCGAAGGGGTCGCCGCCGGTGAACTGGGCTGTGCGGGACCGCTGTTGGCCTTCTTCACGGATGCGACCGTCTCCTTCGCCACCTGCTGCGCGAGCTTCATGAGATCCGCGGCGTCCGGAGTCTTGTCACCGGCGAGACCGGCGCCGTTGTAGTCGACGGTGATGACGATGTTCTCCGCGCGGGCCACCACCGTCTGCTGCTTGAAGGCGCCTTCCTTCTTCTTCTGGTCGTAGCTGATCGCCGTCGCGGCGTCACCGATCCCGGCGGCGGCCGTCGACTTGACGTTCGTCGCCCCCTGCACCGACTTCGCGTCGTTGAGTTGGCGGGTGTAGTAGTCCTGCGCCTGCTTGTCGGCGTCCCCGGCCACGGAGTTGGAGTCGAAGCGCAGCAACGAGACGCTGAGCCAGCGGTACTGCGAGCCCTTCACGCCGTTGTCGCTGAGGCTGTCCCAGGTGCAGGCCGAGCGGACGCCCGCCTCGCCCGACGCCGACTTCTTGCCCGACTTGGCCTTCGGGACGGTGTCGTCGAGAGTGTCGTCCGACAGGACCTTGCAGGCGTCCGGGAGAGCGCTGTAGACGGCCGCCTGGAGGGTGGGGGAGGCCGAGACGTCGGCGGTGGGGGCCGTCGCCGTGCCGCCCGTGGACTGCTGGGTGTCCTGGTTCGCCGCGCTGCTGCCGCCGCCGTCGCCCGAGTCCGAGGAGCAGGCCGCCGCGAACAGCATCACGGGGAGTGCCGCCGCCACCAGGGCGCGGTTCAGGCTCCGGGCACGCTTCGTGCGGCACTGGTCGTCTCGCTGGGCTCGTCGCTGCATGGTTCCTTCACTCATGACGCTCGTGGTTCCTGCGGGTCGGATCGGGTCCGAGGGGCCACCGTACGCGGTGAAGAAGCTGTGCGGTTTTGTTTCGCCGGGTTCGCGGGCGGGGGGACGACGGGTGCCGGGGCGGGCGGTCAGCCGAGCCTGTCGGCCAGTTGAGCCGCGAGTTTCCGGGCCTTGTCCTGCATTTCCTTGCTGTCCGGGACCGTGCCGAGGGTGGCCGGCTGCTCCTCGTACTGGACGGTCACGATCACGTTGGACGTGCGGAACGCCACAGTCACCGTGCGCTGCTTGGCCGTCGAACCGGAGCTGGTGAGGGCGTCGTCGATGAACGCCTCGTCGCCGAGATCGTCGAGGGTGCGGGGCTGGATGTCCGCCACGGGGGTGGTGGGGGAGGGGGACACCGAGGTACTAGGGGTCGTACTGGTGGAGGGGGTCGCCGGGGGGCCGCTGAGGGTGGGGGAGGCGGAGGGCGCGGCGCTCGGGGTACTAGGGGTACTGGGGGTGGGGGACGTGCGGACCGGGAGGTCGGCGGCGTCCTGCTTCTGCGCGAACAGGACCTGCGCCTCGGAGTCGTCGCTGACCGTGTTGGTGTAGGAGACGACGCGCTCGAAGTCGACGGAGAGGTGGTCCGTCGCGGCGGTCGACTCGACCTTCCAGCGGCAGCCGACGCGGCGGTCCGTGTCGTACGTCAGGGCGGGGGTGCCCGCGTACGCCTTCTGCTGCTGCGCCGGGTCCATGAGCTGCTTGATGCCCGGCAGGAGCGCGTCCAGTGTGCCGCGGCTCACCGCGCCGCACGCCTCGGGGAGCGTCGCGTACCGGCCCGGCTGCGCCGCCGCGCTCGTCGTACCGCCGTCGCCCGGGTTCGAGTTGTCCGTCGAACCGCCGCCGTCCGAGTCGCTCGTGCAGCCGGCCAGCAGCACCGCGAGGAGGGCTGCCGCGCCGGGGACGTACGCCTTGCGCTGCACGAGGGCTCCTTAAGGGCTAGGGGTGATCCCTGTGAGGGTTCCGGTGGAGGGGGTACCGGTGTGGGGGGTACCAGTGTCCCCCGCCGGGAATTTCAGTTGCCGGGCGAGGGTGACACCTGACGACAATGTGTATCGCACGCGACACCGCCGATGCCGGTCCGGCATCCGTTTCGTCGGCCTGATGCCGGTATTGCGTATCCAGCCCTTTGTGGCGTTTGTCGCGTTCACGGGTTTTATGTTCATGGGGGAATGAGGGAAGTCATGTCGTACGTGGAGATGCCGGGCGCGAAGGTGCCCATCCGGATGTGGACCGACCCCGCGGGGGTGGAGGAGGTCGCGCTCCAGCAGCTGCGCAACGTCGCGACCCTGCCGTGGATCAAGGGCCTGGCCGTCATGCCCGACGTCCACTACGGGAAGGGCGCGACCGTCGGGTCCGTCATCGCGATGCAGGGGGCCGTGTGCCCCGCCGCCGTCGGGGTGGACATCGGGTGCGGCATGTCGGCCGTGAGGACGTCGCTCACCGAGAACGACCTGCCGGGCGACCTGTCCCGGCTGCGGTCCAAGGTGGAGGCGGCGATCCCGGTCGGCCGGGGGATGCACGACGACCCCGTCGACCCCGCCGGCTTCCACGGGCTCGCCACCTCCGGGTGGGACGACTTCTGGGGACGGTTCGACGGAGTCGCGGACGCGGTCAAGTTCCGTGAGGAGCGCGCCGTCAAGCAGATGGGGACGCTGGGGAGCGGGAACCACTTCGTCGAGATCTGCGTGGACACGTCCGGCGCGGTGTGGCTCATGCTGCACTCCGGGTCGCGCAACATCGGCAAGGAACTCGCCGAGCACCACATCGGCGTCGCGCAGAAACTCCCGCACAACCAGGGGCTCGTCGACCGCGACCTCGCCGTCTTCGTGTCCGACACCCCGCAGATGGCGGCCTACCGCAACGACCTGTTCTGGGCGCAGGAGTACGCCAAGTACAACCGCACCCTGATGATGGCGCTGCTCAAGGACGTCGTCCGCAAGGAGTTCAAGAAGGCGCGGCCGACCTTCGAGCCGGAGATCTCCTGCCACCACAACTACGTGGCGGAGGAGCGGTACGACGGGATGGACCTCCTGGTGACCCGTAAGGGTGCGATCCGGGCGGGGTCCGGGGACTACGGGATCATCCCGGGGTCCATGGGGACCGGGTCGTACATCGTGAAGGGGCTCGGGAACCCGCTCGCCTTCAACTCCGCGTC
>DATCQX010000388.1:0-2803 GCA_036569285.1 Streptomyces sp.
GTTGGGGGCGCGACCTCGGGCGATGCCGTAGACGATGCCCCACTCGTCGTCGTCCAGGTCGAGGATGCGGCGTACCGCATGGAGGAAGGTGTCGCTGTAGTTTCCCGGGCGCCCTGATTCGAGGTTGCTGTACCAGCGCCGACTGACGCCCGTCAGTTCGGCCGTCTGCTGCTGGGTGATCCCGTGGGCCGTCTTCACGCCGAACATGCTGTGGAATCCCGGGATGTCGGCCGTGTCGCGGCGTGCGCGGGCTCGGCGCAGGACGTGCGTGAGGAGTAACCGTTCCCTTTCCTCACCTTTCATAACGTTCACATAACACCCCGGCGTGAGAGCTGCGTCACAGATTCCCCGCCTTCGGCGTCGGCGGGCCTTGTCGGGCTTCGGCTCAGCGCGGCCCGATTTCCGACAAGTTGAGGCCGCACAAGCACCGCTGCGAAAACAGTTGAATAGGAAACTAACCGGCTATGGGAACTGACAGTTCTCATCTCCAGGATAAGCAGAGTCTGTGAATCCTGTGCTGTTCCGGACCCGGCCGTAGTCTCACCGAAGCCGGGGAATCCCCCTCCGGCCTTCGTTCGGCTTGCGCACGTAAAGGATCTTCATGTCGCGCTCCGTTCCGGCCACTGCAAGCAGCAGCGGAATACCGTCTCCCGCAATCCGAGCCCGCACGGGTTATCCCACCGTCTTTGAAACGTCGTTCTGAGTAGCCCGTGGCAATGTTCGGAACGACTGGTTCAAAAAATCCTGGACGTCGGATACTCCGTTCCGGTGACTGCGGGTGGAGACGAGCGATCGCAGTCGCGCGCAGACGCCGTGCGGCAGCAGCAGCCCGGCGCAGGCTCCGTGAGGAGTGCCGTTCGCAGCTCGCCGGTATGCCAGTCCCGAGGCCGTTCACTCTGGAAGGGCTGATCGCAGGCATCGAGGCCGCGAGGGGACGGCGGATCAAGCTGGTCCCGGTGCCGGATCATCTGCTGGCCAACACGGATGTGTGCGGTCTGTGGCTGCGGCTGGACGACGTCGCGGTGGACCTGGTCCTGCATGTGGAGGGGACCACGTCCTTCCACCGACAGAGGATCATCCTCCACGAGCTGGCCCACATCTGGTGCGACGACACCACCGAGGCGAACTTCGAGGAGCTGGCCCGCCTACTCCCCGACTTCCCTCCCGACACCCTGCGCCGGCTCCTGGCGCGGGGCCGGGTGATGGCCCGCCATCGCTACGACTCCCCGACCGAGCGCCGTGCCGAGATGCTGGCCGACCTCCTGCATCACGAGGCGTACGCCACCGACCACATCGACGACCCCACCCTGCGTCACCTCGCCGAAGACCTCATCCACACCCCCCACGCTCCCCGGAAGCCCCGTGTCCGTCTCTGACCTGATCGCCACCCTCATCCTCGCGCTGCTCCTCCTCCAGGCCGCCGTCCGCCTGCCCGGCATGCTGCGCGGCCAGCGTCGCAGCCGTTCCCTCTCCGGCGCCTTCACCGCCTTCGCGATCGCCTGGTGGCTGCGTACCGGCCTCGGCCGGAACGCCGTCGACCCGCTCGGCGTCAACGACCTGCCGACCCTGCTCAAACACGTCCTGGCGATCGCGGGTATCTGCGTGCTGCTGATGTATGTCTGCGACGTCTACGCCGAGGAGGATGCCTCCGCCCGCCACATCAGGATCTCCGCACTGGTCCAGCGGGTAACCGCGTACGCCTCGGTGGCGACCGTGGTGTGCATGACGGCGGTGTTCTTCCTCGTCCTCGACCGCTCGATGACTGGCAAGGACAGCCCGTACTTCATCGGCCGGCACATGGGCGACCCCGGCCTCGCCCTCTACATGGGCCTCTTCTACGCGTACGTCGTGGCCGCCGCGCTCGTCTGCGCCTACCAGTGGGGCCGCGCCGCACGCCGCGCCGGCCACTGGTCCCTGCGCACCGGTCTCACGATGATGGCGGCTGGCATGTCGCTGATCGTCGTCTACGCCGTCATGCGTACGGCCTTCCTGAGCATCGCGACCGCGCACCCCCTCCCGGCACACGATCTGGCCGCCCAGGAACACATCACCGACACCGTCCTGTACGCGGGCTTCCTGCTGTGGCTCCTCGGCTCGATCGTCCCCGCGATCCGCGCCCTACTCACCCGCGCCCGCAGCATCCGCGCGATCCTCAAGCTCCACCCCCTCTGGCGCGACCTCGCCCTCGCGGTCGAGGGCATCGCCCTCTACCAGCCCACCCACCTCCTCGGCGGGCACCGCGCCGCCGCCCCGCTCAGCACCCTGCGAGACATCCTCTCCCACGACGCCACCCCGCAGATCCGCCTGGGCCGCTACGTCACCGAGATCCGCGACGCGACGCACGAACTCCGCCGCCGCGCCCCCGCCGACCTGTACGAACGTGCCGTCCAGTTCTCCGAGGCCCGAGGACATCGCGGCTCCGACGCCGCCGCGACAGCCGAGGCGTACTGGCTCAAGGCAGCCCTCCCGGCAGCCCGCCAGCCGGCCGGAGCACCGACCGCCTTCCGGACCGCAGGTGACGACTTCAGCACCGAGGTCTCATGGCTGATGCAGGTCTCCCGCGCGTACCGACGGACCGACTTCACCCCCGTCCCGCTCCCCGACACCGCAAAGTGATGACCATGAGCACTCTGACCGCCTCCGCCGCCGCCGTGTTCTTCAACCACGACGGCGAGGTCCTGATCGTCAACCCGACGTACAAGAAGTACTGGAACCTCCCCGGCGGCGCCGTCGACATCGACCAGGACGAACCCCCGTACGACGCGGCCGTCCGCGAGGTACGCGAGGAACTCGGCATCACCCC
>DATCQX010000389.1:0-7386 GCA_036569285.1 Streptomyces sp.
CCCTCGACGCACAGGACGGCCTCGACGTGGTTCGCGTACCACATGGCGGTCTCGGTACCGGCGTACAGCACCGTCTCGTGCAGGGAGAAACCCACCTTCTCCCGGGCGAGGACGAGGCGTTTGCTCTCCCAGGTCCCCGACGTGGACCTGAGGTGGCGGTCGGTGTTCTCGATCTCCGCCAGCGATCGGACGATCACACTCGGCTCCTTTCTGTAGACGCGTTCTCAGGCCGCCGCCCGAACCGCCCGGTCGAGGACGTCCAGCCCCTCCTCCAGTTCCTCCTCGCTCACCGTCAGCGCCGGCAGCAGCTTCACGACCTCCCCCCGCGGCCCGGACGTCTCCAGCAGCAGCCCCCGCTCGAAGGCCTGCGCGCAGACGGCGTCGGCGCGCGCCGGGTCGTCGAACTCGACGCCCCACACCAGCCCCCGCCCCCGGCAGGCCGTCCCCGGGTGCTCGGCGCACAGCGCGAGGAGCCGCTGCTCGACTGCCTCGCCGAGGCGTGCGGTGCGCAGCTGCGTCTCCTTGTCCGTCCAGTACGCGTGCAGCGCGGCCGTCGCCGTCACGAACGCCGGGTTGTTGCCCCGGAACGTGCCGTTGTGCTCGCCCGGCTCCCACAGGTCGAGTTCCGGGCGGAACAGGGTGAGCGCCATGGGCAGCCCGTACCCGCTGATGGACTTGGAGACGGTGACGATGTCCGGGGTGACGCCCGCCTCCTCGAAGGAGAAGAACGGTCCCGTCCGCCCGCACCCCATCTGGATGTCGTCGACGATCAGCAGCATGTCGTGGCGCGCGCACAGCGCCGCGAGCCCGCGCAGCCACTCCGGCCGGGCCACGTTGACCCCGCCCTCGCCCTGCACGGTCTCGACGATGACCGCCGCCGGATGGTTCAGCCCGGACCCGGTGTCCGCGAGGAGCCTCTCGAACCACAGGAAGTCCGGGGTCCGCCCGCCGAGGTAGTCGTCGAACGGCATCGGCGTGCCGTGCACCAGCGGAATGCCCGCCCCGGCCCGCTTGAACGCGTTGCCGGTGACCGCGAGGGAGCCGAGCGTCATGCCGTGGAAGGCGTTCGTGAACGACACGACCGACTCCCGGCCCTTCACCTTGCGCGCCAGTTTCAGCGCGGCCTCCACGGCGTTGGTGCCCGTCGGCCCCGGGAACATCACCTTGTACGGCAGGCCGCGCGGCTCCAGGATCAGCTGGTGGAAGCTCTCCAGGAAGGCCCGTTTGGCGGTGGTCGCCATGTCCAGGCCGTGCGTGACGCCGTCGCGCTCCAGATGGTCGAGCAGGGCGCGCTTGAGGACGGGGTTGTTGTGCCCGTAGTTGAGGGACCCGGCGCCGGAGAAGAAGTCCAGGTAGCGGCGGCCGTCCTCGGACCACAGGTGGCTGCCCCGGGCCTGGTCGAAGACGACGGGCCAGCCGCGGCAGTAGCTGCGGACCTCGGACTCCAGCAGCTCGAACGTGCTCAGGGGTGTCTCGGTGACAGTCATGCGGGAACTCCTGGTGGGGTTCTGGTGGGGGGAGGATTCAGCTCAACGGGCTGATGCGGTGCAGCACTTCGGGCTCGTGCCCGGCGCCGGGGAACGCCGCGCCGTCGAAGAGGACGGTCCGCTCGACGTTCGCCCCGTGGCGGCGCGCGTAGGCCTCGAAGAGGGCCCGGGAGGCGGCGTTGTCCGGCGTGACGGTGGTCTCCAGCGAGGCCGCGGCGGTCCGCGCGGTCAGCGCGTCCAGCAGGGCACCGGCGAGGCCCCGGCCCCGGTGGGCCTCGTCCACGGCGATCTGCCAGACGAAGAGGGTGCCGGGGCGGTCGGGTCGCAGATAGCCGGTGACGAACGCGACGGGCACGCCCGCGTGCCGGGCGACCGCCGAGGTGTCCGCGAAGTCACGGCACCAAAGGAGGTAACTGTAGGGGGAGTTCAGGTCGAGGACCCCGGAGTCCCGGGCGATGCGCCACAGGGCGCTCCCGTCGTCCACGGTCGGTCGGTCGATGGTCAGGGCAGGGTGGAAGGGCATGGGTCCCTTGGGTCGGGAACAGGGTCTCGGGGGAGGGGCGGGCAGGGGTGGATCGCGGGCCGCGGTACGGGAGTTCACAGGACGGCGCTCAGGAATTCCCGGGTGCGGCGGTGGCTCGGCGCGTTGAACAGGCGCTCAGGGGTGCCCGATTCGACGATCCGGCCCGCGTCGAACATCAGGACCTCGTCGGAGACGCCCCGCGCGAACCCCATCTCGTGGGTGACGCACAGGAGGGTGATGTCGGTGGTGGCCGCGATCTCGCGCAGCAGGTCGAGGATCCCGGAGACGAGTTCGGGGTCCAGCGCCGAGGTCACCTCGTCGAGCAGGAGGATCTCCGGCTCCATGGCGAGGGCCCGCGCGATGGCGACCCGCTGCTGCTGGCCCCCGGACAGCCGCGTCGGGTGCGCGTCCGCCTTGTCCGCGAGGCCGACCATGTCGAGGAGTTCGCGTGCCCGCGCCTCGGCCTGTTCCCGGGGCCGCCCGAGGGTGCGGACGGGAGCCTCCGTGATGTTGCGCAGGACGTTCATGTGCGGGAACAGGTTGAAGTGCTGGAACACCATGCCGATGCGGCGCCGGACGGCCCGCAGGTGCTTCTCGTCGGCGGGCTTCAGCGAACCGTCGTCCGCGCGCCGGTGCGTGAGCGGCTCGCCGTCCACCCAGATCACGCCGTCCGACACCCGCTCCAGCGTCATCAGCAGCCGCAGGATCGTGGTCTTCCCGGAGCCGGACGGGCCGATCAGTGTGATGTGCCGGCCGCGTTCGACCGAGAAGTCGAGTCCGTCGAGGACGGTGTGGTCGCCGTAGCGTTTGACGACCCGTTCGAAGCGGACCATCGGCGGCTCGGTCGCGGGACTGTCCTTCGGCTGGGGTTCGATGTCAGTGGCCAAGGCGTTGCTCCAGTTTCCGCAGGGCGAACGAGGTCGGCCAGCTCGCCAGCAGGAAGACGAGTCCGGCGAGGGTGAAGGCCTCCGGGTAGGCGAAGCGGTCGGCGCCGAACTCGCGGGCCCGCGCGACCATCTCGGAGACGGTGATCACCGCGAGGTACGGCGTCTCCTTGAACATGGCGATCGCGTAGTTGCCGAGCGACGGCAGGACCGTCCGGACCGCCTGCGGCAGGACGACGTCCGCCCACATCCGCGCCGGCGACAGCGACAGCGCCCGCGCCGCCTCCCACTGCCCCTTCGGGACGGCGTCGATACCGGCCCGGTAGACCTCCGCGAGGTAGGCCGAGTAGTGGACGCCGAGCACCGCGACACCGATCGTCAGCGGCGACAGCGACGTGAACACCGCGTACGCGCCCATGAGTTGGACGAGCAGCGGGGTCGAGCGCACGAACTCCAGGGCGGCCCTGACGGGGAGGGACACCCAGCGGCTCGGCGCCCGTCCGCCGACGGAGAGGGCGAGGCCGAGGCAGGCCGCGACGAGGGTGCCCAGCACGGTCGCCAGGAGCGTCGTCCGGAACCCGGCGAGCAGCAGCGGCAGCGCCTCGCGGGCCGCCCCCCAGTCCCACTCGTGCGTCACGGGCGGCCCCCGATCGTCGCCGCCGGGGCTGTCCGGCTCAGCCGGGCCGAGGCGTGCCGCTCCAGGAGCCCCATCCCGGCCGTCAGCAGCCGGGCCAGGACGAAGTACAGGACCAGCAGCGTCAGATACGCGGGGATCGTCTCGCCCGTGCGGTCGCGCAGGGACTGGACGACCGTCGTCAGATCCGCCACCGAGATCAGCCACAGCAGCGGCGTCGCCTTCAGCATCTGGACCAGGAGGTTCGTGAACGGCGGGATCATCTGCGGCCACGCCTGCGGCAGCGCGATGCGGTAAAGGCGTTGCAGCGGCGTGAAGTTGAGCGCCACGGCGGCCTCCCGCTGCGGCGCCGGCACCGCCGCCAGCGCGCCCCGGACCACCTCGGAGCCGTACGCCCCGTAGTTCAGGCCGAACGCGAGGACCCCGCACACCAGCGGGCCGAACTCGTACCCGGTCAGCAGCGGGAACGCGTAATACAGCCAGAAGAGTTGGATGTAGAGGGACGTGCCCCGGAAGAACTCGACGACACCCCTCGACGCCCAACGGGCCACGCTCGGACGGGCGTTCGCCGCCAGGCCGCACACGAACGCGACGACGGCCGCGAGCAGCGCGCCGAGCGCGGTCGCCTCGACGGTCACCCACAACCCGGAGGCCACCGAGGGGAGTTCGGAGAAGAAGACGGACAGGAAGTCACCCATGGCGGCGCCCCTGCGTCAGGCCGCGCACAGGCGCGCCGTCGTCAGTCCGGCGGGGGGTTGTTCGGCGGCGGTGAAGCCGTAGGGGGCGAGCAGCCTCACGTACCGCCGCCGGTCGGAGGTGATCTTCTTCAGTTCCGTGTCGAAGGCGTCCCGCAAAGATGTGGCGCCCTTGCGGAAGACGGCCCCGCCCGGGCTGTACCGCTTCACCCCGCCGACCGTCGGCAGGAACGGCTCGGTGACCTCAAGTCCCTTGTTGGTCCTGGCGAGCCAGCGCAGCGAGATGCCGGTCAGGACGAACGCGTCGATCCGCCCGTTCTGCACGGCGTCGGCGCCGTCCTGCGGTTTCGTCAGGGTCTTCACCTTGTCCGCGGGGATGCCGGCCGCCTCCGCGTACCCCTTCTCCGCCGCCCCGGACAGCACGCCGAGGGTGACCCCGGCCCGCTTCGCCGACGCCAGGTCGCCGAGCCGCTCCGGGTTCCCGGACGGCACCATCATCGCCGTCGGCGAGATGAACTCCGGCTCCGAGAAGGCGGCTTTCTCGCAGCGGTCGGGGAGGATCGCCATTCCGGCGCTGATCACCTCGTACTTTCCGGCCAGCAGGCCAGGGATCAGGCCGTCCCACTCCGAGAACACCGGCTCCAGCTTCGGTACGCCGAGCGCCTTGAACACCTCCGCGTGCAGGGTCGGTGCCTCTCCCTTGAGGGTGCCGCCCTCCTCGAAGCCGTACGGCGCCTCGTTCGCGTAGGCGACCTTCACGGAGCCGCGCTTTTGGAGCCGGGCGAGGAGGTCCGCGTCGTCGGCCGCGCCTCCCTCGGTCCTGCTGCACCCGGCGAGGGCGCCTGCGGCGCTCGCGGAGGCGAGGGTGAGGAGTCGGCGGCGGGTCAGGGCGGTCTTGCTGGGCATCACGTGAAATCCCCTGGTCGGGCGGTCGCGTTGGTCGTGCGGACGCGCCTGCCCGGACTCGGCGGTGTATGTCGGCCGACCTGCCAGTGTTATCGGCTCGTGATCCAGTTGTGTCGGCATCCTTAGCGGTGTGCGGGTTTGAACGGGGGAGGGGTGTGTGGTGTGAGAACGCGCAGGTCGTGGCGGGGAGATGGGGTGAACCTTCTTGGTGGGTGGGAATGCGGCGAGGCCGGTGGCGAAACCGGCCGGAATCCGGCCAACGGAGGGCGAGGCCGGTGGTCGTGATCATGTCGGGCAGGACCCCGCCCTGCCGCTAGGCTTGGATCTTCGCGGCGGCAGACGAAGGAAGAAGGGCACTCCGCGTGAGCGGCCAGCACATGCAGATCGGCGAGGTCGCCGTACGGACCGACCTTCCGTTACGCACCATCCGGCACTACGAGGACGCCGGCCTCGTCGCCCCTTCCGCCCGCACCCAGGGCGGCTTCCACCTCTACACCGAGTCCGACGTCGCCCGCCTCACGGTCGTCCGCAGCATGAAACCCCTCGGCTTCACCCTGGACGAGATACGGACCCTGCTGGAGACGACGGACCGGCTGGACTCCGGCGAGCCGCTGTCCCCCCGAGAGGCCGGCCAACTCCTCGGCCGGATACGGGGGTTCGAGCAGGCGGCCCAGCGCAAGGTCGAGGAGCTGCGGGCTCAGCTCGCACAGGCGGAGGAGTTCGCGGGGGCGCTTTCGGCGCGGCTGGGGCGGAGGCGCTGAGGGGGTGACGGGGGCGGGTTGTGAGCGTCTGGGCCGTGCGGACACGCGGGTCGCTGACGGCACGTGACGTGAGAGCGGGGGATGCGGGCACTCGTGTTCTCGGTCGAATTCCCGGCTGAGGAGGAGGGTGCCATGGGTGAGGGCGGGCGGACGATCGTCACGGACATCCCGGCGCGGCTGGACCGGCTGCCCTGGTCGCGGTGGCACTGGACCGTGGTGGTCGGACTGGGGACCGTGTGGCTGCTGGACGGGCTTGAGGTGACGGTCGTCGGGAACATCGCGGGGCGGCTGGCGGAGCCGGGGAGCGGGCTGGAGATCTCGTCGGGGCAGATCACGGGGGTGGCTGCCGCGCTGTATGTGGGCGGGGCCTGCGCGGGAGCCCTGTTCTGGGGACGGCTGACGGACCGGTTCGGGCGGCGGAGGCTGTTCATGGTCACCCTGGCCGTGTACCTGGGGGCGACCGCGCTGACGGCGGTGTCCTGGGAGGCGTGGTGGTTCTTCCTGTTCCGGTTCCTCACCGGCTTCGGTATCGGCGGCGAGTACGCGGCCATCAACTCCGCGATCGACGAACTGATCCCGGCCCACTACCGGGGGCGCGTCGATCTGATCGTCAACGGCAGCTTCTGGCTCGGCGCGGTCGGCGGGGCGCTGCTGTCCGTGGTCGCGCTGGACACCGGGCTGCTTCCTCAGGACGTCGGCTGGCGGCTGACGTTCGCGCTGGGCGCCGTCCTCGCCGTCGCCGTCCTGCTCGTCCGGCGGCATGTTCCGGAGAGCCCCCGGTGGCTGCTGATGCACGGGAGGCAGGAGGAGGCCGAGGAGATCGTCGCCGGGATCGAACGGCGGGTGGAGGCCGAGCGGGGCGTGCGACTGCCGCAGCCGGAGGGGGAGCTGGAGATCCGGCGGCGGGGGACCGTGACGTTCCTGGAGATCGCCCGGACCGTCTTCGGCCGCTACCGCCGGCGCGCGGTTCTCGGTTTCGCCCTCTTCGTCGGGCAGGCGTTCCTGTACAACGCCATCACCTTCGGATTCGGGGCGATCCTGACGACGTTCTACGACATTTCCGCCGACCGCACCGGCTACTACTTCGCGGTGATCGCGGTGGGCAACTTCTGCGGCCCCCTCCTGCTCGGCCGCCTCTTCGACACCGTGGGCCGCCGCGTCATGATCTCGGGGACCTACCTCCTGTCCGGCACCCTCCTGTTCCTCACGGCGTGGCTCTTCGGCCGGGGCTCCCTGGACGCGGACACGCTGACCGCCTGCTGGTGCGCCGTCCTCTTCTTCGCCTCCGCCGGGGCCTCCAGCGC
Source organism: Streptomyces sp. (assembly GCA_036569285.1). Taxonomy (GTDB): domain Bacteria; phylum Actinomycetota; class Actinomycetes; order Streptomycetales; family Streptomycetaceae; genus Streptomyces. The sequence continues at coordinate 7,195 of DATCQX010000389.1, forward strand.
CTACCTCACCGTCTCCGAGATCTTCCCCATGGAGACCCGCGCCCTGTCCATCGCCTTCTTCTATGCCCTGGGCACCGCCGCCGGAGGCATCAGCGGCCCCCTCCTCTTCGCGGACCTCACGGAGAGCGGCCAGAGGGCCGACACCGTCCTCGCCTTCTCCATCGGCGCCACCCTCATGTGCGGGGCGGGCCT
>DATCQX010000390.1:0-9158 GCA_036569285.1 Streptomyces sp.
GGCGGTGACAGTCCCAGCCCCCACAGTCCTGCCACCTTCACGAATGGCGAACCCGAGCCCCGCCTCCAGCGGCACTTCCCGCCCCAGCTCAACGGTCATGTCCACCCGCTCCCCCGGCCGCACGACAGCAACCTCACCCAGGTCGACGTCCCCCACCACATCCGCCGTCCGAATGTAGAACTGAGGCCGATACCCGGTGGAAACCGGCGTCGCCCGCCCGCCCTCCTTCGCGGACAGCACATACACCTGCGCCGTGAACCTCCGCCGAGGCACCACACTCCCCGGCGCCGCGACGACATGCCCCCGCCGGACGGCGTCCCGAGGCACTCCCCGCAGCAGCAGCGCGACACTGTCGCCGGCCTGCGCCTCCTCCATCGGCTTCCCGAAGGTCTCGACGCCGGTGACGACGGTGTCGATGCCGGCGCCGAGCACTTCGACCCGGTCCCCGACCCGCACGGTCCCCCGCTCGACGGCCCCGGTGACGACGGTCCCGCGCCCGGTGATGGTGAGGACGTTCTCGACGGACAGCAGGAACGGCGCGTCGAGATACCGCTCGGGCATCGGCACGTACGTGTCGACCGCGTCGAGCAGCGCCTCGACGGAGGCGACCCAACGAGGGTCGCCCTCAAGGGCCTTGAGCCCCGACACGCGGACGACGGGCGCGCTGTCGCCGCCGTACCCGTGCGTGGTGAGCAGGTCGCGGACCTCCAGCTCGACGAGTTCGATCAGCTCCTCGTCCGCGCCGTCGGCCTTGTTGAGGGCGACGACGATGTGGTCGACGCCGACCTGCCGGGCCAGCAGGACGTGTTCGGCGGTCTGCGGCATGACCCCGTCGAGCGCGGAGACGACGAGGATCGCCCCGTCGAGCTGCGCCGCGCCGGTGATCATGTTCTTGACGAAGTCGGCGTGACCGGGCATGTCGACGTGCGCGTAGTGCCGGGTGTCGGTCTCGTACTCGACGTGCGAGATGTTGATGGTGATGCCGCGGGCGGCCTCCTCGGGGGCGCGGTCGATGCGGTCGAACGGCACGAACGTGCCGGTGCCGTGGTCGGCGAGGACTTTGGTGATGGCGGCGGTGAGGGTGGTCTTGCCGTGGTCGACATGGCCCATCGTGCCGATGTTGAGATGCGGCTTGGTGCGTACGTACGCGGTCTTGGACATGGCGGTACCTCGAAGCTGTGGCTGTGCGCGAAAAGAGACGGGACCCCGGTGATCCGTCCGACCCTCCCCTCGCGGGGTCCGCCGGACTTCCGGGGGAGGGTCAGCTTCGGGCGCCGTCGACAGCGGCCGGGACGTACGCGGCGGCAGCCTTCGGGGCATCCGCGACGGCGGATGCTGCGAGGTGGAAGGCGTACCGGAACATGTACTCGATCCTCGTCGAAGTACCGGCGCGCGTCGAACGGTTTTCCGTGCCGTGCCGTTCAGTGCCGTCCCGGTGAGAAGACCCATACAGCGATCACATGTCTTCGTGGGCTACCGTCACGGAATGCTCGATGCCACCACCCGCTCTGGGGGCACCGCCACGGCCTCTCCCCGGGCCGCCGCCACGGAGCTCGTCGTACCCGTCGCCGCGCCGGCGGGGCGGTACGCGCGCGTGCTGCTCGCTCCCTGGTCCCGTTTCTCGCTGCTGGTCGTGCTGCTCGCGGCGGCGGGGGCGAGTGTGCTGCTCTTCGAGCCGCAGAAGCTCCTCGAGGACGGCTGGCCGCCCCATATGACGGGTGCGTCGGCCGCCGCCGTCTTCACGGTCGCGTACGCGCTGTGCACGGTGGCTTTCGTGCCCCGGCCGTTCCTGAACCTCGCCGCCGGCGCTCTGTTCGGCTGGGAGGTGGGGCTCGTGACGACGCTGGCGGGGACGGTCCTCGGTTCCGGGATCGCCTTCGGTCTCGGCCGGGTGCTGGGGCAGGACGCGCTGCGGCCGTTGCTGCGGGGGCGGGTCCTGAGGGCGGCGGACGGTCAGCTGAGCCGGCACGGCATGCGGTCGATGCTGGCGGCGCGGCTGTTTCCCGGGATGCCGTTCTGGCTGGCCAACTACGGTGCCGCCGTCTCCCGCATCGGCTGGTTCCCCTTCCTGTTCGCGACCGCGCTGGGCTCGGTGCCCAACACGGCCGCGTACGTCGTCGCCGGGGCGCGGGCGTCGTCGCCGACGTCGCCGGTGTTCCTGATCGCGGTCGCGGCGATCGCGCTGCCGTCGGTGGCGGGGGCCGCGGTGGCGTGGCGGAAGAGGCATCACTTCCGGGGGAAGCAGGGACTTTCCGAGACCGAGTAACATTTTTACCCGGACCTCTTTTTTGATCTAGACGGCCTCCAGGATCATCGCGTTGGCCAGTCCCCCCGCCTCGCACATCGTCTGCAGCCCGTACCGCGCCCCCCGCTCCCGCATCGAGTGCACCAGCGTCGTCGTCAGCCGCGTCCCGCTCGCGCCCAGCGGGTGCCCGAGGGCGAGCGCGCCCCCGTCCACGTTGACTCTGCCGAGATCGGCGCCGGTCTCCTGGCTCCAGGCGAGGACGACGCTGGCGAACGCCTCGTTGACCTCGAAGAGGTCGATGTCGTCGAGGGTGAGTCCGGCGCGGCGCAGCACCTTCTCGGTGGCCGGGATGACGCCGGTCAGCATGAGGAGGGGGTCGGAGCCGGTGACGGCGAAGCTGTGGAGGCGGGCGAGGGGGCGCAGGCCGAGGCGGGCGGCGGTGTCGGCGGAGGCGATGAGGACGGCGGAGGCGCCGTCGTTGACGGGGCTGGCGTTGCCCGCGGTGACGTTCCACTCGATCTGGGGGAAGCGTTCGGCGACGGCGGGGTCGTAGTAGGCGGGCTTGAGGCCGGCCAGGATCTCGGGGGTGGTGCCGGGGCGTACCGACTCGTCGCGGGTGACGCCGTCCAGGGGCGCGACCTCGGCGTCGAAACGGCTCCGTTCCCACGCGTCGGCGGCCTTGCGGTGGGAGGACGCGGCGAACTCGTCGAGCTGCGCGCGGGTGAGGGACCACTTCGCGGCGATCAGTTCGGCGCTGACGCCCTGCGGGACGAGGCCCTCCGGGTAGCGCCGGGCGATCCCCGGGCCGAAGGGGTCCTTGCCTTCGGGGACGTTCGACCACATCGGCACCCGGCTCATCGACTCGACCCCGCAGGCGACGACGAGGTCGTAGGCGCCCGCCATCACGCCCTGCGCGGCGAAGTGGACGGCCTGCTGGGAGGAGCCGCACTGCCGGTCCACCGTCGCCGCGGGCACGGACTCCGGGAAGCCGGCGGAGAGGACGGCGTACCGGGTGGTGTTCATGGCCTGCTCGCCGACCTGGTCGACGGTGCCGCCGATGACGTCGTCCACGAGCGCGGGGTCGACTCCGGCGCGGTCGACGAGGGTGCGCAGCGTGTGGGCGAGGAGTTCGACGGGGTGGACGTGGGACAGGGAGCCGCCGGGCTTGCCCTTGCCGACGGGAGTGCGGACGGCTTCGACGATGACGGCGTCGCGCATGGAATGCCTCCGAGGGTCAGTTTGATTTCCAAACCCACAGTAACTCTCGAGACACCCACCGGACCAGCAAAGTTGGAAATCCAAACGCTCACCTAGACTGGCCCCATGGCCGCCCCCAAGGACCCCCGCCCCTGCTCCATCGCCGACACCCTCTCCCTCGTCGGCGAGAAATACGCCCTCCTGATCGTCCGCGAGGTCCTCATGGGCAACGGCCGCTTCGACCAGCTCGTCCGCAACATCGGCGCCCCCCGCGACGTCCTCTCCGCCCGCCTGCGCCGCCTGGTCGACGCGGACATCCTCACCAAACACACCTACTCGGACCGCCCCCCGCGCCACGAATACCGCCCCACCCCGGCGGGCCTGGACCTGGAGCCGGTCCTCCTCATGCTGATGTCCTGGGGCGACCGCCACCTCCACCCCACAGCCCCGCCCATGTCCCTGGAACACACCTGCGGCCACGAACTGATCCCCACCGTCACCTGCACCCTCTGCGGCCACGAAGTGACCCACGAGGACCTCACCCCCCACCCCCAGTCCCCGGGCTGGACCCTCGCGGGCCCCCTCCCCGCCTCACCGTAAAATCACTGGGCCAGACATGCGAGGATTCGGACAATAGTTCGGTCGCTCCGGGTATCCACGCAGAGCGCACCGCCTGTTTTCCGCACACCTCATGGAGTCACACGTGGCCCAGTCCTCCCGGCGTGCACGCGTCCTGTCGCGTCTCGTCACCTCGGCGATCGCCGTCGTCCTGGTCGGCGCCTCCGCCGGCACCGCTCTGGCCGACGCCCCCGTGAGGGACACCGCGGCCCGGCAGCACAAGCCCACCCCCGCCGCGCCGTCCTTCTTCCTCACCGGGGTCCTCCCCTCGGGCCAGAGGTACGTCTACATGCCGGACGGGAAGGGCGGCTTCGACGAGCGGTCGGGCGTCGGTGTCTGGCCGCACCTCAGGGTCGAGGTGTCGATCGACCCCGACCTGACGGGCTACCAGGACGGCGCCTACCACGTCATGGACAACGGCACGCTGAACCTCTGGCGCGGCGGCCGTCTCAAGAAGGTGGCCACCGGCTGGGGCCGGTACAACGTCGTCTTCTCCCCCGGCACCCTGACCGGCGCCCGCCACCCCGACCTGCTGGCCCGCGACAAGCAGGGCGTCCTGTGGCGCTTCCAGACCAAGGCGGACGGCACGCTCGCACCGCGCGTCAAGGTCGGCCCCGGCTGGAACCAGTACACCCAGGTCACCGGCCAGGGCGACCTGACCGGCGACCGCAAGCCGGACATCGTCGCCCGCGACAAGCAGGGCGTCCTGTGGCTGTACAAGGGCACCGGCAATGCGCGCAAGCCCTTCGCGTCCCGCCTGAAGGTGAGTTCGGGCTGGAACCAGTTCAACAAACTGGTGGCCACGGGCGACGTCGACGAGGACGGCCACAGCGACCTCCTCACGCGCGACCTCAAGGGCAACCTGTGGCTCTACAAGGGGTCGAGCAAGGCGACCGCGCCCTTCAAGTCCCGCGCCAGGATCGGCACCGGCTTCAACCAGTACCGCGACCTCTTCTGACACGGGCACGTGCTCTGCCGGAGGCGTCACCCGGAACGTCGGACACGATCCTGCTCAGCAGCGCCAGGACGAGATGCCCTCCGGCAGAGTTCGCCACGAGGGCGTCGAGGTGAGGGCACGCCACACCGCTGTCACCCGGTCCAGGGCGACGGAGTACCGCCGCTCCGGAACGAGGCCGTGCCGCACGGAGACGGCGGGGAGCCCGATGGGGTCGACCGGGCCGCCCAAGAGGAACGCGCTCCGTGAAGGGCCCGCCGCCAGGTCCGGCCGACGAGGTGGCGCACGCCGACGCCGATGTCCCCGTCGAAGTTCGCGAGCGCGGTACGCGTCTGGTGGCGAGAGCGCCGACCGAACAGTGCCCGCGCGACAGGTGCCGTAGGTCGGCCGATCCGCCCGGGGATGCGCGCCGCTGCCGCGGAGATCCCGACCGGCCTCGGGCCGGAGCCCCCGCGGGTGGTGGGGACATCGCGCGTTTCCTCGTCATCGCGTTCCGACCTGCCCTGATCGCCTCACGGCCGTCCGCGAACCCATGCCGCCCTGTCGAGAAAATGGCCGACCGCCGACGCCGGAAAGTGCCAGGATCCTCGCACTGAGATCCGTCGCGTCACTCACGCCGAGGCGGTCGTCGCCGCCGGACACCTCTTCGACACCGCCCCAGAACGGGAGCCCACGGAACGGTTCCTGGCGGACCGCGCACGAGTCGTTCCGCGGGCGTGGTGTCGGCGCTTGCCGGCCTGTCACGCGAACGGGGCTGCTACGGCGTGTGGACGATCACGGACGAGGACAATGCCGCGGCCCTGTCGACGTACCGCCGCGCCGGCGGCGTCCCGGAAGCGGGACAAGTGGCACTCACCTGGACGTTCGATCAGCAGTAGACCGGCACCCCGCAGGAGTCTCACCGCCTCACTCCTCCAACGCGTACACGTCCAGCCGCCCGCACATCCCGAACTTCCCCCGCTCAGCGGGCTGTTCGGCCCGCACAGCGGCGTCCCGCAGATGGGAGGCGTCGCCTCGGGCGAGGCTGTCGAGTTGGGCCTCGGTCGCCCGGGCGGCGGCGAGGGCACCCGACTCCCAGCGCCCCCGCCACTCGTCCAGCCGGGGTCGGACGAGAGCGGCGGCGGCGGTGTGGAAGGCGTCCAGGGCGGCGGGGGATTCCCGGAGCCGCCGATAGCCCTCCAGGGCCAAGTCCCGGCGACTGCGGGCGACTTCCTCCTGCTCCTCCCGGGACGCGTCCAGCGGGATCCGGGTGACCGAGGCGTACGTGTCGGGGTCGGTCAGGTACTCCGGGGGCAGCGTGAGGACCGCGTCGCCGGCCTCGGGGAGCCCGGAGTTCTGCATGAGGACGGCGATCTGGAGGTCGTCCTCGTTGACGAGGCGGTGGATGGTGCCGGGGGTGAACCAGGCGACCGTGCCCGGCGCGAGCGGGGTGACCTCGAACCCCGACGCGGTGAGGGTCTCGACGGCACCCTGCCCGCCGGTCACCACGTACCCTTCCGAACAGGCCAGATGCATATGGGGAGTTCCGCCGTGGAGGCCGTCGGCGGCGGGCCAGTCGTACACGCACAGGCGGGACAGACCGACGCCGCCGGGCAACCCCGCGAAACCGTTCACCACGGGCGCTCCTCCAGGTACTTGGCGATGTCGTCCCGCTCCCAGGCCCCGTCCGCGACGACGACCCGGTAACGCCGGGTGAGGGTCTCCCCCGGCGGCAGCTCCAGTTCCTCGAAGAAGGCCCAGGAGGGGGCCATGGCGGCGAAGGGCTCGTTGCGCACGAACCAGTGGGCGGGGTGCCCGCCGGCGTTCTCGGGGGCGTGGACGAGGACGACGGTGGCGTGGCCGTCGGTGCCGTCGTGCTCGCCGGAGAGGGCGAGCCATTCCCCCTGGGTGCCCATGAGTTCGGGCCCCTCCCCGTGGGGGCCGATGATGCGGCCGTCCCGGAAGGCACGCGGCCCACGCCAGAACAGCCCGGTGTAGCCCGCCATTTCACGTCCGGCGGTGGTGGGACTGCCGAACAGGAGAGGTTCCGTACGCCGGTTGGTGATGGCGCTCGTCCACGTCAGTGCCCAGGAGCGGGAGTCCGGGTCGACGTCGTGGACCTCGACCCGGCGCGTCTCCTCGGCCCACAGCTCGCCGTCGTACGGGTGCCAGGTGAGCCGCTCGGCGATCACGACACGGCCGTCCGCCGCGCTCACCTCGTCGAAGGCGACGTGCCGCATCGAGCCCACGCGCTCGGGGATCGCGAGGTAACCTTCGCCGTGGACATAGGAGTTGCCGCCCCACAGGTTCGCGCCGGAGAGGTGCGAGGCGGTCAGGGAGAGGCCTTTGTGCCAGCGGTGGTCGTTGGGCCGGTAGTCGGTGACGACGTCTCCGGCGAGCGTGCGCAGCGGGTGGATGTACGGCTTGGGCGCCTCCCAGTCGGCCTCCGCCCGGTAGACGTAGGAGAGGAGTTCGACGCCGGTGACCGGCTCGGTGACGGTGATGCGCTCGCCGTGCGCGTGGACGACCCTCACGCGGACCCCTCCTCGGGCGCCCAGCCGGGCGCGCCCCCGTGCAGGGCGGTGTAGTAGGGGTCGCCCTCGCCGATCTCCCCGCGCCGGACGGTGACGTCGGTGAACGCCGACTTGTAGAGCGCGCTGACGAGTTCGAGGCTCGCCCGCCCCTCCTCCCCGCTGAGCCGCGGCCGTTCACCGGCACGCATGCTGGCGACCAGTTCCCGCAACTGCTCCAGGTGCGAACTCGGCACGTCCGCACCGAAGTCGAGCCAGGACGCGGCCTCCTCCTCGGAGACGCCGGGCGCCGGGGTGATCGTCCAGTTGGCGTTGGAGTGCCCGTAGAGGTGGACGAGTTCGACGGTCGCCCGCTCGCAGTCGATGCGGATCCGGCTGACCTCGTCGGGGCTGAGGACGCTGTTGACGACGGTCGCCATGGCGCCGTTCTCGAAGCGCAGCAGCGCGGTGGAGACGTCCTCGGTCTCCACGTCGTGCACGAGCCGTCCGGCCATGGCGCGCACCTCGCTCCACGCGCCGAGCAGGTCGAGCATGAGGTCCATCTGGTGGATGCCGTGGCCCATGGCGGGCCCGCCGCCCTCGGTGGCCCACCGGCCGCGCCACGGCACGGCGTAGTAGGCGGTGTCCCGGTACCAGGTGGTCTGGCAGTGTGCGACGAGCGGCCGGCCGAGCGCCTTCTCGGCGAGGAGCCTGCGGACGTGCCGGGTGCCTGAACCGAAACGGTGCTGGAAAACGATGGAGGAGTAGGGGCCTGTCGCCGTCCCCTCCTCGGCGGCGACGGCGTCGTACTCGGCCAGGGTGAGGACGGGCGGCTTCTCGCACAGCACCCAGGCGCCGGCCCGCAGCGCGGCCTGGCTCTGGGCGCGGTGCAGGGTGGGCGGGGTGCAGATGGTCACCAGGTCGGGGCGCTGCTCGGCGAGCATCAGCTCCAGGTCGGTGTACGCGTGCGGGACCCCGCCCTCGGCGCAGAACGCGGCGACGGCCTCGGCATTGACGTCGACGGCGGCGACGATCTCGACCTCGCCCTCCTCGGCGAGCGTCTGGAGCGCCGGGAGGTGCGAGCCGCGGCCGATGGCCCCGGTGCCGATGACGGCCGCGCGGATCCTGCGGCCGGTGAGGGGAGCGGTCGGGGGCATGGGCTGATCAGCACTCCTCGAACTGGCGGCCGTCCGCGCGAGCCGGGGGGCGACCCCCGCAGCAAGCGCTTTCTCTCGGCAGCAACGTATGCGGCGACGGCGGGGCGGGTCAACAGGTCGAATGGGGGGATATCGGGGCCGGGCGGACCCTGTTTCCCGCCCTGTCCGCGCGGGACGCTACGCTGCCCCCTGCACCCGTTGATCTCCGCGCGCGGCGTGCCGCCGTGCCACCGGCGGCCGTTGACGCCGTTGTCGCGTTCCTCGTCTGTTCCCGATCGGCACTTGGACTCCGTAACCTCATGTCTTGGTTTGAATCCCTCATCCTCGGACTCGTCCAGGGGCTGACCGAGTTCCTCCCCGTCTCCTCCAGCGCGCACCTGCGGCTCACCGCGGCGTTCTCCGGCTGGGAGGACCCCGGTGCCGCGTTCACGGCGATCACGCAGATCGGTACGGAAGCGGCGGTGCTGATCTACTTCCGCAAGGACATCGGGCGGATC
>DATCQX010000391.1:0-7953 GCA_036569285.1 Streptomyces sp.
GCCGTCGGGGGAGAAGCGGGGGTGGCCGGTCTTGGTGCGGTCCACGGTGAGGCGCCAGGCGCGGCCGGGGCCGTCGAGGGGGGCCAGCCAGAGGTCGTCCTCGGCGACGAAGCACAGGAGGTCGCCGCTGAGGTGGGGGAGACGCAGGTAGCTCACGGTTTCTATGCTTTTCCGGGGGCGGGGGAGCAGCAACTCAGAGCTGGGCGGTGCATCACGCAGGCGCCCGCTTACACATCCTTCACAGACGTGACCCATAACACGTACGAAACCGTTTCGTTTCGCTTGCGTTCTCGGGTATCTTCGTGGGCGTAGGAAGAAACGCGGAGAGCGGAAGGGCCGGTCATGGCTGAGGTCGCAACGGCGCGTCGCAGTCGGATCACGCCCGAACGCGAGGCGGAGTTGTACGGCGCCGTCCTCGAACTGCTCCGCGAGGTCGGCTACGACGCCCTCACCATGGACGCCATCGCCGCCCGCACCCGCTCCAGCAAGGCCACGCTCTACCGCCAGTGGGGCGGCAAGGCCGAGCTGGTCGTCAGGGCCATCCGGCACGACAAGCCCAGCGCGGCCCACGACATCGACACCGGCTCGCTGCGCGGCGACCTGCATGCGGCGATCATGCTGGAGGACGACTGGACGCACGAGCAGAACTCGGCGCTGATGCGGGGCCTCGCCATGGCGATGCACAACAACCCGGATCTGCGCGAGGCGCTGCGGGAGCTGCTGATCGACCCGGACCTCTCCGACTTCAACCAGGTGGTCCAGCGGGCCATCGACCGGGGTGAAGTCCGCGCGGACTGCCCGGCGTTGGAGTTCATGATGCACATGCTGGTCGGCGGTTTCGTCACCCGGATGCTGCTCGACGACCAGCCGCCCACCCAGGCGTTCCTCCTCTCCTACATCGACGCGGTGGTGCTCCCCGCACTCGGCGTCGACCCCACAGCCTGACCCAACCCCCTTATGAACAAGCCCATTTGACGTCACCGCTCACGTCGTCGGGCCGATCGGCGCCGCCCTGGAACGGGCTTCCCCTCCCCGCGCACACCCGCGCCGGTCACCCCTGCCCTGAACACCCCACGACTGACCGGGAGTCCGCCTCCGTGGCCACGTTCCTCTACAAGTTGGGCCGCATGTCCTTCAGACGACGGCATCTCGTCGCCCTGATCTGGATAGCCCTGCTGACCCTTGCCGGGGTCGGCGCTGCCAATGCCCCCGCCGCCGGGGAGACTTCGTTCTCCATCCCCGGCACGGAGGCCCAGAAGACCTTCGACCTCCTCGAACAGCGCTTCCCCGGCGCGTCGGCCGACGGCGGCACCGCCCGGGTCGTCTTCAAGGCCCCCGACGGCGAGAAGATGACGGACGCCGAGAACAAGGCGACCGTCGAGAAGACCGTCGAGGAACTGGGCAGCGGCGCCGAAGTCGCCTCTGTCACCGACCCGTTCACGACGCACGCGGTCAGCAAGGACGGCACGGTCGCCTACGCGTCCGTCAAGTACAAAGTCCCCGGTATGGAGTTGAAGGACTCCTCGCGGGACGCCCTCGAGAAGACCGCCGCCGAGGCGCGGAACACCGGGCTGACCGTCGAACTCGGCGGCGACGCGCTGAAGGAGGCCGGTGAGGCCCCGATCGGCGAGGTCATCGGCATCGCCGTCGCCGCGCTCGTCCTCGTCGTCACGCTCGGCTCGATGGTCGCGGCCGGGCTCCCGCTGCTCACCGCGATCATCGGCGTCGGTATCGGCATCTCGACCATCACCGCCCTCGCCTCCACGCTCGACCTCGGCTCGACGACGTCCACGCTGGCCTCGATGATCGGCCTCGCCGTCGGCATCGACTACGCCCTGTTCATCGTCTCCCGCTACCGCAGCGAACTCGCCGACGGACGTGACCGGGAGGAGGCCGCCGGGCGCGCGGTCGGCACCGCCGGCTCGGCGGTCGTCTTCGCCGGGCTGACGGTCATCATCGCGCTGGCCGGGCTCTCCGTCGTCAACATTCCGATGCTGACGAAGATGGGGGTGGCCGCCGCCGGTACGGTCGCCGTCGCCGTCCTCATCGCGCTGACGATGGTTCCGGCGCTGCTCGGGTACGCGGGGCGGAAGGTCTCGCGGGCCGGGGAGAAGAGCAAGCTGTTCGGGAAGGGCAAGGGCAAGGCCGACTCCACGCAGGGCAACTCCGTTCAAGGTGACGCCAGTCAGCACGCAGGAGTCGTCGACAAGCCCAACATGGGCACCCGTTGGGCCCGCTTCGTGCTGCGTCGGCCCGTCGCCGTGCTGGCCTTCGGTGTGATCGGCCTCGGGGCGATCGCGCTGCCCGTCAGCCAGCTCCAACTCGGTATGCCTGACGACGGATCGAAGCCGACGTCCAGCACGCAGCGCCGCGCCTACGACCTGCTCTCCGAGGGCTTCGGGCCCGGCTTCAACGGTCCGCTGATGGTCGTGCTCGACGCGAAGGACAGCCGCGCCCCGAAGGCCGCCGCGGCCGACGTGGCCGAAGACATCAAGGAAATCAAGGGAGTTCGGGCCGTCACCCCGGCGGTGTTCAACAAGGCCGGTGACACGGCGATGATCACCGTCACCACCGACTCGAAGCCGGCGTCGGCCGAGACCGAGGACATCGTCCACGCGATCCGTGGCAAGGCGGACGGGATCAAGGCCGACACCGGCGCGCACGTCCTGGTGACCGGCACCACAGCCGTCAACATCGACATCTCGCAGAAGATGAACGACGCGCTGATTCCCTATCTGGGGCTGGTGGTTGGCCTCGCCTTCCTGCTGCTGATCCTCGTCTTCCGCTCGATCCTCGTTCCGCTCAAGGCCGCCCTCGGGTTCCTGCTCTCCGTCCTCGCCGCGCTCGGCGCCGTCGTCGCCGTCTTCCAATGGGGCTGGCTGGCAAGCCTCATCGGGGTCGACGAGACCGGTCCGATCATGTCGATGACGCCGATCTTCCTGGTCGGTGTGGTCTTCGGACTCGCCATGGACTACGAGGTGTTCCTCGTGACGCGGATGCGGGAGGCGTACGTCCACGGGGAGCGGCCCAGCGAGGCGATCGTCACCGGCTTCAAGTACGGGGCGCGGGTCGTCAGCGCCGCCGCCGTCATCATGATCGCCGTGTTCGCCGGGTTCATCACCTCCAGCGAATCCATGATCAAGATGATGGGCTTCGGCCTCGCGACCGCCGTCCTCTTCGACGCGTTCGCCGTCCGCATGGTCATCGTGCCGGCCGTCCTCGCGCTGCTCGGGGCGAAGGCGTGGTGGCTGCCGAAGTGGCTCGACCGCGTGCTGCCCAACGTCGACATCGAGGGTGAGGGGCTGCGCACCGAGGCGGATCGCCTCGCGAAGAAGGACGACGACAAGGAGCTGGTGCACGCGTAACTCGCCCCGCATGAGCCGCCGGTGAGGGTCCGTGGGGACGGGGAGCCCTCACCGGCACCGACTTCGCCCGCGTCGCTGCGATCATCTGCCCATGGACTTACGGATGATCACGGTAGGCGCGGGCGACGTCGTACTCAACGACCGGCGTACATCGACGAGTTGGACGGTGAAACTGGCGCCCTACGAGCTGTCGGCCCGGCCGGTGACGCAGGCCGACTACGCGGAGGTGACCGGAACCGCCCTCACCGACCCCCACCTCCCCGCCGTCGACGTCTCCTGGCTCGACGCCGTCCGCTACTGCAACACCCTTTCTCTGGCGGAGGGGCTGCGCCCGGCATACCGCTTTCGGGGTGAACCCGACTGTGAGGAGGTCGAGTTGGTGAACTCCGCCGGCTACCGCCTTCCCTGCGAGGCCGAATGGGAGAACGCCTGCCGGGCGGGCACCTCCGGCCCTCGCTACGGGCCCCTCGACGACATCGCCTGGTACCGCGCCAACTCCGGTGAGCGGATACATGAGGTAGGGACTCGGCAGCCCAACTCCTGGGGATTCCACGACCTGTTGGGCAACGTGTGGGAGTGGTGCTGGGATCTCTACGACCCCGATGTCTACGGTTCCTACCGGGTGTTGAGGGGCGGCGGCTGGTTCGACGAGCACTGGAGCTGCCGAGCCTCCGTACGCCGCCGCAGCCATCCCGCCTTCGCGGTGGACGACGTGGGGTTCCGGGTGGCCCGGTCGGTCTGAGCACAGGTGCTCATGCGGACGGCGGGGACGGCGCCGAACACGGGGATGTGCCGGACGCCGGTCCGGGCAGGAGGAGTTGTCGGGCGGCCCGAGACGTACGCGAGGCTCACGGGCCCTGTTCCCGCTCGGCGTCGCCATCCTGGCGGGCTGCGCGTTCGCCTCGCCTTTGCGTCGGCTCTCCTCCCTCACACGGATGTTCGTCCTGGGGCTGCCGGCTCTTCCCGTGCCGGTCGGAGTCGGGATGCGGACAGCGGTGGCGTTCGGCTGAGGTGATCGTTCGAATACCGTCGCCTGCCCCCTACACACACCGCTAACGTGCGGTTCATGACGACGACAGACGCGCACCCCCTTTTCGCCGAGGCACTTCAAGAGATGGGCTTGGACGGGGTGTTGGGGAGAGTACGGAGGTTTCCGGAGGCTACGCGGACCGCTGCGGAGGCGGCTGCGGCGATCGGGTGTGGGCTGGGGGAGATCTGCAAGTCGTTGATTTTCGCGGCGGATGGCGTGCCGGTGGTGGTGCTCATGGACGGGGCGTCCAGGGTCGATGTGGAGGCCGTCAGCCAGGTGCTGGGCGTCGAGAGGGTGACGCGCGCTGACGCCAAGGTCGTACGGGAGGTCACGGGGTACGCCATCGGGGGCGTGCCGCCGTTCGGGCATCTGACCAGGACGAGAGTGCTTGCCGATCGCGGACTGCTGGAGTTCGCGGAGGTGTGGGCCGCCGCCGGGAACCCGCACGCCGTGTTCCCCATGGAGCCGGGGAAGTTGGTGAAGTACGCGGGCGCGACGGTCGTCGACGTGCGGGAGTCGTGACCCCCGGGGTCACCGCCGCCGTACTGCTCGCCGCCGTCACACACGCCTGCTGGAACGCGCTGGCCCACAAGATCCCGGACAAGCTGGTGGGGTTCACGCTCATCACCGGAGGCGGTGGTGTGGTCGGGCTGCTCGCCGCGCCGTTCGTGGGGTTTCCGGAGGCGGCCTGGCAGTACCTGCTCGCCTCGGCGGTCCTCCACATCGCCTACTTGGCGCTGCTCATGTGGGCTTTCCGGATCGGGGACTTCGGGCAGGCGTACCCCATCGCGAGAGGCAGTGCGCCTCTCGTCGTCACGCTCCTCGCCGCACTGTTCGCACATGAAGTCCCGAACGGCTGGGGCGCGTTGGGGATCGCGCTGTCGTGTGCGGGGCTGACCGGCGTCGCCTTGTGGGGACTTCGGGGGCGCCGTCCGAACTGGGCCGCCATCGGGGCGGCGCTCGGGACCGGGTTCACCATCGCCCTGTACACCGTCGTCGATGGACTCGGCGTCCGGGCCGCCGGGTCCTCGTTCGGGTACATCGCCTGGCTGATGATCGTCCAGGGGAGTGTGCTGCCGCTGTACGCGTGGGCGCGCTGGAGAGGGGAGACTTTCTCTCGGCTCAAGCCCCATGCGGGAGTTGGGGCGGTCGGCGCTCTCCTCCTCTTCACCGCCTACGCGTTGGTCCTGTGGGCGCAGACCCGTGCCGAACTCGCGCCGATCGCCGCACTGCGGGAGTCGTCGATCATCGTGGGGGCCGCGATCGGGTCGGTGTTCTTCAAGGAGCGGTTCGGGGTGTCGAGAGTGGTCGCGGCAGGGGTGCTTGTCGTGGGGATCGGGTTGATGCTGCGCGGCGGATGAGTCAGCCCAGGGGAAGGGCGTCCTGGTAGCCGTTCGAGGGCCGGTCGATCTTCCTCAACGTGTGTGCGTCCAGGGCCACTTCGGCCGATGGGGTGCCCAGGGCGCCGGTGGGGTGCCAGGTTCCGGTGATCGAGACCCAGGTGTCGGCCTTGGGGGGTGCCACGCCGTACACCTTCACCTTCATCGACTGGGCGTCCGCCGCGCAGCAGCTCAGGATCAGGCGGGTCACGTACCACTCGTCCCTGGTGGACGTGGGGGTGACGAAGCCGGTCATGGTCACCGGGCGGTGGGCGATGGCCTTCGTGCGGTCCTGTTGGACTCGGGACGCGAAGTCGCCAAGGGTGATGGGGAGAGGGGAAGTCGGGGGCAGGGGGTCGAAGCCGTCGTCCGGAGTGGCCGCCAGCGCCTTCGGAGGCTCCCGAGACGCCGTGTACGCGCCCAGTTCCGGGGGCGCGTACAGCAGGAGGCTCAGTGCCGGGAGGAACAACAGCCAAGCCGTGCGCGGGACATGGGTGTCGTGGGAGTCGCGGTGGCGGTATGCCGACCAGGCCTCCGCGAGACCCAGCAGCAGGAGGACGACGCCGGAGACGATCAGCAGCGGGCGCATCCCCTCCTTCACGTAGCGCAGGAACACGTCCGTGAACAGGGCGACTTGGAGGAGGCCGACGCCGGTCAGCGTCAACAGGGCTGCCTGGAGTGCGCGTTTCACAGGAGGGCACCTCCGATCAGGGCCGCGCAGAGCACCGCCACCACCGTCGTCGCCGCCGAGAAGCGCCACGCGAACGCCCGCCCGAACGTGCCGGCTTGGAGGGCGATGAGTTTGAGGTCGACCATCGGGCCGACGACCATGAACGTCAGCCGTGCGGTGGGGGAGAAGCCGGTCAGGGACGCCGCGACGAACGCGTCCGCCTCCGAGCAGACCGCGATGACGATCGCCAGCGCGGCGAGGAACACGACTGACAACCAAGGGGAGTTGGCGAAGGTGTCCACCCACGTGCGGGGGACGGCGACGTTGAAGGTGGCCGCCGCCATCGCGCCGATCACCAGGAACCCGGCCGCGTGGAGGAAGTCGTGCTGGAACCCCTCCCTGAACTCCGCCCAGCGGCTGCCCCCTTGCTCGTGTCCCGTGTGCCGCACGGCCGGCTTCAGCCATTCGTCCCTGCCGAACCGCAGCCACAGCCAGCCCATCAGGGAGGCCGCCGCGAGGGAGGCGAGCAGGCGGGCGACGGCCATCATCGGGGCGCCGGGGAACGCGACTGCCGTCGCCGTCAGGACGATCGGGTTCACCGCCGGTGCCGAGAGGAGGAACGCGAACGCCGCCGCCGGGGTAACTCCCCTGCCGATGAGGCTGTTCGCCACCGGGACCGAGGCGCACTCGCAGCCCGGGAGGACGACTCCCGCCACCCCGGCGACCGGGACCGCGAGCGCCGGGTGCTTCGGGAGGGCCTTGCGGAACACCGACGCCGGGACGAACGCGTTGATCGCGCCCGACAGGGCCGTCCCCAGAAGAAGGAAGGGGAGGGCCTGCACGGTGACCGACAGGGCTACCGTCCGCCATGCCTGCATGGCCGGGGCGTCGCCCCAGCGGCCCAGGACGACGAGGAGGGTGCCGGGGATCAGGGCGGCGGCCAGCAGGAGGAAGGGGGCGTGGCGGGGCCACGGGGGCGTTGCGACGTCGTCTTCCTGTCGGTGCGCCTCGACCTCGACTGCCGTCGGACCCATTCCCGCCCCTGCCGGTCGTCACATGCCCTTCACACGGTCCGACCAACATACCGGCCGGGGTGCCGGGCCCTCACTCACCCCTTCAGTGACTCACGTACCGCTCTTACCAGTGCCTGCGGCCTCGGGTCGGCGGTGACCGTTTTGCGGAAGCCGTTGGTCACGTAGCCGAACGCGATGCCCGATTCGGGGTCCGCGAAGGCGAGGGGGCCGCCTCGGCCGGGGTGGCCGAAGGAGGTGGGGGAGAGGAAGGGGGAGGCGGGGCTGTGGAGCATATAGCCCAGGCCGAAACGGGAGTTGACGATCAGGACGCGGTCGGGGCCCGACGACTGTTCCTCGCGGGCGAGTTGGAGTGTCGTGGGGGTGAACAGGCTTGGGTTGCCGTCCAGTTCGCCGATCAGGGACGCGTAGATCCGGGCCAGGCCGTCGGACGTCGCGAAGCCGGTGGAGCCCGGGAGGGCTGCCGCGCGGTATGCCG
>DATCQX010000392.1:0-8526 GCA_036569285.1 Streptomyces sp.
TGCGGGGGCGGATCATCCGTCAGGTCCGCGGACTGGCGCGGGAGTACGGCATCGGGCCCACGCGCGCGGGGATGCCGCAGGCGCCAGCCACCTAGGAGCCGAAGCCCGCCGAGCCGGTGCGGCTGAGCCTGCTCCGAGCACGTCCGGCGCCTCCTTTCGGGTCAACTATCGGCGGAACAGGTTCTTCCGGTCCTCGTTCCCGGGACGATGCCGCGGGGGCCGTCGACCCACACGGTCCCGGCAGTCCCTGGGAGGCTCCATGAGAAAAAGCGCAGCCGTACTGTGCGGTGCCGCGGCCGTCGTGGCCGCCACGCTCACCGCCGCGCCCGTCGAGGCAACCGCGGCACCGGCCACGCAGCTCGCCTGGAAGAGCTGCGGCACCACCGACCACCCGACGCTCCAGTGCGCCTCCCTGAAGGTGCCGCTCGATCACCGCCATCCGCGCGGGCAGCGCATCACCCTCGCCCTGACCCGGGTCCCGCACACCGCGAAGACCTCCCAGGGCCCCCTGCTCGTCAACCCCGGCGGCCCCGGCGGCAGCGGCCTGTCCCTCGCCGCCTTCGTGGCCTCGACGCTCCCCAAAAGCGTCGCCGCGCAGTACGACGTCATCGGCTTCGACCCGCGCGGTGTGGGCAAGTCCACGCCCGCGCTGAACTGCAAGCCCGGGTACTTCACGCCCGTCCGCCCCGACTCGGTGCCCGCCACCGAGGCGATCGAGCGGGCCAACCTCACGCGCGTGAAGTCGTTCGCGAAGGCGTGCGGCGAGAAGTACAAGAAGCTCCTGCCGTTCATCGACACCGTGAGCGCCGTCCGCGACATGGACGCGATCCGCGCGGCCACCGGCGCCCCGAAGCTGAACTACTTCGGCTACTCGTACGGCACCTATCTGGGCGCCGTCTACGCGAAGCTGTACCCGGAGCGGGTGCGGCGTCTGGTCCTCGACTCGATCGTCGACCCCTCGGGCGTCTGGTACGACGACAACCTCTCCCAGGACCACGCCTTCAACGACCGCCACCGCGCGCTGATGGCGTGGATCGCGAAGTACGACGCCACCTACCACCTCGGCACCGACCCCGAGCGGATCGAGACCAAGTGGTACGCCATGCGCGCGGCCCTCGCGAAGAAGCCGGCCGGCGGCAAGGTGGGCGCCTCCGAACTGGAGGACACGTTCCTGCCGGGCGGCTACTACAACGGCTACTGGCCCCACCTCGCCGAGGCGTTCGCCGCGTACGTCAACAGCAAGAACGCCGCTCCGCTGGTCGAGGTGTACGAGAACCTCGGCGCGGTCGACGCGTCCGGGGACAACGGGTACAGCGTCTACAGCGCGGTGCAGTGCCGTGACGCCGCCTGGCCGCGCGACTGGGAGCAGTGGCGGGCCGACAACTGGGCGACGTACGAGAAGGCGCCCTTCATGACCTGGAACAACGCCTGGTACAACGCGGCGTGCGCGTTCTGGCCGCAGAAGTCGCTGCGCCCGGTGAACGTGGCCAACCACAAGCTCCCGCCGGTGCTGCTGTTCCAGGCGACCAACGACGCGGCGACCCCGTACGAGGGCGGCGCCCTCACGCACGCGCTGCTGCGCGGCTCCAGCCTCGTCGTCGAGGAGGGCGGCGGGAACCACGGCATCACGCTGAGCGGCAACACCTGCCTCGACAAGCACCTCGCCGCGTACCTGAAGGACGGCACGGTGCCGCGCTCCGACGGGCCCGTCGACGCGGTGTGCGCGGCCCTGCCCGACCCGAAGCCGCTGACCAGCAAGGTGGCGACACCGTCGGCGCACGGGGCGACGCTGCACGGGCTGCTGGGGTTCAGGGGCTGAGGCCAGCGCGGGGGCGGGCCCCGGTAAATGCCGGGGGCGTTGTCAGACCCGTGATCCATCATGGGTGGCATGAGCGATCCGCCCCGTCTTCCCGCCCCCGCCGCCTCCGCCGTGCACGTCGCGGGCCTGGTCCGCCCGATGGTCCTGGCGGACTGCGAGCGCGTCGCCGAGATCCGGGTGCGCGGCTGGCAGACCGCCTACCGGGGTCTGATCCCCCAGTCCCATCTGGACTCCCTCTCCGTCCCCGAGGACGCCCTGCGCCGCCGCGCCCACTTCGAGAACGCCGGCGAGAACGTGGTGAACCTCGTCGCCGAGCGCGCCGGGACGGTCGTCGGCTGGGCCTGCCACGGCCCCTACCGCGAGGGCGAACGCCCTACGGACGACGCCGAGTTGTACGCCCTCTACGTCGACGCCGCCCACCACGGCTCGGGCGTGGGGCACGCGCTGCTCCAGGAATCCCTACGGCAGCTCGCCGCCCGGGGGCACACCCGGCTGTACCTGTGGGTGATCAAGGGCAACACCCGCGCGCGCCGGTTCTACGAACGCGCGGGCCTGCGGCCGGACGGCACGGAGGAGCCGTTCGAGGTGGGCGGGGTGGCGGTGCCTGAGGTGCGGTACGTGGGGGAGGTGGGCGGCTGATCCTCGCTGCGCGCAGCGGACTCCCGAGACGCGTCGCCCGCGCGGAGGGCTCCTACCTCTCCCCCGGGATCTTCCCCAGCGCCCTCACCGCCGCCTCCGCCAACGCCGGGTGGGCCAGCGCCTCGCGCAGCACCGGCCGCGCGCGGGCGTCGCCGAGGGTGCCGAGGCCGTCGACGCAGGCAAGGGCCACGCGTCGGTAGGGGTCGTGGGGGGTGAGGCGGCGGCGGAGGGTGGTGATCAGGGCCGGGACGGACTCGGGGGCGTCGAGGGCGGTCAGGAGGCGGACGGGGTGGAGGGCGTAGGCGACGCGGAGTTCGTTGGTGGCGAGGGCGGCGGCGGCGCGGGCGGTGCGGGGGTCGCCCAGGCGGGCGAGCGCGTGGGCGGCGGAGGCGCAGCGCGGGGGGTCGCGGTGGTTGAGGAGGAGGACGAGGGCCTCGAAGGCGCGCCGGTCGCCCATCAGGCCCAGCCGGAACGCGGCCAACTCCCGGGCCCACAGGGGCTGTCCGGGCTCGGTCAGCACAGCCGCCAGCGCTTCGGGGCCGTCGTCCGCCGCGAGCCGCTCGAAGAGCGCGCCCCCGCCGGACTCCCGCCGTAAGCGTTCCGTGAGTGATCGCAACTCTTCGTCCATGGTGCCGAGCGTAGGCGGGGTACGACGAGGAGGGGAGCCGGTTGGCGAAGTCCGTCCCTCCAGGGGCTGGCGCGCTCGTTACTCGCCGGTTAAGCTCAGACGAGCGGGACACCCTCCCGCGCACCTCCTCATGGCGGCCTGGTGACGCAGCCGCCACGGGTAGCACGACCCGGCTCCGGGACAGGGCCGGTCGGTTCCAGCAGGACGCCGTACGACCGGCGGGCGTGTGCGCGCCCCCGTCCGCGGCCCCGGGCGTGTGCGCTCGCAGCCCGGCATCACCCGCACCTTCCGCGCCCCGCGCGCCCCTTCGGCGCACCCGGCGCTCTCCCAGTCGTCACCTCTCCCCTGGAGTCCCTCGATGGCCACTCCCCTGTCCCCTTCCTCTCTTTCCTCTCTTTCCTCCCTCACCGCACCCGGCGCGACCGACACCGCGTCCCTGCGGACCGTCGCCGTCGTCGGTCTCGGCACCATGGGCGCCGGTATCACCGAAGTCCTCGCGAAGGCCGGCCGCCGGGTGATCGGCATCGACGTCAGCGCCGCGCAGGCAGCCCGCTGTGTCGCAGCACTGGAGACCTCCACCGCCCGCGCCGTGGCCCGCGGCCGGCTCACCGAACGGCAGCGCGCGGACGCCCTCGCCCTGGTCAGCACGGGCACCGACCTGCGGGAGGCCGCGGACGCCGACCTCGTGATCGAGGTCGCGCCGGAGTCGTACGAGATCAAGCAGCGGCTCTTCCGCGAGCTGGACGCGATCGTGCGGCCGGACACGATCCTCGCGACGGGGACGAACGCCCTGTCCGTGACCCGGCTCGCGGCCGAGTCCGCGCGTCCGGAGCGGGTCCTCGGGCTGCACTTCTTCAACCCGGCTCCCGCGATGAAGCTCGTCGAGGTCGTCTCGTCGGTGCTGACCGCCCCGCAGGCCGTCGCGCAGGTCACCGGACTCGCCCTCGACCTGGGCAAGGAGCCGGTGGCGGTCGGCGACCGGCCGGGTTTCGTCGCGGACGGCCTGCTGTTCGGCTACCTCAACCAGGCGGCGGCGATGTACGAGGCGCGGTACGCCTCCCGTGAGGACATCGACGCGGCGATGCGCCTGGGCTGCGGTCTGCCCATGGGCCCCCTCGCCCTGCTCGACCTGATCGGCATCGACACCGCGCGCACCGTCCTGGACGCCATGTACACCTCCTCCCACGACCGCCTGCACGCTCCCGCGCCGATCCTGGGGCAGCTCAGCGAGGCCGGTCTGACCGGCCGCAAGGCGGGCCGCGGCTTCTACACGTACGAGGCTCCCGGCAGCCCCGCCGTCGTTCCCGACGCCCTCACCCCGGTCCCCGGCGACTTCGGCGTCCCGGGCCGCCGGGTCCGCCGCGTCGGGGTCGCCGGGTCCGGGACCATGGCGTCCGGCATCGCCGAGGTCTTCGCGAAGGCCGGGTACGACGTCGTCCTCGCCGCCCGCACCGAGGAGAAGGCCGCCGCCGCGAAGACCCGGATCGGGAAGTCGTTCGCCCGGTCCGTCGACAAGGGGCGGCTGACCCCCGAGGCCGCGGCGGGCGCGCTGGAGCGGATCCTGCCTGCCGGTTCGTACGACGCGTTCGCGGACGTCGACCTCGCCGTCGAGGCGGTCGCGGAGGATCTCGCGGTCAAGCAGCAGTTGTTCGCGGCGCTGGACAAGGTGTGCAAGCCGGGGGCGGTGCTGGCGACGACGACGTCGTCGTTGCCGGTGATCGCGTGCGCGCGGGCGACGTCGCGGCCCC
Organism: Streptomyces sp.; assembly: GCA_036569285.1. Taxonomy (GTDB): domain Bacteria; phylum Actinomycetota; class Actinomycetes; order Streptomycetales; family Streptomycetaceae; genus Streptomyces. The sequence goes on from DATCQX010000392.1 coordinate 4,835, forward strand.
AGGACGTCATCGGCATGCACTTCTTCAATCCCGCACCGGCGATGAAGCTGGTCGAGGTGGTCCGTACAGTGTTGACGGCCGAGGACGTCCGATCAACTGTTGACGAGGTCTGTGCGGCGATCAAGAAACATCCCGTCAACTGTGGAGACCGGGCCGGGTTCATCGTGAATGCCCTGCTGTTCCCGTATCTCAACAACGCGATCAAGATGGTACAGGAACACTACGCATCTCTTGACGACATTGACGCGGCGATGAAGCTGGGCGGGGGTTACCCGATGGGCCCCTTCGAACTGCTGGACGTCGTCGGCCTGGACGTCTCCCTGGCCATCGAGAAGGTCCTGCACCGCGAGTTCCGCGACCCCGGCCTCGCGCCGGCGCCGCTCCTGGAGCACCTGGTCGCCGCGGGCTGCCTCGGCCGCAAGACGGGCCGCGGCTTCCGCGAACATGCCAGGCGCTGAGCCCTTCCGAGGACGGGCGGACTGGGGCGGGTTGCTCGATTCCGCAGGCCGGACGGATCCCGGCCCCGCGCACCGGACCACGCGCATGCAGTACGTTCGGGTCATGTCCCAGCCCGCCAAGTCCTCCCGTACCCCCGCCTCGTCCGACGCGCCGGAGAGTGCCGCAGGCACCCGTGCCGCCGCCCAGCGGCTCAAGATGCGCCGAGAACTGGCAGCCGCCGCGATGGAGCTGTTCGCGACGAAGGGCTACGAGGCGACCACCGTCGACGAGATCGCGGCAGCCGCCGGGGTCGCGCGCCGCACCTTCTTCCGCCACTTCCGCTCCAAGGAGGAGGCGATCTTCCCGGACCACGACGACACGCTGGTCCGCGCGGAGGCCGTGCTGAACGCCGCCCCGGCGCACGAGCACCCCCTCGACACCGTGTGCCGCGGCATCAAGGAGGTCATGCGGATGTACGCGGCGCGGCCGGAGATCTCGGTCGCGCGCTACAAGCTGACGCGTGAGGTGCCCACCCTGCGCGAGGCGGAGATCGCCTCGGTGGCCCGCTACGAGCGCCTGTTCACCCGCTATCTGCTGGGCCACTTCGACGAGCACGCGCACGACGACGACGCGAACGACGACCCGCTGCTGGCCGAGGTCGCCGCCTCCGCCGTCGTCACCGCCCACAACCACGTCCTGCGGCGCTGGCTGCGCGCGGGCGGCCAGGGCGACGTGGAGGCGCAGCTGGACCACGCCTTCGCGATCGTGCGCCGCACGTTCGGCACCGGCATCGGGCTCGGCCGCGCGGCGACGCCCCCGTCCACCGCGGGCCCGGCCCCGGTGGCGCCGGCGGCGCAGGGCGAGGTGCTGGTGACGGTCGCCCGCACGGACGCCCCGCTGGACGAGGTCATGCGGGCCATCGAGCAGGCGCTCAAGGAGCGCTGACCCCACTCCCCTCCACCAGAACCTCTGTGACGACGGCCACCCCACCGGGTGGCCGTTTTGGCATGTCAGGGCACGTTTTCACGCATCTCGGCACCCCCAATTGATCGATCATCGCTCACTTGTCAAGTAAAGAATTCATCTGAGCGCAATTACTGGCACCCAGTGCCTTGCGGGGTGACACGGGGTGCCATACCTTGAAGTCGTCCGGGTGGCCGGCGCACGGTGAACAGCCGTCCGCCGGTTGTCCCCGCGCACCACGTCGCCGCGCACCCGGACGCCTGCGTCACAGGCAACCTCCCGCGCCACAAAGCGCCGCCGCACCTCACAGAAGCCAGCACCCTCACCGCGCCCTCCCCTCAGGGGCGCACACCGCCGGAGGCAACACCGTGACCGTGAAGGACATCCTGGAGGCGATCCAGTCGCCGGAGAGCACCTCCGCCGACTTCGCCGCCCTCCCGCTGCCCGAGTCGTACCGCGCGATCACCGTGCACAAGGACGAGACGGAGATGTTCGCGGGGATGCGGACCCGCGACAAGGACCCGCGCAAGTCGCTGCACCTGGACGAGGTGCCCGTGCCCGAACTCGGCCCGGGCGAGGCCCTGGTGGCGGTCATGGCGTCGTCCGTGAACTACAACTCCGTGTGGACGTCGATCTTCGAGCCGCTCTCCACGTTCGGGTTCCTGGAGCGCTACGGCAAGGTCAGCGAGCTGACGAGGCGCCACGACCTGCCCTACCACGTCATCGGCTCCGACCTCGCCGGCGTCCTCCTGCGCACCGGACCGGGCGTCAACGCCTGGCGGCCCGGTGACGAGGTCGTCGCGCACTGCCTGTCCGTCGAGCTGGAGTCGTCCGACGGCCACAACGACACGATGCTCGACCCCGAGCAGCGCATCTGGGGCTTCGAGACGAACTTCGGCGGCCTCGCGGAGATCGCGCTCGTCAAGTCGAACCAGCTGATGCCAAAGCCGGACCACCTCAGCTGGGAGGAGGCCGCCTCGCCGGGGCTGGTCAACTCGACGGCGTACCGGCAGCTCGTCTCGCGCAACGGCGCCGGGATGAAGCAGGGCGACAACGTCCTGATCTGGGGCGCGAGCGGCGGACTCGGCAGCTACGCCACGCAGTTCGCGCTGGCCGGCGGCGCCACCCCGATCTGTGTCGTCTCCAGCCCGCAGAAGGCGGAGATCTGCCGCCGGATGGGCGCGGAGGCGATCATCGACCGGACCGCCGAGGACTTCAAGTTCTGGAAGGACGAGCACACCCAGGACCCGAAGGAGTGGAAGCGCTTCGGCAAGCGCATCCGCGAGCTGACCGGCGGCGAGGACGTCGACATCGTCTTCGAGCACCCGGGCCGCGAGACCTTCGGCGCCTCCGTGTACGTCACCCGCAAGGGCGGCACGATCGTCACCTGCGCCTCGACCTCCGGCTACACCCACGAGTACGACAACCGCTACCTGTGGATGTCCCTCAAGCGGATCATCGGCTCGCACTTCGCCAACTACCGCGAGGCGTGGGAGGCCAACCGCCTGGTCGCCAAGGGCAAGATCCATCCGACGCTCTCCAAGGTGTACGCCCTGGAGGAGACCGGGCAGGCTGCCTACGACGTCCACCGCAACCTGCACCAGGGCAAGGTCGGCGTGCTCTGCCTCGCGCCCGAGGAAGGGCTCGGCGTGCGCGACCACGCCAAGCGCGAGCAGCACGCCGACGCCATCAACCGCTTCCGGAACGTCTGAGGGCACCCGATGACAGAGCGCCAGAAGGACCGGCCGTGGCTCATGCGGACGTACGCCGGGCACTCCACCGCCGAGGCGTCCAACGAGCTGTACCGCCGCAACCTCGCCAAGGGGCAGACGGGTCTGTCGGTCGCCTTCGACCTGCCGACCCAGACCGGCTACGACCCCGACCACGTCCTCGCGCGCGGCGAGGTCGGCCGGGTGGGCGTGCCGGTGGCCCATCTGGGTGACATGCGGCGGCTGTTCCAGGACATCCCCCTGGAGCGGATGAACACCTCGATGACGATCAACGCGACCGCGATGTGGCTGCTGGCGCTCTATCAGGTCGTCGCCGAGGAGCAGGGCGCGGACGTCGAGCAGCTTCAGGGGACGACGCAGAACGACATCGTCAAGGAGTACCTGTCGCGGGGGACGCACGTCTTCCCGCCGGGGCCCTCTCTGCGGCTGACGACGGACATGATCTGTTACACGGTCAACCACATGCCGAAGTGGAACCCGATCAACATATGCAGCTATCACCTCCAGGAGGCGGGGGCGACGCCGGTCCAGGAGATCGCGTACGCGATGTCGACGGCGGTG
>DATCQX010000393.1:0-7183 GCA_036569285.1 Streptomyces sp.
GAGGGCATGTCGTTCACCGTATGCACCTGATACATCACCCTGAGTGCCTGTTTAACGACACTTTGTGTTCTCGTGTTCAGAACATCGCCGGGGCGATACGGGTCCTTGACGGGGAGGGGGCTGTCTCGGGGGCCGGGGGCGGGCCGTCCGCTGGGTGTATAACAACATGCAGGAATGAGGCAGCCTGAATAGCCAGGGGGAGCACAGATGAGCGTGTCCGAGGGTCCCGCCGCGCGGCTCCAGACGCTCTTCGAGGGGCACCGGCTCACGCCGACGCAGCGGAGGATCGCCCACAGCATGGTCCGGCGGGCCGCCGATGTGCCGTTCCTGTCCAGTGTCGAGCTGGCGGAGCTGGCGGGGGTGAGCCAGCCGTCGGTGACGCGGTTCGCCGTGGCGCTCGGGTTCGACGGGTATCCCGCGTTGCGGAGGCACCTCCGGGACGTCGCGCCGTCCGAGCGGGCCGCCGTCTCCCAGCACTACAACGAGTACCAGGAAGCCGTCCAGGCCGAGATCGAGAATCTCCGGCATCTCGCGGAGGTGCTGGCCGATCCCGAGCCGGTGCGTCGTGCGGGCCGCCTCCTCGCCGCCTCCCGCCCCCTCCCCGTCCTCGGTCTGCGCGCCGCCGCGTCCCAGGCGTACGGCTTCGCCTACTTCGCCGCCAAGGTCCATCCTGACGTCCGGCTCCTCCACGAGGGCGGGAGCATGCTCCAGGACCGCATCGACGCGGCGGTCCGTGCCGGGGCCTCCGCGCTCCTGTGCTTCGCGCTTCCGCGCCACCCGAAGGAAGTCCTGGACGCCCTGACGTACGCGCGGTCCGCCGGCCTGACAGTCGTCACCGTCGCCGACTCCGCCTTCGCCCCCATCGCCAAATCCTCCGACCTCCTCCTCCCCGCCGCCGTCGGCACCGGCCTCGCCTTCGACACCGCCTGCGCCCCGATGCTGTTGGGCAGAGTGCTGCTGGAGGCCATGTGCGACGACCTCCCCGACGCCCAGGCGAGGTTGGAGGAGTTCGACGCGGGGGCTGTGGCTCGGGGGTTGTTTGTGGAGTGAGGGTGGGTGGGTGCGGGTTCGGGGGCTGGTGCGGGTTTGGTGGGTGGCTGGGGTGGGGGGTGTTGTCGCTTGCCCGCGCTTGCGGGGTGCCGCTGCGCCCACCCGTGCCGCCCCTAGCGGCACGACTGCCCGCAGCTGAGTGGAGGACGGCGAGTGGGTGCGGGTGGGTGGTGTTGTGGGGTTGTTAAGCGGAACCGTGTTCCGTATCTTAAGTGGAACAGGGTTCCGCTTCGTCATGATGGCAGAGAGCGGGCGGCCTGTCATGCCGTCGCGCGTCGACTCGTCCCTTATGTGACGGAACTTCGTTCGCTAGTACCCCTAGTACCCCCCCGCCAATGGAAGGCGCAGCCATGCCCGGAATCTCCGGACCGTCTCCGATCGTCTCCGTGAAACCCGTTTCCCTGACCGCCCCCGGCCGGGGGCAAGATCTCCATGTCCGGGTCACCGCGCCCCTCGTCGGCGTCGGGCTTCCCGTTCTCGTCTTCTCTCATGGCTTCGGCAAGTCGCTGGACGCGTATGCCCCCCTGGTTGATCACTGGGCCGCCCAGGGCTTCGTCGTTCTTCAGCCGACCCACCTCGACTCCCGCACGCTGGCCGTCCCCGCGGAGGATCCCCGTACGCCGCTGATCTGGCGACTTCGGATCGACGACGTCGTCCGCGTCCTCGACTCGCTGGACGTCCTCGAAGCGGCCGTCCCGGGTCTGGGCGGGCGGGTCGACCGGGGGCGGATCGCTGTCGCCGGGCACTCCTGGGGGGCGCAGACCGTGGGCACGCTGCTCGGGGCCCGGGCGCTCGGGGAGGACTTTTCCGACGGCCGGGTGCGCGCGGGCGTTCTCCTCGCGGCGGCCGGTCTCGGTGATGAACTCACCCCCTACGCGGCCGAGCATCTCCCCTTCATGCGGCCGACGTTCGAGACGATGACGACGCCGGCGCTCGTCGTCGCGGGCGACCGGGATCAGTCGCAGCTCTCCACTCGGGGGCCGGACTGGTTCACCGACGCGTACGTCCATGGCGCGGGGCGCAAGAGTCTGCTCACGCTTTTCGGCGCGGAGCACTCGCTCGGGGGCATCACCGGGTACGAGGTTGCCGAGACGACCGATGAGAACCCCGCGCAGGTGGCGCTGATTCGGCGTGTCAGTACGGCATTTCTGCGTGACGCGCTTGAGATCGAGGGCGGGGAGTGGGCGGACGTGTCGAAGGAAGAGCTGGGCGGGCTGGGAGAGTTGGAAAGCAAGTAGCTTCAAGTTCTTTAACAGGCTGGCCAGTTGCTCAACAGCCTTTTCCCTGGCGGACGTTCGGGAGTCGCCCCCTGCCGGTGACGGCAAGGGGCGGTCCGTCCCGATCGTCGAGGTGGCTAGCGCTGGTCCGGGTCGTCCCGTTGGATGCCCAGCGCTTCCTCTGCCTTCTGCTGGACCTGGTCGACTTGGCTCTCGTACTTGTTGCCGGTTTTCTCGTTGATCATTTTCTCGGCGGTGTCGGACAAGTCCTTGGCCTTGTCCTGCATCGCCTGGTTGTTCTTGAACCTGTCCAAGAGGCCCATCGAAGGCTCCTTCCGGAGGTGATCCATCACGACCATATGTCCGGGTTGCTCCGAATGCCCACCCGAAAGGGGGCGAGTGTGGGGAGAAGCTGTACCTACGGCGTGATTCCGTACACCCGCTCGCTAGCGTGTACGCGGCTCTGACCGGGGAAAACGTCCGGTGCGGGGTGTCGGGAACGGGTGCAAGAGGACATCGGGAGGGGCGCGCGTGAAGCGTGTTCGGGGCGGGGTGGCGATCGCCGCCGTGCTGGTTGTGGCACTGGCGGGTTGCGGCGAGAAGAAGGACGGGGGCGGGGCGTCGGGTCCGCAGCCCCGGGGCGGCGGCGCGGCGCTGGCGGCGGCCGAGGCGCTGCCGGTGAAGGGGCGGGCCCCCAAGACCGGTTACTCCCGCGACGCCTTCGGCTCGGCCTGGGCCGACACGGACTCCAACGGCTGCAACACCCGGGACGACATACTCCAACGGGACCTGAAAGACGTGAAGTTGACCGGCGGCGACTGCAAAGTGTCGTACGGCGTCCTGGAGTCGGACCCCTACTCCGGCAAGAACGTCACCTACCGGCGCGGTAAGAGCCTCGTCGACATAGACCATGTCGTCGCCCTCTCCGACGCCTGGCAGAAGGGCGCCAAGTACTGGGAAGCCGGCAAGCGCATCGCCCTCGCCAACGACCCCCTCAACCTCCTCGCCGTCGACTCCAGCACCAACCGCTCCAAGGGCGACGGCGACGCGGCGACCTGGCTCCCCCCGAACTCCTCCTACCGCTGCACCTACGTCGCCGCGCAGGTCGCCGTCAAGAAGAAGTACGGCCTGTGGGTGAGCGGCGCCGAGAAGGCGGCCATGGAGAAGGTCCTCAAGGGGTGCCCGGCACAGAAGCTGCCGAGCGGGGGGAATCCGACCAGCGCGCCGAAGAGGTTCACCGCGAAGTGAGGGCGCCGGCCACGGTCTCCGCGCCCCGGGTCACTCCGACGCCGTCCTGAACTCCGTGATCACGTAAGCCTCTTCGTCGTCGATCGCGTTCCGGTCGGCGTCCAGGGTGATGCGGGTGGGGCGGCCGTCGGGAGCGTATTCGACGTCGGCGGTGTCGGCGTTGTCGTGGCGGGCGGCTCGCAGGCGGGCCAACAAGGTTCCGATGGTCGGGAGTTGGGCTGCCGGGATGTGGTCGGGGAGAGGCGTTGTGGAGGTGGCTCGGTGGTTTCGGACGCTGAGGTGGAAGGTGCCGTAAAGGACTTGGGTGTGAGAGACGAGGGTGTAGGTGTAGGACGGGGGTTCGCGCCACGGTGTGGTGTCGGCGCCGGTGTAGCTGGAGTGGGGGGTGGCACAGGCCGTCGTCAGGATCAAAATCAGGGCGGCGGCCGGGAGTTGGCGTGTGGCGGTCATGGGGTCTCCTCGTCGGAAACGGTCATGACCTTGACGCCGGACTAGCGTGGGACGTTCGTCAGGAAGCGGAACTCGGCAAGTTCTTGAGGGAGTTGGTGATCTGAGTCGTCAACTTCTTCGCGCTGGACGCGCCGTTGTGCGCGCCGTCGGTGGAGAGGACGCTGACGATGTTCGTGCCGACGCGGGTGGCGATGAGGGTGGTGCCGGTCTCCCAGGCGTCACTGGTGAGGGTGATCGTGTAGGCGTCGTCGCCGAGGGCGGTGGGGCCGGCGGTGCCGGTGATCCTCACCTTGCTGTTCGTGTCCTTGTCCTCGTAACTGGGGCAGGCCGCCACGACCTTCTTCAGCGCGGCCATGACGTCCGTCGAGGTCGTGCCCCGGTACGCGTCGATCTCCTGGGCCAGTTCGGCCGACGTCGTCTTGTTCACGTACGACGTCTGCGCGAACGAGACACCCTCGGTCCCGGTCAGGCCGATCCAGCCCGTGCCGCCGAACCCCGAGCAGTCCGGCTTCGTCGCGGTGTCCGTCTTCGGGAGCTGGTACGTGTCGCCGGTGTCCCGCGTCACGCTCGGGTCCACGGCGAAGCCCGCCGCGAAGTACGACGCCGGCGCGAGGGACTTCTTGAGCTGGGCGCCGGTGGCGATACCGGCGTTGGGGTCCTTCGGCTTGGCGGCGGCGCCCTTCTCGGCCGTCTTGCCGCCGGAGTCGGCCTTGCCCGAGGAGCAGGCCGTCAGGGCGAGGGGAAGAGCCGCGGCGATCGCCAGCGTCTTCAGGGTCGTACGGGTACGCATGGGGTTCCTTGAGTCGTCGTGCATGACTCCGGGCCCGGTGATCGCCGGGCCCGGAGGGGTGAGCATAAGGAGGCGTACGACACGGAAACGTCTCCGAATGTTCAAAGAGCGACCAAAGGGAACGTGATTCGCTCACACATGTGTCCGGTTCGCGCCCTTAAGGGGTAACCCTCACCGCCCGTAGGGGTAGCCCTGCTGCTGGTACGGGTTCGGCTGGGGGCGGACAGGGGCGAACGGGACCGGGGCGCGGCGAGGCCTGGGGTCGAACACGGCGAAGAGGGTCAGGGCCGTGGACATCGCCATGGTGAAGAGGAGGGTGAGGCCGAAAGGGCCGTCGCCAGCGCCGTCGTCCAAGGCGATGAGCCACGTCCAGACGGCGGCCTCGTAGACGGCGTATGCGACGCAGGCCGTCCAGTCGGAGGGGAGGCCGCGGCGGAGGGCCGCGTAGAGGAAGGGGACGAAGGCGAAGAGGCCGAGGCTGCCCCAGACCGGGACCGTCCACGCGATGCGTTGACCCCAGCCCGCTTCCAGGCGCTTCGCGGGGGCCGGGGGCGGCGTCGAGTAGTCGTAACCGCCTGGTATGCCCGTCATGCCGTCCGTCCCCATCCCGCGTCCCGCCCCCGTCGTCCGGCCAGAGTAGGGCACGGGGCCGACAGCCTCCCCACGCGCCGCCCGCTTTACTGTGGCGTGAGCGATTCTTGTGACGATCGGAAACGGGCGTTTCCGGGGGACGGGCGCGGCGTCGGTTAGTTTTGCGAGCCGTAGGGTTTGGACGATCAAGGGGTGGGAATGGCAGAGCACCGGCAGTCCAGGAAGCGCAGATACATCGCGTGGGGCGCGGCGAGCGCCGTCGTCGCCGCGGGCGGTGTCGTCGTCGCGCAGCAGTCGATGGCCGCCACCGTGTGGCCGGCGCAGAAGACGTTCACAGGGCGCGCGTTCGACACCTGCACTGCCCCCTCGCTCGCCGCGATGAAGGCGTGGAAGGCGGACGGCTACTACAGCGGCGCCGCCGTCTACATCGGCGGGAAGAACCGCGGCTGCAACCAGCCGAACCTCACCAACTCCTGGGTGAAGTCCGTCAATGCGCAAGGCTGGAAGCTGATACCGCTGTACGTCGGCGCACAGCCGCCCTGCCAGACGGGCTCCAGCCCCGAGAAGATCACCCCCGCCACCGCGACCTCGCTCGGCGCGACCGACGCCGCCGACGCCGTCGCCAAGGCATCCGCGCTCGGCATGAAGACCGGCAGCCCGATCTACCTCGACATGGAGGCGTACGACATCACCAACAAGGCGTGCAACGACGCCGTGTTGGCGTATGTGCGCTCGTTCACGAAGACCCTGCGGACGAAGGTCTACCGCGCCGGGTACTACGGGTTCACCTCCTCCAGCGCGAAGGCCATCGCCACCGCGGTCAACAAGACCGACCTCCCCGGCAACCTCTGGTACGCCCTGTGGGACGGCCAGGACACCACCACCGCCGACTGGCCCTGGGGCAAGGACCAGTTCACCGACCACAGCCGGGGCCACCAGTACAAGGTCAACAGCAAGGAGACGCGCGGCGGTTACACCATCACCGTCGACCGCGACACGTGGGACGCGCCGGTCGCGATCGTCGGCTGACGCCCCGGGGTGACTCGAACACGCGCCGGACGACACCCCCTGCGCGCGTGACGCGGGCGCGGCGGTGCCCCAAGTCCCGGTGAATCGTTGGTCGAATGGGTTGGCCCCAGGCACCCCACTGCCTACCATCGATCACCGCAAGACTTTGTGCACCGCCGCACAAGCTCCCACAGGAGGTCCCCTTGCACCGCCGACGTCGTCGCACCGCTCTCCTGCTGACCGCCACGATCGCCGCGGCAGCCCCCCTCCTCACCGCCTGCGGGAGCGACGCGCATCCCGGCGCCGCGGCCGTCGTCGGCGGCCAGCGGATCACCGTCTCGCAGCTGGAGAACCGGGTCAACGAGGTCCGGGACGCGCAGCGTTCGGCCGTCAAGGGGGACGACGCCCAGTACGCGCAGGCCATCGCCCAGACCGGGACGCTCACGCGGGACACGCTGCACGGGATGGTCCTCGACAAGGTTCTCCAGAAGGCCGCGGAGGACGCGGGCGTCCGCGTCAGCCGTCACGAGGTCCAGCAGATGCGGGCCGGGCTCGAACAACAGGCCGGTGGGGCGCGGGGGTTGGAGAGTGCGTGGCTCCAGCAGTACGGGGTGCCGCCGCAGCGGCTCGACGAGAACCTGCATCTTCAGTTGGAGGCGCAGAAGTTGGCGGCGAAGTTGGGGACGGACACCAGTCAGCCGGCGTTCTGGAACGCGTTGTCGGCGGCGTCCAAGGAGTTGGGGGTGGATCTCAACCCTCGGTATGGGGGGTGGGATGTGCAGAAGGTGAGTCGGGTGGATGCGGCTACGGCTTGGGTGCGGGAGGTTTC
>DATCQX010000394.1:0-3866 GCA_036569285.1 Streptomyces sp.
GACGAAGCCGATGTCGCCGTGGTCAACACGTGTGGGTTCGTGGAGGCCGCGAAGAAGGACTCCGTCGATGCCCTGCTGGAGGCCAACGACCTCAAGGGGCACGGCAGAACGCAGGCCGTCGTGGCGGTGGGCTGCATGGCCGAGCGGTACGGCAAGGAGCTGGCCGAGGCACTGCCGGAGGCCGACGGCGTGCTCGGGTTCGACGACTACGCGGACATCTCCGACCGCCTCCAGACCATCCTGAACGGCGGCATCCACGCCTCGCACACCCCGCGCGACCGGCGCAAGCTCCTGCCGATCAGCCCGGCCGAGCGGCAGGAGTCGTCCGCCGGGGTCGCCCTTCCGGGGCACGCGCCCGCGGACCTCCCGGAGGGGCTCGCGCCCGCCTCCGGCCCCCGCGCGCCTCTGCGGCGCCGGCTCGACGGCTCCCCGGTCGCCTCCGTGAAGCTCGCCTCCGGCTGCGACCGGCGCTGCTCCTTCTGCGCCATCCCGTCCTTCCGCGGCTCCTTCATCTCCCGCCGCCCCTCGGACGTCCTGAACGAGACGCGCTGGCTGGCCGAGCAGGGCGTCAAGGAGATCATGCTGGTCTCCGAGAACAACACGTCCTACGGCAAGGACCTCGGCGACATCCGCCTCCTGGAGTCCCTGCTGCCCGAGCTGGCCGAGGTCGAGGGCCTGGAGCGGGTGCGGGTCAGCTACCTCCAGCCCGCCGAGATGCGCCCCGGCCTCATCGACGTCCTCACCTCGACGCCGAAGGTCGTCCCCTACTTCGACCTCTCCTTCCAGCACTCCGCGCCGGACGTCCTGCGCGCGATGCGCCGCTTCGGTGACACCGACCGGTTCCTCGAACTGCTCGACACCATCCGGAGCAAGGCCCCGCAGGCGGGCGTCCGCTCCAACTTCATCGTCGGCTTCCCCGGCGAGTCCGAGCACGACCTCGCCGAACTGGAGCGCTTCCTGAACGGCGCCCGGCTGGACGCCATCGGCGTCTTCGGCTACTCCGACGAGGACGGCACCGAGGCCGCGACGTACGAGAACAAGCTCCCCGAGGAGGTCGTCGCCGAGCGTCTCGCGCGCGTGTCCCGGCTCGCCGAGGAACTCGTCTCCCAGCGCGCGGAGGACCGCGTCGGGGAGAGCGTCCGGGTCCTTGTGGAGTCGGTCGACGAGGTGGAGGGTGTGTACGGCCGCGCGGCCCACCAGGCGCCCGAGACCGACGGCCAGGTGCTCCTCACGAGCGGCGAGGGGCTGGAGGTCGGTCGTATGGTCGAGGCGAAGGTGGTCGGCACGGAAGGCGTCGACCTCGTGGCCGAGCCGCTGGAGCGCTCGAACGGGTGGAGTGAGGAGACAGGCAGATGACGGGTGTTCCGGCGTCGGCCGCGGGCGGCTCCTCGCGCGGCGTGGGGCGGGTCTCGCGGGGCTCCGGAGGGGCTGGGGTGTCGTCGTCGGGGGAGTCCGCTTCGGTGGGTCCAGCGGCGGCATCGGCCCCGGCAGCGTCGTCGGCCTCGTCAGTGCCGGCGGCTTCGGCTGCTTCGTCGGCCAAGGCTTCGTCGTCCGCGTCGGCTGCCTCCGCCGCGCTGGCTGCTTCCGCCGCGTCGGACGCCTCTGCCGCTTCGGCTGCCGAGGGGGCCGGGGTTTCTTCGGGGGCGGGTGCCGCTTCCGGTGAGGCCGAGGCGGTGCGCGTCGCCTCCGGTGCCGATGTTTCCGGCGGGGCGCCGTCGTCGTCCGAAGCGGTTGAGGCGGGCGGTGCCGGGGAAGTCGTCGACGGTGCTTCCGGGCGCTCTCCGCGCGGGGCGAAGATCGCTGCCGCCGCCGTCAACCAGGCGAGTGTCTGGAACATCGCCAATCTGCTGACGATGCTGAGGCTCATCCTCGTGCCCGGGTTCGTCGCGCTGATGCTGGCCGACGGGGGGTACGACCCGGCGTGGCGCTCGCTCGCCTGGGCCGCCTTCGCCGTCGCGATGATCACCGACATCTTCGACGGGCACCTCGCGCGGACCTACGACCTCGTCACCGACTTCGGGAAGATCGCCGACCCCATCGCCGACAAGGCGATCATGGGAGCGGCGCTGATCTGTCTCTCCGCGCTCGGCGATCTGCCGTGGTGGGTGACGATCGTGATCCTCGGCCGGGAACTCGGTGTGACGCTCCTTCGTTTCTGGGTCATCAGATACGGAGTGATTCCCGCGAGCCGCGGGGGGAAGATGAAGACCCTCACCCAGGGCGTCGCCGTCGGGATGTACGTCCTGGCGCTGACGGGGTGGCTGGCCACCCTGAGGTTCTGGGTGATGGCTGTGGCGGTCGTCTTGACGGTCGCGACGGGCCTCGACTACGTAAGACAGGCCATTGTGCTGCGCAGGCAGGGAATGGCCGAGCGCAAGGCGGCGCTGGAGGAGACGGAAGCGTGAGTTCCACGGCCACTGACGTGGTGCGACTACTGACGGTGAGGGGCGAGGTGCTCGCCGTCGCCGAGTCGCTGACCGGTGGCCTGGTCGCGGCGGAGATCACCGCGGTCCCCGGCGCGTCCAAGGCGTTCCGCGGCTCGGTCACGGCCTACGCGACCGACCTGAAGCGCGAGGTGCTCGGGGTCGACGCGGCTCTGCTCGCCGCCCGTGGAGCGGTGGACGCGCAGGTCGCGGCCCAGATGGCGGCCGGCGTGCGGAAGGCCCTCGACACCGACTGGGGCATCGCGACGACCGGTGTGGCGGGCCCCGATCCGCAGGACGGCCAGCCCGTCGGCACCGTCTTCGTCGCGGTCGACGGGCCGTTCGGCCCCGATTCCGGTTCCGCCCCTGGCGGAAAAGTGAAGGCGCTGCGGTTGAACGGCAGCCGTGAGGAAATTCGTAGAGAGAGTGTACGGAGCGTACTCGCACTGCTCCTTGAGGAGCTTGCGGGCGAACAGACCGGGAATGAGCGGGCACAGGATACGGAACAGAACGGGGGGTTTTGATGTTTGCAGCCCTGAGTGAACACGACATCGCTCCCCGCACGGCCGCGGCGCTAGGCGGTACGGTGGGGCGAGAAGGATGCGGCTACGCGGTCCGAGGAGGGAGCCACCGATGATTCTGCTCCGTCGCCTGCTGGGTGACGTGCTGCGTCGGCAGCGCCAGCGCCAGGGCCGTACTCTGCGCGAAGTCTCCTCGTCCGCCCGAGTTTCGCTCGGCTATCTCTCCGAGGTGGAGCGGGGGCAGAAGGAGGCGTCCTCCGAACTGCTCGCCGCCATCTGCGACGCGCTGGACGTACGGATGTCCGAACTCATGCGGGAAGTGAGCGACGAACTCGCCCTCGCCGAGCTGGCCCAGTCCGCTGCGGCCACCCCCAGCCAGCCCGTACCGGCACCGGTGCGTCCGATGCTGGGTTCCGTTTCCGTGACCGGTGTGCCTCCGGAGCGGGTGACCATCAAGGCGCCCGCCGAGGCGGTGGCCGCCGCCTGAGGGCGGTCGTCGCGGGAAGTACGTTTGCGGGAAGCCCCGGCCGGGTTCGGCCGGGGCTTTCGCGCGTCCCGGGGCGTGCTCCGTTTGCCGGGTCTTTGGCGCGCGGGCATCGTGGAACGGCCTGCCCCGAGCGCCGGAGGTTCACGGATGGACGTCGTCAAGAGCTCGCTGTCCGACGCCGGCCTGTGGACGCCGGGCGCCGCGCCGGGTGCGGTCGTCACTCGTATGAGGGAACGTGTGGCGGTCACCGGTGACGCGGACCCCGTGAGCCAGGACATTTTCATCGGGAGCACGGCGGAGCCGGAGAAGCATCACCGGATGGTTCTGGCCCGGGTGGTTCTGGCGGAGAACGCGTAGGGGGCGAGTGGTGGGGTGGATAGGGCGGGTTGTGCTCGGGGGCGTGTGGTGGTGGGGGGTGCTGCGGCTGGCGGTCGC
>DATCQX010000395.1:0-19552 GCA_036569285.1 Streptomyces sp.
GGATGAAGAGGACAAGACGGAGACCGACGACGGGCCCGTGGCCTGGCCGCTGTCCGCCGGTGACGAGACGGCACTGCGCGACCAGGCGGCCCGGCTGCGCGAGTTCCTGACGGACGAAGACCCGTACGACGTGGCCTTCACCCTCGCCGCCGCCCGCGCCGCGCACGACGAGCGCGCTGTGGTCCTCACCGCGCGCCGGGACCACGAAGCTCTCCTGTCCGCCCTTGACGCCCTCGCGGAGGGCCGTGAATCCCCGCTCGTCGTAAGGGGATCCGCCACCGGCACCGGCAGGACCGTGTTCGTCTTCCCCGGCCAGGGCTCGCAGTGGCCCGCGATGGCCGCCGCCCTCTACGAGGACGCCCCCGCGTTCCGCGACCACATCGACGCCTGTGCGGCGGCACTGGCCCCGCACACCGACTGGGACCTCGTCGACCTGCTCACCCAGGCGCCCGGCGCGGCGGACCTCGACCGTGTGGACGTGGTGCAGCCCGCGCTGTTCGCGGTCATGACGGCCCTGGCCCACCTGTGGCAGAGCCACGGCGTGAAGCCGGACGCCGTGATCGGGCACTCGCAGGGCGAGATCGCCGCCGCCTATGTCGCGGGCGCCCTCAGCCTGGAGGACGCCGCGCGGATCGCCGCGCTGCGCAGCAAGGCGATCACCGCCCTCGAAGGGCTGGGCGGCATGGTCTCCCTGCCGGTCGCGGCCGACGTGGCCACCGAGCTGATCGCCCCGTGGGACGACGTCCAGATCGCCGCCGTCAACGGCCCCGGGTCCACCGTCGTCTCCGGCGCCGCCGACTCCCTGGAGGCCCTGCTGGCGCACTGCGAGGGCGAGGGGATACGGGCCCGGCGCATCCCCGTCACGTACGCCTCGCACCACCCGCACGTCGAACTCCTTCAGGACACCCTCCTCGAACAGCTCGCCGGGATCGAGCCCAGGCCCGCGCGGGTCGCCTTCTACTCGACGGTGACCGCGACTCCGCTGGACACCACCGGCCTCGACGCCGGGTACTGGTACCGCAACCTGCGGCAGACCGTCCGCTTCGAGGAGACGACCCGGCGGCTCATCGCCGACGGACACACCCGGTTCGTCGAGTCGAGCCCGCACCCCGTGCTGACGCTCGGCATCCAGGAGACCGTCGAGACCACCACCGCGCCGGACGCCGCGACCGTCACCGCCGTCGGCACGCTGCGCCGCGACCAGGGCACGCTGAGCCGTTTCCTGTACTGCCTCGCGGGCGTGTGGGCGGGCGGTGGGCCCGCCGACTGGGCCGCCGTCTCGCCCGGTGGCCCGCGCCACCTGCTCGACCTGCCGACCTACCCGTTCCAGCGCCGCCGGTACTGGCTGGACCGCTCCTCCACGATCAGCGACGCGACCGGCCTCGGCCAACTGGCCGCCGACCACCCGCTGTTGAGCGCCACCGTCGAACTCGCGGGCGGCGACACCACCCTGTTCACCGGCCGCGTCTCGCAGGCCACCCACCCGTGGCTGGCCGACCACGCGCTGCTGGGCACCGTGCTGCTCCCCGGCACCGCGCTCCTCGAACTCGCCCTGCACGCGGGGCAGCACACCGACGCGCCCGAACTGGAGGACCTCGTCCTGGAGGCACCGCTCGTCCTCGCCCCGGGGCGCTCCTACGACCTCCAGGTGGCCGTGGAGGCACCCGACGGCTCCGGACGGCGCCCGGTGCACGTCCACTCGCGGGAGCAGCGGCCCGGACACACCCCCGAGTGGACCCGGCATGCCACCGGCACCCTCGCCCCGGAGGGGGCCGGCGGTCCGCAGCCCCTGGAAGACCTCACCGCCTGGCCGCCGCCCGGCGCGCGGCCGTACCCGCTGGACGGGATGTACGAGCGGCTGGCGGAGCACGGCTACACGTACGGCCCGGTCTTCCAGGGCCTGCGGGCGGCCTGGCGGCTGGGTGACGACCTGTTCGCCGAGGTGCGGCTCCCGGAGCACGGCGACGGCGGCCTGTTCGGCCTCCATCCGGCGCTCCTCGACGCCTGCCTGCACCCGCTGGCCCTCGACCTCCTCGCGGACACGGCACCGGACCAGGCCCCGCCGATCCGGATCCCGTTCGCCTGGAACGACGTCCGGATGTACGCGGCCGGCCCGTCGGCGCTGCGGGTGCGGCTGACCCGGCACGACCCCGACACCGTCTCCCTGCACCTCGCCGACGTCACGGGCGCCCCGGTCGCCGCCGTCGGCTCCCTGGCGGTACGCACCGCCGACGCCGGGCAGTTGACGGCGGCCACGGGCGCGGAGCAGGACGACGCCCTGTTCCGGCTCGACTGGACCCCGGCCCGGCTGCCCGCCGCACCGGAACCCGGCGCATCGAACCCCGGCGCATCGGCTCCCGGCGAGGAGACCTGGGCGCTGCTGGGCGGTCACAGCGCCGGGCTCCTCGCGGACGACGGGGAGCGGACGGCCGTCCACGACAGCCTCGCCGCGCTCAAGGACGCGCTCGCGGCGGGTGCCCCGGCGCCCAGGGCGCTGCTGGTGACCGGCGCGTCGCCCGGCGACACCGACACCTCCCCGGACACGCCGGGTCCGGCAGCCGTCGTCCAACAGGTTCTGCCGCGCTTCCTGACGCTGCTTCAGAGCTGGCTGGAGGACGAGGCGTTCGCCGGGACCACCCTTGTCGTCGCCACCCGGCAGGCCGTCAGCACCGGGGCCGGGGATCCTGTGCGGCATCTCACCGGGGCCGCGCTGTGGGGGCTGCTGCGGTCGGCGCAGTCGGAGAACCCGGGGCGGTTCCTGCTGCTGGACCTCGACGGGACGCCGCTGGACGCCGGTCTGCTGCGGGCGGCGCTCGACAGCGACGAGGAGCAGTTCGCCGTCAGGCAGGGCGCGTTGCTGGTGCCGCGCTTCGCCCGCGCGAGCGCCCCGCCGCTGGCGCCCCCGGCCGGTGAACCGCACTGGCGGCTGGCCTCCCGGGGCAACGGCTCGCTGGACGGGCTGCGCCTCGAACCGTCACCGGACGCCGTCCGGCCGCTCGCCGAGGGCGAGGTGCGGATCCGGGTCCGCGCGGCCGGCATCAACTTCCGCGACATCCTGATCACGCTGGGCATGGTGGCCGACGACTCCCGCCCGCCGGGCGGCGAGGGCTCCGGCATCGTCCTGGAGACCGGCCCCGGCGTCACCGGCCTCGAACCCGGGGACAGGGTGATGGGGCTGCTCCACGGCGGCGTCGGACCCGTGTCGGTGACGGACCACCGGATGATCACGAAGATGCCGAAGGGCTGGACGTTCCCGCAGGCGGCCGGCATCCCCGTCGTCTACCTCACCGCCTACTACGGCCTGCGGGACCTGGCCGGGATCCGCGGCGGCGAGTCCCTCCTGCTGCACGCCGCGACCGGCGGCGTCGGCCTCGCCACCCTCCAACTCGCCCGGCACTGGGGCGTCGAGACCTACGCCACCGCCAGTCCCCCCAAGTGGGGCACCCTGCGCGCCCTCGGCCTCGACGACGACCACATCGCCTCCTCCCGGTCCCTGGACTTCGAGGACCACTTCCGGCGCACCACCGGCGGCCGGGGCGTGGACGTCGTCCTCAACTCCCTCGCCAAGGAGTACGTGGACGCCTCCCTGCGGCTGTGCGCCCCCGGCGGCCGGTTCCTGGAGATGGGCAAGACCGACATCCGGGACGCCGCCGAGACCGCCGACGCCTACCCGGGCACCTCCTACCAGGCGTACGACGTGCTGGACGGCGGCCTGGACCGGGTCAAGGAGATGCTGGAGGAGCTGCGGGAACTGTTCGACAGCGGCGCGCTGCGCCCGCTGCCGGTGACGAGCTGGGACGTCCGGCGCGCCCCGGAGGCGTTCAGGTTCCTCAGCCAGGCCCGCCAGATCGGCAAGGTGATCCTGACCCTCCCGGCCCCCCTCGACCCGGACGGCACCGTCGTCGTCACCGGCGCCACCGGCACCCTCGGCGCCCACGTCGCACGGCACCTCGTCACCGAGCACGGCGCCCGCCACCTGCTGCTGGCCGGCCGCCGCGGCCCGGACGCCCCCGGCGCCGCCGAACTCGCCGCCGAGCTGACCGGCCTCGGCGCCCAGGTCACCACGGTCGCCTGCGACATCGCCGACCCGGCGGCGGCGGACGCCCTCTTCGCCGGGATCCCCGCCGGACACCCGGTGACCGCCGTCGTCCACTCCGCGGGAGTGCTGGACGACGCCGTCCTCACCCGCATGACGGCGGAACAGGTCGAGCGGGTGCTGCGCCCCAAGTCGGACGCGGCGTGGAACCTGCACCGGCTCACCCGGGACCTGGACCTGTCCGCGTTCGTGCTGTTCTCCTCCCTGGCGGGCACCATGGGCAACGCGGGGCAGGCCAACTACGCCGCCGCGAACACCTTCCTGGACGGCCTGGCCCACCACCGGCACGCGAGCGGGCTCCCGGCCACCTCCCTCGGCTGGGGCCTGTGGGCCGAGGCCAGCGGCATGACCGGCCACCTCGACGAGGCCGACCTCGCCCGCATGGCCCGGCTCGGCCTCGCCCCGCTCACCACCCCGCAGGGCCTCAGCCTCCTCGACCGGGCGCTCGACGCCTGCGAACCGGCCCTGCTGCCCGTCCCCCTCGACGTGCGGGCGCTGCGCGCGAGCGCCGACGCCGGTACCCTGCCCCCGCTGCTGCGCGGCCTGGTCCGCACCCCCGTCCGCCGGGTCGCCGCCACCGGCGACACCAGCGTGCCCGCACCGCGGCCCTGGGCACAGCTCCTGGCGGGACTGTCGCCGGACGAGCAGCGGCAGCGGCTCCTGGACCTCGTCCGCACCCAGGTGGCGGCCGTCCTCGGCCACGCGACGCCGGACGCGGTGACCGCCAACAGGGCGTTCAAACAGATCGGGTTCGACTCGCTGACCGCCGTGGAACTGCGCAACCGGCTCAACGCGGCGACCGGCCTCAGGCTCCCCACGACGGCCGTCTTCGACTTCCCGACCCCCAGCGTGCTCGCCGAGCGGCTGCGCGCCGACCTGGTGCCGGACGGGCCGGACGGCGCCGGGGACTTGGGGGCCGTGTTCGCCGAACTCGACCGCCTGGAGGACGAGTTCGCCACGGCCGCACCCGACAGCGACACCCGCTCCCGGATCGTCGACCGCATCCAGGAGTTCCTGAAGAAGATCGACGGGGCGCGCGCGGACTCCCCGCAGCCGGGCGACGACATCGGAGAGAAGCTCGGCGAGGCCTCCGACGACGAGATCTTCGACTTCATCGACTCCGAACTCGGCTTCTCCTGAACCCCCTTCCGGACCCCCGACCACCCAGAGGAGTCGGAATGACCGATACGCATACGAACGACAGTGTGGTGATCGCCGGCGGCGGCCCGGCCGGACTGCTCCTGGCGAGCGAACTCGCCCTGGCCGGTGTCCGCCCGGTCGTCCTGGAGAAACGGACCGGGGCGGAGGAGTTCTCGGCCGGGATGGCGATCCACGGCCGCTCCCTGGACCTGCTGCGGCTGCGCGGCCTCGCCGACCGCATCGGCCCCGACGAGATGTTCGCCTGGCCGCGCACCCCCTTCGGGTTCCTCTGGCTGGACCTCACCGAGGTCGACCAGCGCGAACACACCCACGCCTACCCGCAGTGGCGCCTGGAACGGCTCCTCGAAGGCCGCGCGGCCGAACTCGGCGTCGACCTGCGGCGCGGCCACGAACTCACCGGCCTCACGCAGGACGACGACGGGGTGCGGGTCGAAGTCCGCTCACCGGAGGGGACTTACACCCTGAACGGGCGCTATCTGGTGGGCTGCGACGGCCCGGACAGCACCGTGCGCGCCCTCGCCGGGATGGCCGTCTCCCGAGGCGGCAAGAGCTACTACGGCGTGCTGGCGGACGTCGAGCTGTCCGAGGGCGACCACGACCTCTTCGAGAGCGGGCTGCACGAGAACGGCGTCTTCGGGGCGATCCCGCTGCGGCCCGGCATGACCCGGCTGATGACGATCGAGTTCGGCACCGAGCCCGAACCGGACGCCGGACCCGTCACGACCGAGGAACTGCTCGCCAGCGTGCGCAGGGTCAGCGGGCGGGAGCTGGAGATCGTCAAGACGTACTTCTCACACCGCTACGGCGGCCGGACCTCCCTCGCCGAGCAGTACCGCCACCAGCGGGTGTTCCTGGCGGGCGACGCGGCACACAGCCTGTTCGTCTCCGGCACACAGGGCCTCAACACCGGCCTGCACGACGCGTTCAACCTCGGCTGGAAACTCGCCGCCGACCTGACCGGCCGGGCACCCGCCGGGCTGCTCGACACCTACCACCACGAACGGCACGCGGTCGGTGAACGCGTCGCCCGCCACTCGCGGGCCCAGATGGAGCTCATGCACCCGCTGGAGACGATGACGCCGCTGCGGGAGATGCTCCAGGAGCTGATCGGCCTCGGATCCGTCAACCGGCACCTCATGGAGTCGACCGCCGCTTTCAGCTATCCCCCCGACACCGACGCGTCGTCGGACTGGCACCCCCTGGTGGGCGAACCGGTCACCGACGCCGCCCTGACCACGGCCGACGGCCCCACCAGCGTGGGACAACTCCTCGCGTCCGGGCGCGGCCTGCTCCTCGACCTGACCGGCGGCGCCTCCCGGTGCGAAGGCTGGGAGGACCGGGTGGACCACGTCACCGCCGCCCCCGGCGGCGACGTCCCGCCCGCCGGACGGCTGCTGATACGCCCCGACGGCCACATCGCCTGGGCGGACGACGGGACGTCCGACGACAAGGGCCTCGAAGCCGCCCTGCACGCATGGTTCGGCGAACCGACAGGAAAGGAATGAACATGCCCGACTCCGCGGCCAAGGCGGCCGAGCAGAAGTGCCCCATGGCACCCTCCACCGTCGAGGAACGCACCCGCCGGTGGAGCCTCTACCAGCCCTGGCTCCAGCAGGACCCCATCCCGATGTGGGACGAGATGCGGGAGGCCGGGCCGATCGCGCGCTCCGAGGAGGTCGGCGGGTTCTGGATCCTCACCCGGTACGAGGACATCGAGTGGGCCGCCCGCAACCCGGAGATCTTCTCCAGCGCCCAGGTCGCCATCCCGCACCGGAAGATCTTCCCGGCCGAGATGATCCCCATCCAGCTCGACGGCGACGAGCACCGCAAGTGGCGGCAGACGCTCTCCAGCCTCTTCAACCCCGGTGTCGTCAACCACTTCACCCCGCAGATCCGGCAGGCCGCCGCCGACGCCGTCGAACGGATCGCCGGAAAGGGGTCGTGCGAGTTCGTCTCCGAGTTCGCGACGGCGCTGCCCGCCGAGACGTTCCTCATCAACTTCGGCATCGGCCGCGAACACCTCCAGACCCTCCTCGACCACAAGACGTGGCTGCGCCGCGAGGGCATCCCGAACGCGCACACGGACGACGAGATCCGCGAGGCGAACCAGCCGCTGTGGCAGTTCTTCAGCGACGCCATCGACCGCCGCCGCGAAGAGGGCGTCGAGGGCCGCCTCGACGTCATCAGCCAGATGCTCAAGACCACCTACGACGGCCGGCTGCCCACCCAGGACGAGATGGTCAACGCGCTGTTCGTGTCCATGCTGGCCAGCCTCGACACCACGACGTCCGCGCTGAGCATGGTCTTCGAGTACCTCAGCGACCACCCCGAGGTGCAGGAACTGATCGTCTCCGAGCCCGCGCGGGTCCCGGACATCGTCCAGGAGCTGATCCGCCACGAGCCGGTCTCCTCCACCGGCCGGCTGGTGACCCAGGACGTGGAACGGCACGGTGTCGTCATGCGCAAGGGTGACCGGGTGCTGCTGTCCTGGGGGATGTCGGGGCTCGACCCCGACGTCTTCGACAACCCGCACGAGGTCGACTTCGCACGCGAGTCGACCCGCCAGCTCGCCTTCGGCGTGGGCCCGCACCGCTGCCTGGGCATGCACGTGGCCCGCCGGATCATCCAGATCGCCCTGGAGGAGTGGCACGCGGGGCTGCCGCGCTACCGCAAGGCGCCCGGCACGCGGCCGATCCGCCACTACTCGCCGTCGCGCGGGCTGCTCAACCTCGACCTCGTCTTCGACTGACACGACCGACACCCAGCGGGAGGACCCCTCTATGAAAGGCAGCGTCGACGAAGGGCTGTGCATGGGGCACGGAATGTGCGCCGCGCTCGCCCCCGCCGTCTACGAGGTGAGCGATCTCGGCACCAACGAGATGGGCGACTTCGAGGTGCCGCCGGGCGCGGAGGCCGCCGCCCGGCGCGGCGCACGGGCCTGCCCCGAGCGGGCCATCGTGCTCGAAGGCGACGAGAACGTTCCGGCGGTATAGGCCGGTGCCCCGGGCGCACGCTCGCGCCCGGGGCACCGGACTGTCGGAGGCCCGGGGCACCGGGCCGTGAGGGGAGCGGCGCGCCGGATCATCAGGGGGCCGCGTGCCGCACGGGCGGCGAGGGCCGCGTGGTGCTGCGGTGCGCCGGGCCGTCGGGGGGCCGCGCGGTCCCGTGGTGCACAGGGCCGTCAGGAGGCCGCGCGGCTTCTCACCCCGCCTGTGCCATGAACCGTGCCAGTGCCGCCCGCGAGTGCAGGTCGAGCTTGCGGTAGATGCGTGTCAGGTGGACGTCGACCGTGCGCGGGCTCAGCTGGAGCAACTCGGCGATCTCCCGGGTCCGTTTCCCCGCTCCGGCCAGGTTGGCCACTTCGTGCTCGCGGTCGGTCAGCGCTGTCAGCCGGGTGCCGGGGTCGGGGGCGTCCGGTGCGGGCACGTCCGGCCCGGACACCGCGGCCAGCGGTTCGCGCGGGGGCTCGCGGCGCTGGGCGATCAGCCGGCGCCGTTCCTCGTCGACCCGCGCCAGCATCGACCGGGCCCCGCTCGCCTGGGCGATCTCCTTGGCCCGGTCCAGCGCGAAGCCGCTCTCCGGACGGCGTCCCGCCGTGCTCAGCCGGGGCGCCGCCAGGATCAGGGCGTGCGCCTGGTGCCGTGCCATCCCGGCGGACGCGAAGAGCTTCGCGGCCTCCTGGTACCGGTCGGCCGCAGCCGCGGCCGACCTCGTGAGCACGTGCGCCCGCGCCGCCAGGGCGTGCGCCCGCAGCAGCGGGGTGCCCGGCAGGGACGCGGCGGCCTCCGCGCGGTCGGCCCACTCCGGGTCGGGGCGGCCGGCCCGCGCCGACGCCTCCGCCAGCAGGTCGAAGCCGAGCGGGCGCAGCCACGTCGGCACACGCACCAGCTCCGGCCCGCCGAACACGGCACAGGCGATGGTCGTCAGGCGGCCCGGGTCGATGAACTCCCGCGCCGCGTCGGCCAGCCACAGCGCCGAGGAGATCCGCAGGGCGCTGTCCCGGGGCCCGATCCGCGTCAGGACGCTCTCGGTGAGGGCCGCCGCGCGGCGGGTGCTGGGCCCGTCCTGGACGATCGAGGCGGTGTACGCGGCCTCCAT
This sequence comes from Streptomyces sp., assembly GCA_036569285.1. Taxonomy (GTDB): domain Bacteria; phylum Actinomycetota; class Actinomycetes; order Streptomycetales; family Streptomycetaceae; genus Streptomyces. The sequence continues at coordinate 9,356 of DATCQX010000395.1, forward strand.
CGCCGTCGCGATGTGCAGCGGGAAACCGAGCCGCAGGCGCCCGGCGATCCGCCGCGCCTCGGCGGCGGTGCGCTGCGCCTCGATGAGACGCCCCGACTGGTAGCGCACGTACGACAGGTTGATGAGGTACGGCGCCAGCAGGTGGGTGTCGTGCGAGGCACTGGCGATGGCGACGGCCCGGACCAGATGGCGTTCCGCCGCCGGGCGGCGCCCGGCCACGGACTCGGCCCAGCCCAGCGCGGCCGGGTACTCGGGGTGCGCGTCCAGCGTCGGCCCGGTGAGGGCGTCCACGGCCGCCGCGCACTCGTCGAGGGCCGCGGCGGCCAGGTCGGGCCCCGCGTCGGCCATCCGGCTCAGCGCGAGCGCGGCCAGGGCCCCGGCCTCGGTGGCGCGGTCCCCGTGGTCGCGGGCGGACCGGAGCGCCGCGTCGAGCCGCCGGTCGTCGGCCGGTACGCCGGAGAGGAAGGCGACCAACTGCTGGGCGACCGTCAGGGCGGCGCCCTCCGGCGTCTCGGGTCCGGGCCCCGCGCCGGTCTCCCCGGCCAGCGTCGACAGGGCCTGGGTGTGCCGGCCGAGCGCGCACTCCAGGAGGCTGTAGAAGGCGACGGCACGGGCCCGTGGCGCGCCCGCCGCGGACGGGATCCGGTCGAGGATCTCCTGGATCTGCCCGATGTTCTCCCGCAGCTCCCCGGACATCGCCAGGGCCCGCACGAGCGCCGTCATCAGCTCCGCCCGCTCCGCCGCGTGCCGCTCGCCCTCGGGCAGCGCCCGCAGGGCCAGCCGCAGCAGGCGGGCCGCCGAGACGGGGTCGTCGGCCAGGATCTCGCGGGCCGCGCGGGCGAACAGCACCCGCTCCTGGGCGCCGGGCCCCGGCAGCATCTGCTCCAGCAGGGGCGCCAGTTCGGCGGCGGGGGTGCCGGAGCGGGCCATCAGGGCGACGGCCCTGCGCTGGGCCGCCGTCCGCCAGCAGGGGTCGGTGTCCGTGTAGACGACCCGGCGCAGCAGCGGGTGCCGGAAACGCAGGTGCGTACCGCCGGAGGCGGGCCGGAACACGTCCCGCTGGCAGAGGTTGTCGATGGCCCGGCACGCGCCGTCGGCGTCGAGTCCGGCGACCTCCTCCAACTCCTCCATCGCGAAAGTGTCGCCCATCACGGCCGCGGCGGCGGCAGCGGCGCTCTCCTCGTCGGTCAGGGGGGCCAGTTCGCCCAGCAGGCGGCTGGTGAGCCAGCCGGGCGGCTCGTCGGGGGTGCCGCAGCCGGTGGTGGTGTGCCGGTGGCGGGCCTCGGCGAGGGCGAGCAGGTAGAGCGGGTTGCCGTGGGCCGCCCGGTGGAGGTCGTGCAGGACGGGGGAGCCGGCGGGCAGGCCCAGCAGCTCCGCGCTCTGCCCGGAGCTCAGCGGGGCGAGGTCGATGCGCTGGGCCGTGCCGATCTCCGCCGCGTGGACGAGCGTGTCGTGCAGGGGGTGGGGCGCGGGGCGGGTGCGGTGGGCGAGGACCAGCAGGACCGGGGAGTTCAGCGGCCAGCTCACCAGATGCTCCAGCACCTCCAGGGTGTCAGGGTCCGCCCAGTGCAGATCGTCGACGATGAGCACGAGCCCGTTCTCCGCCCAGCCGTCCAGGAGGCTGCGCACCCGGTGCATCAGCCGGCACCGGGGATCTCCGGGAATGTACGTGGGGGAGCGGTCCGTGTGCACGGTGGAACAGTCGACCAGGCTGCGCAGTAATGGGGCGGATTCTTTTAACCTTGTTTCGGAATCCCGTGTCCTCGATTCGCTGGTGAGCAACTGAGCGAACCCCTGAATCGGTTTGCTCTTTGCGGATTCCGTGCAACTCGCGCGCAGCACCGTGTATCCGCGGGTCCTGGCTTCCGCCGCCAGGCGGGTCAGTAATGCGGTCTTTCCGGATCCTGGTTCCCCGGTCAGCTGGACCGTCAGACTCTGACCCTCCCGGACCGCTTCCATGGCCGACGTGAGCTGCTGAAACTCCTCCGGCCGCACATTCGTGCGCTGCTTCTGGCTGCCGTGAACGAGACTCGTCGTCACCACGTCCATGCCTTCTTGTCTCCCCCATCGGGCACCGCGTGATCAAGAAGTAACGATTCGACGATATCATTTGCTCGTATCGGCAAGGTAAATTCCTGTCAAATCTCACAGCGCCCGGACGACATGACGAGGGACCCCTTCTCGAACGTATCCGGAATTCCCCGCACCGCTTGTTCGGAGGGTGACTTCACCCGGCCCCGTGCGGCAAGCGGAATATCGAGATCCAACCGCGCGTCGGACACCAGGATCGCCTGGTGCAGCGCGCGCAGCGCACGGCACGGCTCGATCCCCAGCTCGTCGTCGAGCGTCCTGCGCAGGGACTCGTACACACCGAGCGCCTCACCGGTGCGCTCCGACCGGTACAGCGCCAGCATGAGCTGCTGGTGGAACGTCTCGCGCAGCGGATGCAGCACGGTGAGCGACGACAGCGGCGCCACCAGCTCGCGGTGCAGGCCCCGGGCCAGGTCCGCCTCGAACTGCAGCTCCGTGCACTCCAGGCGGGCCTCCTCGGCCCAGGTGATGAACCGCTGGATGGTCGGCCCGCCGCGCAGGTCACCGAGCGCGTCGCCGCGCCACAGGTCGAGGGCCGCGCCGCACGCGGCCGACGCCTCCGCCGGCCGGTTCGCCTTCATGTGCGCGCGCCCCTCGTTCAACAGCCGCTGGAACGTGTGCACATCGAGGGTGTCCGAGCCCAACTGGAGTACGTAGCCCGGCGCGTGGGTGGCGATCGGCGCGCCCCGCACACCGAGCCGGCCCAGGAACTTCCGCAGCTGCGAGATGTAGACGTGCAGGGTGGCCGTCGCCCGGCGGGGCGGCTCGTCCCCCCAGATCTCGGTGATCAGATGGGAGGACGACACGACCTGGCCGCTGCGGATGACCAGGGTCGCGAGCAGCGTCTCGATCTTGTGCGCGCTCAGGACGGCGGTACTGTCCCCGTCGGTGATCCGCAGACTGCCCAGGATTTCGTAGCGCATGGTTGTTTCCCCCAGGGTGACGAAGCGGACGCGAACGCTTCGCGCGCCGCGTGGCAGAGCCGGACTCCGTCGCCGTTGCCGGAACCGGTGCGTCTGTGTGTGGGTGATCCGTGCGTGTGTGACGGTCGGTCAGGAACGCAGCGCCGCGTACTGCCCGTGGAAGTAGAGCAACGGCCGCCCCGATTCGCGGTACTCCGCGTGCACCGGCTCGGTGATCACCAGGATGTGGTCCCCGGCGGGAACGCGGGTGACCACCCGGCACACGAGCAGGGCCAGGACGTCGTCGAGCACCGGAACCCCGTGGGGGCCGGTGTGGTACGAGGTGGGGGCCGCGAAACGGTCCGCCCCGCTGCGGGCGAACCTCGCCGCGAGCTGCGCCTGTTCCTCGCTCAGGATGTGGACGCCGACGTGCTCGGCCGAACCGACGGTGGGCCAGGCGGAGCCGGAGCTGTCGATCCCGAAGGAGAGCAGCGGCGGGTCGGCCGACAGGGATGTCAGCGAGGTGGCGGTGAACCCCGCGGGCCGGGTGCCCTGGGCCGTGACGACGGCCACCCCGGTCGCGTGGCGGCGGAAAACGGAACGGAACAACGAGGCGTCCACCGGTGAGGGACGGTTGCCGCCCAAAGAGTCCTCCTTCCGGTTCAGGCAGGGGATCCGCGGTCCGGGGCACCGGTGGCGCTCCGGACACCTGGGATCCTGTCAGAGATCGCCCGGCGTGCCATCGGGGAAACTACGTACGAGTCGAACGGCTGTCCCGTACGCGGGGAAAGCGTCAGGGCCCACCCGCACGGGTGGGCCCTGACGCGCCGGAGCGGGTCAGTGCCGGTCGGCGCTGACCGGGGCGACCTCGCCCGGGGAACCGGCCACGGGCGGCCGGGGACGGGCGGCCTCGCGGTCCTTGCGGGAACGGGCGAACCTGCGCAGCGCCGGACGCTCGACGAACGTGTACAGCACCGCCGACAGCGCGACCGCCACGACGAGCAGCGACAGCAGGACACCCACGGCGCCCGGGGTGCTCCAGCTGCGGGTCGCGCCGAGGGCGCGGTGCCCGAAGGTCAGCACGAGCTGGTGCAGCAGATAGAACGCGAACGACGCCTCGCCGAGCCAGAGCGCCACCCTGCCCCGGAACGGCGACCACCGCCCCTGCGTGTCCGCCGTCGCCGCCGCGGCGACCAGCAGCGCGAGCGGCACGGCGGAGACCGCCACCACGGAGTACAGCAGCGGCGCGAACTTCAGCCCGGCGAACGCCGCCACGACGAGCAGCGCCGCCGGTCCCATGCCCAGCCGCACCCAGCGGCCGTCGCGCACGATCAGCGCCATCAGGATGCCCAGCGCGAACTCCAGCAGCCGCGCGGGCGGGAACCCGTACACGAACCAGAACTGCGGGAACGGCTCCGAGACGGGCGGCGGGAACATCGGGGAGTCGGGCAGCAGCCGGGAGACCGCGGGCAGCAGCGCGATCGCCACCGCGACGAGCCCCGCGGCCGGCCACAGCCGGTTCCCCGGGATCCGCCGGCACAGCGGCAGCAGCACCGGGAACAGCGCGTAGAAGAACAGCTCGCACCCCAGCGACCAGGTGGGCGCGTTCACCCCGAGGAAGGTGGGGATGTCCGGGACCCAGGTGTGCACCAGCAGCAGGTTCGGGACGGCGACACCGGCCGTGACCGGCTGGTCCGTGGCGCGCAGGAGGACGATGGCCAGCAGGCAGGCCACGACCGTGCTCGGGTAGATCTTCGCCGCCCGGCGCCGCCAGAACTTCGGCGCGGTGTCACCGGGACGGGCCGACCAGGTCAGTACGTATCCGCTCAGGATGAAGAAGAAGGACACACCGACATAGCCGGCGCCCTCCATGACCTTGCTGTACGCCTTGTCCGTGTCGGGGTCGGCGAAGAGGTGCTGTGCCGAGGCGTGTCCGAGGAAGACCAGCAGGGCGGCGATGAATCTCATTCCGGTGAGAGTGGGAAGCCGGGCTCCGTCGGCTGTGGAGGCCTTTCCTGTCATGGCGTTGCTGTCCCTTTCGCCCGTGGTTCAGGATCGGATGCGGTTCGCCGGGCAGAGTCGCGGCAGCGGCTAAGGCGACCCTTAGCCCCGCCTTAAACAAGGAGATAAACTGAGGCTGTCTCCGTTTGGTGCGGCGGTCGCGCCGCCCCTGGCCCCAACCACGCAGGGAGCTTCGATGGACGCGACAGCGGCGCCTGCCGCAGGACGCCCGATGCGGGCGGACGCCCGCCGCAACTACGTCCGGCTCATCACCGAGGCCAGAGCCGCGTTCGCCGAGCACGGGACCGAGGCGTCGCTGGACGACATCGCCAAGCGGGCGGAGGTCGGCATCGGGACGCTCTACCGCCACTTCCCCACCCGGCAGGAGCTGCTGGAGGCGGTCTTCCACGACTCCATCGAGGAACTCGTCGAGCAGGCCACCACCCTGCTGGAGGACCCCGCTCCCGGGGACGCCATGATGCAGTGGCTGCGCGCGGTCGCCGAACACGCCACCACCTACGGGGGCCTCGCCGGATCGCTGATGAGCACCAGGCTGGGGGACGACGCCGGCCAGCCGCCCGACTGCCACGTCCGGATGCTCTCGGCCGGCGAGGCGCTCCTCGGCCGGGCCCAGCGCAGCCGCGACATCCGGCCCGACGTGCGGATCTCGGAGCTGCTGCGGCTGGCCAACGGCGTCGCCATCGCCTCACGGCCCGGCGCGGAGGACCCCGACCAGGTGGACCGGCTGCTGGAACTGGTGCTGCGCGGGCTGGTGCCGCGCGGCTGACGGCCGGACGGCGGGGCCGTGCGGCCGGCGGCGGTGCTGTCGCCGGTGCCGCGCGGGTGACGGCCGGACGGTGGGACCTGCGCGGTCGGTCGCGGTGCTGTCGCCGGTGCCGTGCGGTCGACGGCCGGAACGGGCCCGGCGGGGGAGCCGGGCCCGTTCGAAGAGGCGTCAGACGGACGCCGTGCCGTACGCGGGCAGCCCGGCGATCTCGGCTAGCAGCTCCAGGGAGCGGACACGGTCGTCCGGGCCGTGGATCAGCGTGACCGACATCAGCTCGTCCGCCCCGGTGCGCTCCAGGAAGTCCGCCATCTTGGCGCGCACCTTCTCCGGCCCGCCGATCAGGTGCGCCTCGACGCGCTGCGCGACGTACGCCCGTTCCTGCGGGGTGTACGGGTAGGCCGCGGCCTCCTCCGGACTCGGGTAGGGGCCGGTGAGCCCCGTGGTGCGCTGGAGCAGTGAGGAGAGTGCCATCGGACCGGCGAGCCACTCGGCGCGCTCGTCGGTGTCGCCCACGATCACTATGGCCGCCACGATCGCGTACGGCTGCTTCAGATCGTCGGACGGCGTGAACGCGCTGCGGTACGCCTCCAGCGACGGAATGGTGTTCTCCGGGCTGAAGTGGTGCGCGAACGCGAACGGCAGCCCGAGCATCCCCGCCACCTGCGCGCTGTGCGGGCTGGAGCCGAGGAGCCACAGCGGCGGACGGTTGCCCTGCGCGGGCACCGCCGTCACCGGCAGCACCGGAGTGCCGTCCGCGGGCGTCGCGAAGTAGGCCATCAGCTCCGCGAAACGCTCCGCGAAGTCCTCCGTCCCGGTCGTGCGGCGCAGGGCGCGTGCCGTGATCGGGTCGGTTCCGGAGGCCCGGCCGATGCCCAGGTCGATACGGCCCGGGTGCAGCGCCTCCAGCGTGCCGAACTGCTCGGCGACGACCAGCGGCGAGTGGTTGGGCAGCATGACCCCGCCGGAGCCGATGCGCATGTGGGTGGTGGCGGAGGCTATCCGGTCGATGAGCACCGGCGGCGAACAGCTCGCGATATTGGGCGCGTTGTGGTGTTCCGCGATCCAGTAGCGCAGATATCCGAGCCGGTCGACGCGCTGCGCGACGCCGACACTGTCCCGCAGCGCCTGGCCGGGACCCTCGCCGCCCAGCACCGGGGAGAAGTCCAGCACGGACAGCCGTGGACCCTCCGGGCCTGGGCCCTGACGTTCGGTCATGATGTCTGATTCCCTTCGAAGAGGCCGGGGCGGCTCAGTCGGCCTGCTGCGGCTGGGGCTCCGGCTTCGGCACCTTGATCAGGAACACCGAGATGAGCAGCGCGCAGACGGCGAACGCGGTACCGCCGAGCGCCGCCGTCGCGATGCCCTTGGACAGCACGTGGTGCGCCAGCTCCGTGGGGCTCGCGCCGGACGGCGGGTTCTTGAGGGCGTCCTTGCGGCCGGAGGCGAACAGGTTGACCAGGATGGCGAGCCCCACCGTCGCGCCGACCTGCTGCATCGCCTGGAGCAGCCCCGAGGCGGCGCCGGAGTCCTGCGGCTTCACCTCGGACAGGATGATCATGTTGAGGGAGAGGAAGCTGAGGCCGGAACCCGTCCCGAACAGCAGCATCGGGCCGATGACCGAGCTGAGGTAGGAGCCGCCCGCGTCGATCTGGGTCAGCCACACGATGCCGGCCACGACCAGCACACCGCCGGCCGTCAGCAGCGGCTTGGGGCCGAACCGGGGCAGCTGGGTGCGCGCCACCAGAGCGAAGCCGAACTGGGTGACGGCCATGGGCAGGAACGCGACGCCGGTCATGATGGCGCTGTAGTCCAGCACCTCCTGGAGGTACTGGGTGAGGAAGAAGAACAGCGCGAACATGGTCGCCGGCAGCAGCAGCATGTTCACGTACGCGCTCGCCCGGTTGCGGTGCGACAGCAGCTTCAGCGGGGTGATCGGCTGCTCGGCGCGGGTCTCGATGGCCAGGAACGCCGCCAGCAGGACGACCGCCGCCGCGAACGACGCCAGGACCAGCCCGTCGGTCCACTTCTCCTCGGAGGCGCGGATGAACCCGTACACCAGCGAGCCCATGCCGAGGGTCGAGGTCAGCGCGCCGTACAGGTCGAAGCGGCCGGGGTGGCGCTCGGGCTGGCGGATGTACAGCGGCGCGAGCACCAGGATCAGCAGACCGATCGGCACGTTGACGAAGAACACCGAGCGCCAGGTCAGCCAGTCGGTGAGCAGACCGCCCAGGATCAGGCCGACGGCCATCCCCGCGCCGGAGACCGCCGAGTAGATGGCGAACGCCCGGGTGCGGGCCGGGCCCTCGAAGTTGGTGTTCAGCAGGGCCAGCGTGCTCGGGGCCGCGAAGGCGCCGCCGATGCCCTGGAGCGCGCGGGCGGCCAGCAGCCACGTGTCGTTCGTGGCGAGGCCCCCGAGCAGGGACGCCAGCGTGAACACCGCGATACCGGCGGTGAAGACCCGGCGACGGCCCATGATGTCGCCGGTCCGTCCGCCCAGGAGCAGGAAGCCGCCGAAGGTGAGCGTGTAGGCGTTGATGATCCAGGCCAGGCTGGTCGGCGAGAAGTGCAGCGCGCTCTGCATGTCGGGCAGCGCGATGTTCACGATCGTCGCGTCCAGGATGACCATCACCTGGCAGGCCAGGATGACGGTGAGAGCGAAGCCGGGATGGTTGCGCCGGGCCTCCAGGGCCTCGGCGCCGCTTGGTGTCTTGACTGTCGACATGGGTTCTCCAGGGGTTCCGGGCGCGAGAGGGCAGGCAGGAGCGGTGAGCGGGGAGGTGCGCCCGCACGACGTGAGCCACTAAACGGAGGGTGGCTCTGGTTACGATACGGAGTATGCCTCCGGTTTTCAATCGCCCCCGCTCGACCCCCAATCGCGCCACCCCCCAGCGGAGTTGATCAGGCCGGGGAAGGCTCACCGAACCAGGTGCGCACGGCGTGGGACAGGCCCTCGACGTCCTCGCCCAGGCCGTCCGCCCACGCCACATAGCCGTCCGGCCGCACCAGAAGCGCCGCCGCCCCCAGCTCGTGCGACGGCTCCGCCGTGACCTTGTCCAGCCGGTCCTTCCACCCCGACACGTCCGGAAGCTGCGCCCGCCCGCCGCTCAGGTCGAACAGGACACCGCGACCGCCGTGCAGGGTGCGCGCCACCGTCGTTTCCTCGATCTCCGTCACCACAGCCGCGTTCGGCACCCGCCGCCCCGTCAGCGGATGCCCGTCCGCACCCCCCATCGGATAGTGGACGTCCACCCCCGTCAGCATGTGCACCAAGTGCTTGCTGACCTCCTCCAGACCGAGCAGCTCCCCGAACATCTCCCGCAGCGGGCCGACCTCGTCCAGCGGGTGCATCAGCGCCATCTGCGCCCGGGTGTTCATGCAGACCCGGGCGCCCACCGGGTGCCGCTCCGACTCGTACGAGTCGAGCAGCCCCTCCGGGGCCCAGCCGTGGACACGGGCGGCCAGCTTCCAGCCCAGGTTCAACGCGTCCTGGATACCCGTGTTCAGCCCCTGACCGCCGATCGGGAAATGGATGTGCACCGCGTCACCGGCCAGGAACACCCGACCCGCGCGGTAGTGCTCCGCATGCCGGGTCGCACTGCCGAACCGGGACAGCAGGACCGGCTCACCGAGGTCCACCCGCCGGCCCACCAGGCGCTCCGTCAGCTCGTGCAACTCCTCGATCGTCGGCGGGATGTCGCGGCTCACCGGCTCGGTGTCGAACTCCGCCGCCGAGATCCGCACCAGGCCCGAGCCCAGCGGGATCAGCGCGAAGAACCCCCGGGGCAGCAGCTGCGGATCGAACCGCAGCTGCGCCGCCGCGTCCACCTGGAGGTCGCCGGTGATGCCGTTCAGCGTGGACGGCGTTCCCGGGAACGCGATCCCCGCGAGCTTGCGGACCGTGCTGGCGCCGCCGTCGCAGCCGACCAGGTACGACGCCCGGATCTGGTACTCGCCGTCCTCGGAACGCACCGTCACGGTCACGCCGTCGTCGTCCTGGACCATGCCGGTCACCGCGTGCCCGCGGCGCAGCTCGACACCGCCCAGCTCTTCGACCCGGGCCTCCAGCAACTGCTCGATCCGCCGCTGCGGGACGCGGCGCGGCACCAGGCGCTGTTCGAGGCCGGTGAACCGCATCAGGCCGAAACCGAAGGCCTGCACCTGCGGGTACTCGTAGACCGGGGCCGCCAGGCCTCGCTGGTCCAGCGCCTCTATGGAGCCCCACTGGAGGCCCAGCGCGCGGGACCAGCCGGGTGGCTCCGGGAGCTTCTCCAGCACGACGGCGTCCACGCCCGCGAGGCCGAGTTCGGCGGCCAGCATCAGCCCGGTGGGGCCTCCGCCTGCGATGACGACGGTGCGTTCCATGTGGAACCCTCCTGAGCTGTTGGTGGGACCGGCCGGGGGAGGGGGCCGGTGGAA
>DATCQX010000396.1:0-6341 GCA_036569285.1 Streptomyces sp.
CCGCAACCCCGCCTCCTCCCTCAACCTCCGATACCGCCGGGCCACCGTCTGCCCGGACACCCCCACCACTTCCCCCACCCGACTGAACGCCACCCGCCCATCCACATGCAGCGCGTGCACCAGAGCGCGATCGAGACCATCAAGCATGCCCCCATCGTCACCGACGGACCCGCCGACTGAGGAGAGGACCCCACTCGACGGCTTCCCCCGGCGTAGCCGCCCGCCAGCCCACCTCTCTCTCCAGAACGCCGCCCGCCGCCCCACGACGTAAACTGTCCCGATCCGTTCAGTGAAGTCCCACGTAAGCGCTCAGGAGGTCGGCACCCGTGGCATTCGAGGACCCCTCCGCCGAAATGCTCACGCAGGCTGCCGAGAGTTTCGGGCTGCTGGCGTCGCCTGCGCGGCTGCATATCGTGTGGGCGCTGGCTCAGGGGGAGAGTGACGTCACGGGGCTCGCGGAGCGGGTGGGTGGGGCGTTGCCCGCGGTCAGTCAGCATTTGACGAAGCTGAAGCTGGCCGGGCTGGTGCGCTCGCGCCGGGAGGGGCGGCGCCAGGTGTACTTCGTGGACGACCCGGACGTCGTCGATGTCGTCCGGCTGGTTCTCGGGCGGCTGAACGACCGTGCCGCCGGGGCGGACGTCCCGGTGCCCCGTCTCCGTGGTCTCTGAGCGGGCCGCCGACGGCACGGCCCGGAAGACGGGTGCCGAGCCTCCGGAGCGCGACGGCACGGCCCCGAGGACAGGCGCCGGGTCCCCGGAGCACGACGGCACGGCCCTCCAGACCCTGCGGCGTCTCGGCACGCGGCCGTACGGGCTGACCGAGGACGAGGCCGCGGTGCGCCTCGCCGAGCACGGTGAGAACACGGTTCCCGAGATGTCCACGGTCGCCTGGCCACGCCTCCTCCTGACCGGCGTCCGTGACCCCTTCACCTGCGTCCTGCTCTGCCTCGGCCTGGTCTCCGCGCTGGTCTCCTCCTGGGGCACCGCGACCGTCATCCTGGCCCTCGTCGCCGTGAGCTGCGTCCTGCGCGCGAGCGGCGAGCGGCGGGCCGACCGGTCCGTGGCCGCCCTGCGCGACCTGGTCGCCGGCACCGCCACGGTCGTCCGCAGGCCCGCCCCCGGCGAAGCTCCCCTCGCCCGCGAGATCCCGGCCGGGGAACTCGTCCCCGGGGACGTGATCCGGCTCGGCGCGGGGGATCTCGTCCCGGCGGACGTGCGGCTGCTGCGGTCGCGGGGGCTCACCGTGCACCAGGCGGCGCTGACGGGGGAGTCGCGGCCGGTCGCGAAGGACGCGGACGGGGTCGAGGGCGGGCCGGCGGAGACACCTGCCGCCGCCCCCGCAAGGTCCTCCTTCGACGCCCCCCACCTCTGCTTCCAAGGCAGCGACATCGCCTCCGGCAGCGCCACCGCCGTCGTGGTGGAGACGGGCGCGCGGACGCGGTTCGCCGCCTCGCAGGGGCCGCCGTCGCGGCCGACGGGGAACGCGTTCGACAGGTCGGTGCACGGGATCTCGTGGGTGCTGATCCGGTTCATGCTCCTGACGCCGCCGCTGGTGCTGATGGCGAACGCGGCGCTGCGGGACCGGAGTCTGGAGACGCTGCCGTTCGCGGTCGCCGTCGCCGTGGGGCTCACGCCCGAGATGCTGCCGGTGATCGTCACGACGTGTCTGGCGCGAGGGGCGAGCCTCCTGGCGCGGTCGCACAATGTGATCGTCAAGCGGCTTCCCGCGCTGCACGACCTCGGCGCGGTGGACGTGCTGTGCGTCGACAAGACCGGCACCCTCACGCAGGACCGGCCGGTCCTCGCGCACGGGGTCGGCCCGGACGGCGACGACGGCACGGACGTCGTCCACTGGGCCGCCGTCCAGGCCTGGTGGACCCTCCAGCTCGCGGAACTGCCGGCCCCGGACGCCCTCGACGAGGCGCTGCTCGACGCGGCGGGCGCCGTGGGGGAGGAGTACGACGGGGTCGACACCGTGCCGTTCGACCCGGAGCGGCGGATCGCGACGGCGGTCGTCCGGGGGCGCCGTCCGGGAACGCACCTGCTGATCACCAAGGGTGCGGTGGACGACGTCCTGGAGCGCTGCGAGCTCACGGAGGCCGAGCGGGAGCGGCTGCTGAAGCTCGCGGTGGACCAGGCGGACGACGGCCTCAGGCTGCTGGCCGTCGCCACCGCCGAGCGGACGGCCCGCACCCGGCCCTACACCTCCGCTGACGAACGCGGACTCACCTTCCGGGGCCTCGTCGCCTTCCGCGACGCGCTCGCGCCCAGCGCGGCGGAGGCGCTGCGGGGGCTGGCCGCGCGCGGGGTCTCCGTGCGGGTGCTCACGGGCGACGCGCCGGGGACGGCGGCCCGGGTCTGCCGGGAGCTGGGGCTCGAACCGGGGGAGCCGGTCGTCCTGGGCGCCGGTGAGGTCCCCGAGGCGACCGTGTACGCCCGCTGCACGCCCGAGGACAAGGCCCGTGTCGTCGCCGCGCTGCGCGAGCGCGGGCACACCGTCGGCTTCCTCGGGGACGGCGTCAACGACGCGCCCGCGCTGCGTGCGGCGGACGTCGGGATCGCCCCGCGCGCGGGGTGCGCGGTGGCCCGGGAGAGCGCGGACGTCGTCCTCGGCGAGAAGGAGCTGACGGCCGTCGGACACGCGGTGACCGCCGGGCGCCACAGCAGCGGCAACATCGCGTCCTACCTGCGGGTCACGCTCTCCTCCAACCTCGGCAACATCCTCGCGATGCTCTCGGCGGGCCTCCTGCTGCCGTTCCTGCCGATGCTCCCGGCGCAGGTCCTCGTCCAGAACCTGTGCTTCGACGCGGCGCAGCTCGCCTTCGCGTACGACCGTCCCTCGGCGGCCGTCCTGCGCCGGCCCACGGTCCTGCGGCCCCGCTCCTTCCTCGCGCTGATCACCGGTTTCGGTGCGCTGAACGCGGTCGCGGACCTCGCGACCTTCGGCCTCCTCGCGTTCGCGCTGCGCGGCCCCGGCGAGGTGGACGACGAGGCGTTCTTCCATTCCGCGTGGTTCACGGAGAACCTCCTCACCCAGGCCCTGGTGATGGTCCTCCTGCGCACCGGCCGCACCGCCGTGCACCGGGGACGGCGGCCCGGCCCCGTCGGCTGGGCCGCCGTCGCGCTTGTCGCGGTCGGCCTCCTCCTGCCGCCCAGCCCCCTGGGCGCGAGCCTCGGCATGACGGGGCTGCCGCTGCCGTACTACCTGATGCTGGGGGCGGTGCTGGTGCTGTACGCGGTGGCGCTGCGGCCGTTGGCCCGGAGGCAGCCGTGAGGAACTTGGCTCAGCCGTAGGTCAGGTTCGAGCAGGGGTTGTCGTCCGCCGAGCGGGCGTCGGCGCCCACCGGGGCGGGGCTGCCGGAACTCGGCGTCGCCGTGAAGTCGCTGCCGAGGACGACGTTGAGGACGGCGCCGGAGATCGGTTCGAGACGGGCGCCGGGGAAGGCCGAGGCGACCGCCTGCGCGCTCTTCTCCAGGCCCGGACCGTACTGGACGACCGTCGTCGCGTGGGCCTGGCTGGAGGCCGTCGCCGTGCCGGTGACGGTGAACCCGGCCGAGGTGAGCTTCTCGGCGCCCTTCGCGGCGAGGCCGGGCGTCGTGGTGCCGTTGTAGACGGCGACGTCGATCCCCGCGCCGGAGACGGGAGTCGCGGGCGAGGACGGCGCCGGCTTCGCCGGACTCCCCTTCTTGCCGCCCGCGTTCTTGCCGTCGATCGTCCGGTCCTCCTTCAGCGCCGCCCACAGCTCGGACGCGTCCGGCTCGACGATCGCGACGCGCGCCCCCTCGTAACGCCAGGGCACCGTCACGAACTTGGTGTTGTGCAGGTCGACGTCCTTGAGGGACATCGCGAACGAGATCAGCTTGTCGGCGGAGCCGAGCCCGGGGTCGACGGTGAGGGACTTCGTCGCGGCCTCGGCGAGGGGGAGGAGGTTCGTCGGGGACAGCCCCTTCTCCTTGATCTGCTTCAACAGGCTCGCCACGAAGGCCTGTTGGCGTTTGATCCGGCCGATGTCGGAGCCGTCCCCGATGCCGTGCCTGATCCGGACGTAGTCCAACGCCTTCTGCCCGGACACCTTTTGCTCGCCCTTCGCGAAGAGGAGGTCGCCTCGGGTGGCCCGGCCGGGGCTGAGGTCCTTCTGGTAGATGTCGTTCGGGAGACAGACCTCCACGCCGCCGACTACGTCCGTCAGCGAGGCGAACCCCTTGAAGTCGACGACGACCGTGTGGTCGACGCGCAGCCCGGTCAGCTTCTCCACGGTGTTCTGCGTGCAGGCGGGGTTCCCTTTGTCCGTCTCCCCCATGGAGAACGCCTGGTTGAACATGGTGTTGTGCTGCTCCGGCGACCACGTGCCGTCGGGGAGCTTGCAGGGCGGGATCGTCACCAGGCTGTCGCGGGGGATGGAGACGGCGAGGGCGTGCTGGTGGTCGGCGTACACGTGGAGCAGGAAGGCCGTGTCGGAGCGCCCGATGTCGTCCTTGTTGCCGCCGCCCAGCGCCGCGTTCCCGTCGGTGCGCGCGTCCGACCCGATGACGAGGACGTTCTCACCGGCGGTGTCCTCGGGCCGGTCGTCGGAGAGGCCGCCCGCGTCGAAGGTGCTGATGTCGCCGGTCAGCTTCAGGTAGAGCCAGCCGGCGCCCGCGCCGAGCAGGACCAGCAACGACAGGGCGATGACGAGGGCCACGCGTATCCGCCGGGCGCGGGGGCCGCGCTTGGCACGTCTGGCCCCGGTCCGGTGGCGTGACGGTGCTGCGCTGCGGCTGCTGGTGACGGTCATCGGCGCCCTCGCTGTGTCTCACCCTAGGTTGTACAGTTGCGCAATGTAGCAACCTTCCGGAGTATGACTCCGACTAGGCTCGAGGAAAGAGAGATCAGGTCATGCTCCGTAACGGACTGGAACCCTGGCACCTGCTGGTTGTGGCGATCGTCGTCATCGTCCTCTTCGGCTCGAAGAAGCTGCCGGAGGCCGCCCGCGGGCTCGGCAAGTCGATGCGCATCCTCAAGAGCGAGGCCAAGGCGATGAAGGAAGAGAACGCCGAGAGTCCCGCGCACCCGGCGGAGGCCGTCGAGCCGACGACCGTGACGACTGCGGCGGAGGCGGTCCGTCCGCAGCCCGTGACCGCGCAGAACGTCCAGCCGCCGGTCGCGCAGAGCTGAGATCCCCCGTCATGGACGGGGCCGGCACGGTCCGCTGTGCGTGGCAGCGGACCGCACCGGCCCGGTGTCTTGCTGTGCGCCGAGGCGCGTCACGGCGACGGACTCAGGCGGGCTCCCCGGCCCCCTTGGGGAGCAGCGCCTCCGAAGCCGAACGGGACTCCTCGCGCCGCTGCCGCCGGGTGCGGCGCGGCTCCTGGTCGGGCAGCCAGCCGAAGGCCATGCTGCCGCCGATCAGGCCGCACAACAGGCCGACCATGAACCCTCCGATGTTGGAGGTCACCCAGGTGCCCAGGGCGAGCAGTACGGCGGTGATCGAGTAGAACAGCCGCTGTACCGGGTTGAACAGGATCAGCAGGCCGCAGAGGATCATGAGCGACGGCAGGAGATAGCCCGCCAGCCCCTGCATGCCGATGTGCAGGACCACGCCCAGCGGCGCCTTCATCGTCAGAAGGATCTCGGCGCCGCCGAAGGTGATCAGGACCCCGCCGACGAACGGCCGGTTCCCTCGCCACCGACGGAAACGCTGTCGCGCCGACGCCTTCGGGCCCGCCTGGGCGGGCGCCGCCGGTTCGGCCGGCGCGGCCGGCTCGGGTTCGGGTACGGCCGGCTGTTCGTGCTGGGTCACTGGGTCACGTCCCCGGGCATCCGCTGGTGGAGAAACTCATGCGCAGGTCGGGCAGCTTGAAGACGGCCGCGGTCGCGCCGTAGTTGTGCTGGTACAGGTTGTTGATCGTGACGGTGCGCGCCTGCTGGCCGTAGACACCCGCGGGGCCCTTGAAGCCGGGGACCCGGTCGAAGGTGCTGGAGTCCCGCCCGATCTCGATGTCGTTGAACTCGGCGTTACCCATGATCTCGTCGGAGTCGATCGCCAGGTTCTCGACCTCGACCTTGGTGCCCTTGTTCCCGGCGGTCAGCAGGAGCTGGATGCCGCCGAGGTCCACGGACTGGCACATGTTGGTGAGCTTGCCCTTGCCGATGACCGAGGTCACGACGAGGACCGAGCCGTCCGTGTCGCCCTGGTTGGGGCTGTTCGGGATCATGTGGTCGAGCGCGCCGTACTGCTCGAAACCGACGCCTTCGAGTTTGTCGGCTTTGACGACGAACGGCATGCCGGAGATCGCGAACTGGACGCCGAGGATGCCCTCGGCGGTCAGGACGGCGAGGGTCGCGGCGGCGAGCGTGGCGGG
>DATCQX010000397.1:0-3051 GCA_036569285.1 Streptomyces sp.
GACGACTCTCGAAAGCGACCCGAAGTCCCTCGATCTGCCCTGGCCGTTCACCGGCCGTGAGGAGGAACTCGCCCTGGTCCGCCAGGCGCTGACCGCCACCCGCCCCGGCATGATCCTCACCGGCCCGCCCGGCCACGGCCGTACCCGCCTCGCGGCGGAGGCGGTGCGCGACCTCGAACCCGGGCGCGCACGGGGAGCGGCGCGAGACCCCCGCGGACGCCCGACGCGCGGACCCTTCCCGGGCGGACGAGGCACCGGCGCGCGCGGGTCACGAGGCCGCGCGGCAGCACCCACAGGCCCCCACGGCCGAGCGACCGCCGCAGGCGCCGAGCCGCACACCCGGGCGGTCCCCTACGCGCGCGTGGCCGGCACCCCCGAGACCCGTCACCTCCCCTTCGCCGCCTTCGCCCACCTCCTCCCCGAGGACGTCACGCTCCATCGCGCCGTCGAACTCCTCGCCCCCGTGCGCCTGTTGCTGGTCGACGACGCCCACCTCCTGGACGACGCCTCCGCCGCCCTCGTCCACCAGCTCGCCGTCCAGGGCCGCACCCGCCTGCTGGTCGTCACCACCGAAGGCGCCCCCGCGCCCACCGCGATCACCCGCCTGTGGGCCGACGAACTCCTCCCGAGGCTCGTCCTCGGCCCGCTCCCGTACGACGGCACGGCACAGCTCCTGTCGTCCGGCGCGGGCGTCCGGCTGGACGCGCTCACCGTCCACCGCCTGCACCGCCTGTGCCGGGGCGATCTGAGGCTGCTGCGGGACCTGGTGGACGCCCTGCGCGAACAGGACCTCCTCGTGCCCACCGGGGACGACGAGTACGCCTGGCGCGGCCCCGTCCCGGTCACCCCGGCCGTCCGGGAACGCGCGTCCGGCGTCCTCGCGCGGACGGACGCCGAGCGCGAGGCCCTCGACCGGCTCGCGTTCGCGCAGCCCCTCCCGGTGCGCGCCGAGGCACTGGACCTGGCCGTCCTGGAACGGCTGGAGGCGGACGGCCTCATCGAGGTCGGCGACGACACGGCCGTCCGCCTCGCGGACCCCCTGCACGGCCCGGTGCTGCGCGCCGTCGCGGGCCGGCTGCGGTCGCTGCGGCTGACGGCCGAGCGGGAACCGTACGACGCGGCGCTCGCCGAGGAGTCCGCCGAACTGATCCGGCGCATGGGCGCGGCGGACGTGCGGGACACGCGCGCGCCGGTGGGGGAGTGGCTCGTCGCCGAGGGGGAACCGGTTCCGGCGGTCCACGCGTGCGTGCGCGCCAGGTTCGCGCGGCTACGGGGCGAGCTGAGGCAGGCGGTGTCGTGGGCGCGCGAGGGGCTCAGGCACAGCCCCGGGGACGTGTCCTGCCGTACGGAGCTGGAGCGGGCCGAGGACGGGGGCGTGCACCCCGACGAGACGCGGGCGGCCGACGGGGTGTTCGCGCACTACGCGCGTGCGCTCGCGTGCGGTGACGCGGCAGCGCTGGACGAGGTCGCGCGGGAGCTGGAGGAGCGGGGCTTCCTGCTGTACGCGGCGGAGGCGCGTTCCCGGGCCGCGCAGGCGCACCGCGACCCCCGGGCCGCCCGCGCCGCACGCACGCGTGCCGTCGCCCTCGCCCGCCGCTGCCAGGACCCCGGCACCCCCGCCCTGTCGGGCCTCGCCCTCGACGAACTCACCGCCCGCCAGCGCCAGATCGTCACCCTCGCGGCGGCCGGCCTCAGCAACCGCCAGATCGCCGAACGCCTCACCCTGTCGATCCGCACGGTCGGCAACCACCTCTACAGCGCCTACACCCGCCTCGGAGCCAGCGACCGAGGCGCCCTGCCGGGGCTGGTGGAACAACCGGCGTGAACATGAGGCGGCCCGACGGCACAACATCGCACGCGCGCGGGACGACCGTCCGCACCCCCTCGCCTACCGCCCCTCAGGACATCCCCCCTCACGCCGCCCCGAACGCCGTGAACGCCCACCCGGTCGCCTGATGCAGCGCGTCCCCCGGCACCGCCCCGCGCGCGTCCCGCAGGGCCTCCGCGAGCGTGCGCCCGTCGGCGAGGCTCTTGTGGAGGGCCAGCATCAGCGGGACGACGGCGGCGTCGTTGACCGGCGCGCTGCTGGCGAGGACACCGGCCGTGCCGAGCGGGAGCAGGGCGGTGACGAGGCCGAGGAGTTCGTCGGCGCCGACGGAGGCGAGGCGGGCGGTGTCGCAACTGGAGAGGATGATCCGGTAGGGGCTGCGGTCGAGGCGTTCGAAGTCGTGGACGATCAGCGGCCCGTCGGCCATCCGCAGCGCGGAGAACAGCGGGCTGTCCGCGCGGAACGTGCCGTGCGCGGCGATGTGCGCGAGCGCCGCGCCGTCCAGTTCCGTGAGCACGCGCGGCACGCGCGCCTCGTCGTGCTCCAGCACCACAGGACGCCCGTACCGCCCCGCGACCTCCGGGACCTCGGCGCCGCCCGAGGCGAGACCGGGCCCGCGCACCAGGACGTGCCGTCCGCCGGCCGGCGGCAGCGTCTCCTTGGCCCGCAGCCAGCTGCTCGCCGACGGCGACACGCTCAGCACCCGTTCACGCAGCGCGGGCAGCAGCGCCCACGGCACCTGGTGCAGGCGCGCGGGCGGCACGACGACCACCGGTCCGTCGCCCAGGTGCTCGGCGGCCGGGCCGAGGAGCAGTTGCTGGAGGCGGCGGCCCATCTCCTCGACGAGCGGCAGCCGGCTCTCCGCGCCGGGGTGGGCGAGCCGGCGCAGGGCCGCCTGGACGTGCTCGGCCTCCCGCTCCGCGTCCGCCAGCAGCCCGCCCGCGAACCGGCGCACCCGGCCTCCCCCGACGAGCAGTACCTGCACCCGCCCGTCCAGCACGGCGAGTTCGACGAGCCGCCCGCCCTCCAGGCGCTCCAGCAGCCGTCCCACGTCGAAGCGGTGGCCGTCGCCGGGGGACTCACCCCGGATGTGCAGGGTCCGGGAGCGGATCTCCCGCTCCAGGCGCCTCTGCTCGCGCTCCAGGGCGGGCAGGGGGCGCCCGGAGATGCGGGCCTGCTCCGCCTGGTCGGCGATGACGCGAAAGGCCGTCAGACCGCTCAGG
>DATCQX010000398.1:0-25671 GCA_036569285.1 Streptomyces sp.
CCCCAAACCCACCCCCCAACCACCGCCCACAAAACCCCACCCCTCCCACCTACGTAGGCTTCCCCCGTGAACCCAGACATTCGCTTCGCCCCCGCCACCGGCATCGGCTCTCTCCCCGGCGGTGACGCCCGGGAGGCTGCCAAGACCGTCACCGGGTCGTTCGAGGACTTCCCGTATCTGCCTGAACTCCCCGCGCGCGGGCCGGGGGCCGACATGATCGGTCGGACCGCTGGGATGCTCGTCGAGATGTACGCGCGGGTGGAGCCCAGTGGCTGGAGGCTCGGGGACCGGCCGGGGAGGGACACGAAGCGGGCGCGGTCGTGGTTGGGGGAGGATCTGGACGCGCTGGAGGAGTTCACGCAGGGGTACGAAGGCCTCCTCAAGGTGCAGGCCGTCGGGCCGTGGACCCTCGCCGCAGCGCTGGAGCTGCGCAACGGGGAGTCCGCGCTGTCCGACCCCGGTGCCTGCCGCGACCTCGCCGGTTCCCTCGCGGAGGGGCTGCGCCAGCATCTGGGGGAGGTCCAACGCCGCGTCCCCGGTGCGCAACTCGTTCTCCAGCTCGACGAACCGTCCCTCACGGCCGTCCTGCGGGGCCGGGTCAGGACGGCCAGTGGCTACCGCACGCACCGGGCTGTGGACCGGCAGATCGTGGAGGGGACGCTGCGGGACGTCCTCGGCGTCAACCCGGTGACGGTCGTGCATTCCTGCGCCCCGGACGTCCCGTTCGCACTGCTGCGCCGGGCCGGGGCGGACGCCGTCTCCTTCGACTTCTCGCTTCTCACCGAGCGTGACGACGACGTGATCGGCGAGGCGGTGGAGGCGGGGACGCGGCTCTTCGCCGGTGTCGTGCCGGGCACGGACACGGCATTGTCAGACCCTGCCGGTAGCGTCATGGGTGTCAGGACGCTGTGGCGCAGGCTGGGGCTGTCACCGGCGCTTCTCGCCGAGGCCGTGACGGTGACCCCGGCGTGCGGGCTGGCGGGTGCTTCCCCCGCGTACGCCCGCACCGCGCTCGCCCAGTGCGTCCGGGCGGCGAGATCCCTCGCGGACAACCCTGAGTAACGGAGGAACAAAGGTGGCCGGCGACAAGCAGACGGAGGCCCGGGAGCGGCACGCGCAGCTCGCGGAGCAGATCGAGGAACACCGCTTCCGGTACTACGTGAACGACGCCCCGGTCGTCAGCGACGCGGAGTTCGACAAGCTCCTGCGCTCCCTGGAGGCCCTGGAGGAGGAGTTCCCCGAGCTGCGCACGCCGGACTCGCCGACCCAGAAGGTCGCGGGCGCGTACGAGACGGAGTTCACGTCGGTCGAGCACCGCCAGCGGATGCTCTCCCTGGACAACGCCTTCGACGACCTCGAACTCGCCGCCTGGGCCGAGCGGATCCACAAGGACGTCGGCTCGACCGTGCACCACTTCCTGTGCGAGCTGAAGGTGGACGGCCTCGCCGTCAACCTCACGTACGAACACGGCCGCCTCACCCGCGCCGCGACCCGGGGCGACGGCCGCACGGGCGAGGACATCACGCCCAACGTCCGCACGATCGCCGAGATCCCGGACCGCCTCACCGGCGACGTGGTGCCCGACCTCGTCGAGATCCGCGGCGAGGTGTACTTCCCGATGGAGAAGTTCGCCGAGCTGAACGCCCAGTTGGTCGAGGCGGGGGAGAAGCCGTTCGCCAACCCGCGCAACGCGGCGGCCGGTTCGCTCCGCCAGAAGGACCCCCGCAAGACCGCGACGCGCCCCCTGCACATGGTCGTCCACGGCATCGGCGCCCTGGAGGGCTACGAGGGTCTCACCCGCCTCTCCCAGGCGTACGACCTGCTGCACACCTGGGGCCTGCCCACGTCCCGCCACAACAAGGTGGTGAACGACCTCGACGGCGTACGGCAGTTCATCGCCTACTACGGCGAGAACCGCCACTCCGTGGAGCACGAGATCGACGGCGTCGTCGTCAAGCTCGACGAGATCCCTCTCCAGGGCCGCCTGGGCTCCACGTCCCGCGCGCCCCGCTGGGCCATCGCGTACAAGTACGCGCCGGAGGAGGTCAACACCAAGCTGATCAACATCCGCGTGGGCGTGGGCCGCACGGGCCGTGTCACGCCGTACGCGCAGGTCGAGCCGGTGACGGTCGCGGGCTCCGAGGTCGAGTTCGCGACCTTGCACAACCAGGACGTCGTCAAGGCCAAGGGCGTCCTCATCGGGGACACGGTCGTGCTGCGCAAGGCGGGGGACGTCATCCCGGAGATCCTCGGCCCGGTCGCGGATCTGCGGGACGGCAGCGAGAAGCCTTTCGTCATGCCGGAGAAATGCCCGGAATGCGGCACCCCGCTGAAGCCGATGAAGGAAGCGGACGTCGACCTGCGTTGCCCCAACGCCCGTAGCTGCCCGGCCCAGTTGAGGGAGCGCCTGTTCTATCTCGCGGGCCGCAAGTCCCTCGACATCGAGCACTTCGGGTACGTCGCGGCAGCCGCCCTCACCAAGCCGCTGGAGCCGGACACCCCGCCCCTGCTGGACGAGGGCGACCTCTTCGACCTCACCATCGAGCAACTCCTCCCCATCCGCGCCTACGTCCTCGACCAGGACAGCGGCTTGCCCAAGCGCGACCCGAAGACCGGCGAGGAGAAGATCGCCTCTGTCTTCGCCAACCAGGAGGGCGAGGCGAAGAAGAACGCCGTCGCCATGCTGGAGAACATCGCGGCGGCCAAGGAACGCCCTCTCGCCCGCATCCTGACGGGCCTGTCGATCCGGCACGTCGGCCCGGTCGCCGCGGAGGCGCTCGCGCGCGCGTTCCGCTCGATCGACCGGATCGACCAGGCCACCGAGGAGGAGCTGAAGGACACGGACGGCGTCGGACCGATCGTCGCCGCCGCCGTCAAGGAGTGGTTCGCCGAGGACTGGCACCGCGAGATCCTGCGCAAGTGGAAGGCCGCGGGCGTCCGCATGGAGGACGAGCACTCCGGTGAGGACGAAGGCCCGCGCCCGCTGGAGGGGCTCACCGTCGTCGTCACCGGCACGCTGGAGCACCACACGAGAGACGGCGCGAAGGAGGCGCTCCAGACGAGAGGAGCAAAGGTCACCGGCTCGGTCTCGAAGAAGACGTCCTTCGTCGTCGTGGGGGACAATCCCGGGTCCAAGTACGACAAGGCGATGCAGCTCAAGGTGCCCGTGCTGAACGAGGAGGGGTTCGCCGTCCTCCTGGAACAGGGCCCCGAGGCCGCGGCGGACGCCGCTCTTCCGGTCGAGGAGTAGCCGTGAAAGGCCACCCGTTCGGCGCATTTCGGCGCGTTACGGGTGGCCGGTGCGTAATCCGGCAACAGGTGGAGACCACTGCCCGTACACGCCCTCGGCCCCCTACTGTTGAGACCCCACGCGGCGTGGGCACCGCAGGGCTGTGAGAGGGACGGGAATGGAACCGACCGAGAGCGCCGTCCCTGAATCCCGGCTGCGCCCGCGCCGGACGGCCGGGATCTGCTGGGGAAAACTGTTGGCCGCCCGCACGGCGCGCGCGGCCGTGCCGCCACTGCCGACAGCGGAGGCGGAGGTCGACCGGCAGACCTGGCCGGCGCTGCCCGCGATCGTCGTCGCGGCAGCCGCGTTCGCCCTCGGTGCCGGCTTCTACAGCGCCCTCACCGGCGGCCACGCCCTGTTCCCGTCGGGCACCCTCGGCTGGTCCCTCGCTCTCCTGACCGGGATCATCGTCGGACACCTCGTCATGCTCGGCCGGGCGCGCTGGTGGGGCGGCACCGGATCGGGCGCGGCGCTCACCCTCGCCGTCCTCCTCCAGTACGGCTGGGTCCCCGCCGGGCTCGTCAGTCTCACCGTCGTCGTCCTCGTCGGTATCGCGCGCCTGCACAGTTGGCGGCAGGGGGTGCTGCACGGCGCCGTCGACATCCTCGGCATCGGGGCGGGCGCGCTGGTGCTCGTGGGGTGCGGGAGGGTGTCGTCCGTCGAATCGCCCTGGGACCCGCAGACGTGGACGGTCTACACCGCGCCGCAGGTCGTCCTCGTGGCCGTCACCTATCTCGCCGTCACGCGCGTGCTGCTCTGGTTCCTGAGGACGTCCCCGGACGGTAAGCTGCCCACAGCCGCCCGGACGGCGCTGCTGCGGCAGAGCATCCTCGCTGTCGCGCTGCTCGGGATCGCGCCGCTCGTGTGTGTCGTCGCGGACGCGGAACCGGTTCTCCTGCCGCTGTTCTCCATCCCGCTCATCGCCCTCGACTCCACGCTGTGGATCGCCCGCATGCGGGCGGAGGAGCAGTTGCGGGATCCGCTCACCGGGCTGCCGAACCGGCAGTGGCTTCTGGAGCGGATCTGGACGGCGCTGGACGACGCGGAGCGCATCGGGGCCCGGGCAGCGCTGATGTTGATCGATCTCGATCATTTTCGGCACGTCAATGACACGCTCGGGCACCTCGCCGGAGACCGGCTCCTGCTCCAGATCGCGGACCGGCTCAAGGGGGCGCTCCCTCGCGGGGCGGAGGTGGCGCGGCTCGGTGGGGACGAGTTCGCGGTGCTGTTGCCTGTCGCCGACTCGACGACGTCCGCGACGCGGGTCGCCCGGGCGCTGGTGACGACGCTGAGTTCGCCGCTCGATCTCGACGGGCTGACGTTGGTGCTGGAGGCGAGTGCCGGGGTCGCCGTCTTCCCCGATCACGCCGACGACGCGGAAGGGATGCTGCGGCGGGCCGATGTCGCGATGTACCAGGCGAAGCGGGACCGGACGGGGGTGGAGGTGTACGAGTCCAAGCGGGACTCCAACACGCCTGACCGGCTCGGGCTGTTGGGGGATCTGCGGCGGGCTCTCGACGCGCACGAGGTGCAGTTGCACTACCAGCCCAAGGTGCGGTTCGACGGGCAGGTGGCCGGACTTGAGGCGTTGCTGCGGTGGGTGCACCCCGAGAGGGGGAAGGTGCCGCCGGACGAGTTCATCGCGATCGCCGAGTCGTCCGGGTTGATGCCGCAGCTCACGGAGTATGTGCTGGAGACGGCGCTGGAACAGGTCGCTCGGTGGCGGGAGCAGGGGCTGAGGGTGCCGGTCGCCGTGAACGTGTCTCCGCGGGACGTGCACACGCCCGGGTTCGCGGGGGCCGTCGCCGCGCGGCTCGCCCGGCACGGGGTGCCTGCGGGGGCGCTGCAGCTGGAGATCACCGAGCATGTGCTGCTGGAGGATCCGCAGCGGGCCGCGGATACGCTCAACGGGCTGACCGGGCACGGGGTGAAGATGTCCCTCGACGACTTCGGGACGGGGTACTCGTCGCTCGTCCACCTTCGGCGGTTGCCGGTGAGCGAGTTGAAGATCGACCGGTCGTTCGTGGCGCGGTTGGCTGTGGACGCGGAGGACGCCGAGATCGTTCGGTGCACTGTCGATCTCGCGCATTCCCTGGGGTTGTTGGTCGTCGCCGAAGGGGTGGAGGACGACGAGACGTGGGAGCGGTTGCGGGATCTCGGGTGTGACGCGGTGCAGGGTTGGCTGGTCGCCGCGGCCATGCCCTCCGAGGAGACCACGGCTTGGCTCCGAGCGCGCGGAGCCCGTGGCTGGCAACGCCCCCGAGCAGCGCTCCCAGCCCCGGACTGACCCACCCGCTCGCCCGTTTCCGGTCATCTGATGGATGGGGGCGGGATGTGGGTATTTGGTCCTGGGAAGCGGTGAGTTTGGGTGGGTTGGTTACACCTGCCACCATGCCCCCATGGAAAGAATCCTCGGCATCGGCGGCTACTTCCTCCGTGCCCAAGACCCCACCGCCCTCACGACGTGGTACCGGGACAACCTCGGCCTGGACGCGGACGCCCTGTGGCGGCAGGAACCGGGAGTGACGGTGTTCGCGGCGTTCGAGGGGGACACCGAGTACTTCGGGCCGGGGAGACAGGGGGCGATGATCAATTTCAGGGTGAGGGATCTCGACGCGATGCTCGCCCAGCTCAGGGGGAACGGCGCGGACGTCGAGGAGGGGACGCAGGACGTGGAGGGGATCGGGCGGTTCGGGTGGGTGACGGATCCGGAGGGGAACCGGGTGGAGCTGTGGGAGGCCGTGTCCTGAACGGGCCTCGCATAACCGTTTAACGTCTACGCACCCCCGCCCCCTAGGATTGGCCTCAAACCACACACACTCACCCCAGAGGAACGCTGCATGCCTGGCATTACGCGCGAGGAGGTCGCCCACCTCGCCCGGCTGGCGCGTCTGGAGCTGAAGAGCGAAGAGCTGGATCACTTCGCGGGACAGCTGGACGACATCATCGGCGCGGTAGCCCGCGTCAGTGAGGTCGCGGATCAAGACGTACCCCCGACCTCGCACCCGCTGCCGCTGACGAACGTCATGCGGGCGGACGAGGTCCGTCCCTCGCTCACCCCCGAGCAGGCGCTCTCCGGCGCCCCGGCCCAGGAGCAGCAGCGTTTCAAGGTGCCGCAGATCCTGGGGGAGGACTAAACAGTGACCGAGATCATCAAGCTCACCGCGGCCGAGACGGCCGAGAAGATCGCGTCCGGCGAACTGACCGCCGTGCAGGTCACCGAGGCCCACCTGGCCCGCATCGAGGCCGTCGACGAGAAGGTGCACGCCTTCCTGCACGTCGACCGTGAGGGCGCCCTCGCCCAGGCCCGTGCCGTCGACGAGAAGCGGGCCAGGGGCGAGAAGCTCGGCCCCCTCGCCGGCGTCCCGCTCGCGCTGAAGGACATCTTCACCACCGAGGGGATCCCGACGACCGTCGGGTCGAAGATCCTCGAAGGCTGGATCCCGCCGTACGACGCGACGCTCACGAAGCGCCTCAAGGCCGCCGACGTCGTCATCCTCGGCAAGACCAACATGGACGAGTTCGCCATGGGGTCCTCGACGGAGAACAGCGCGTACGGCCCGACCGGCAACCCCTGGGACCTGACCAGGATCCCCGGCGGCTCCGGCGGCGGCTCCTCGGCCGCGCTCGCCGCGCACATGGCCCCCCTCGCGATCGGCACGGACACCGGCGGCTCGATCCGTCAGCCCGCCGCCGTCACCGGCACGGTCGGCGTGAAGCCGACGTACGGCGCCGTGTCCCGCTACGGCATGGTCGCGTTCTCCAGCTCCCTGGACCAGGGCGGCCCCTGCGCCCGCACGGTCCTGGACGCCGCTCTCCTGCACGAGGTCATCGCCGGCCACGACCCGCTGGACTCGACGTCGATCGACGCCCCGGTCCCGCCGGTCGTCGAGGCGGCCCGCAACGGCAGCGTCGCCGGGATGCGCGTCGGCGTCGTCAAGCAGTTCCGCGGCGAGGGCTACCAGGCCGGCGTCGTCCAGCGCTTCGACGAGTCCGTGGCCCTCCTCAAGGAGCTGGGCGCGGAGATCGTCGAGCTGGACTGCCCGAGCTTCGACCTCGCGCTGTCGGCGTACTACCTGATCGCGCCGTCCGAGTGCTCCTCCAACCTCGCCCGTTTCGACGGCCTGCGCTACGGCAAGCGGACCGGCGACGACGGCACGCACTCGGCGGAGGAGGTCACCTCGATCACCCGCGCCGACGGCTTCGGCCCCGAGGTGAAGCGCCGGATCATCCTCGGCACGTACGCGCTGAGCAGCGGCTACTACGACGCCTACTACGGCAGCGCCCAGAAGGTCCGCACGCTCATCACGCGCGACTTCGAGAAGGCGTTCGAGCAGGTGGACGTCATCGTGTCGCCGACGACGCCCACCACCGCCTTCCCGATCGGCGAGCGCGCCGACGACCCGATGGCGATGTACCTGGCCGACCTGTGCACGATCCCGACGAACCTCGCGGGCAACGCGGCGATGTCCCTGCCGTGCGGTCTCGCGCCGGAGGACGGGCTGCCGGTCGGGCTCCAGATCATCGCCCCGGCCCTCAAGGACGACCGTCTTTACAAGGTCGGGGCCGCCGTCGAGGCCGCCTTCGTGGAAAGGTGGGGTCACCCGCTCCTGGAGGAGGCTCCGTCGCTGTGAGCAACGCACTGTCGAAGGCCAAGGGCTTCAAGAAGTCCAAGTCCGGTACGTACGTGTCCATGGCCACCACCGCGTTCGGCGCGTTCGGTGTCGCCAAGCAGATCAAGAAGGCCCGCGCCGAGCAGGACACCCTGCGGCTGATCGACGCCACCGTCTCCGCGGTCGCGATCGTCACCGGCCTCGCCATCCTGTACCGCGAACTGAAGCGGCTGGGCGACGACGACGTCCTGCTGGGCTGAGAGGGAAGTTTCACCGTGACCACCACGACCGACCTGGTGTCGTACGAGGACGCGCTCGCGTCGTACGACCCCGTCATGGGCCTTGAGGTCCATGTCGAACTCGGCACCAAGACCAAGATGTTCTGCGGCTGTTCCACGGAGCTGGGCCAGGGTGCCAACACGCAGACCTGCCCGGTCTGCCTCGGCCTGCCCGGCGCGCTCCCGGTCGTCAACGCGACCGGCGTCGAGTCCGCGATCAAGATCGGCCTCGCGCTGAACTGCGAGATCGCCGAGTGGTGCCGCTTCGCCCGGAAGAACTACTTCTATCCGGACATGCCGAAGAACTTCCAGACCTCCCAGTACGACGAGCCGATCGCCTTCAACGGCTACCTCGACGTGCAGTTGGAGGACGGCGAGACGTTCCGCGTGCAGATCGAGCGCGCGCACATGGAGGAGGACACCGGCAAGTCGACGCACGTCGGCGGCGCCACCGGCCGTATCCACGGCGCGTCCCACTCCCTGCTCGACTACAACCGCGCCGGCATCCCGCTCATCGAGATCGTCACCAAGCCGATCGAGGGCGCCGGCGAGCGTGCCCCCGAGGTCGCGCGCGCGTACGTCCGTGAGCTGCGCGAGGTCATCAAGGCGCTCGGCGTCTCCGAGGCCCGCATGGAGATGGGCCAGATGCGCTGCGACGTCAACCTGTCGCTGCGCCCCCACGGCACGGAGAAGTTCGGCACCCGCAGCGAGACGAAGAACGTCAACTCGCTGCGGTCCGTCGAGCGCGCCGCCCGCTTCGAGATCATGCGGCACGCGGCCGTCCTGAACAGCGGCGGGACGATCGTCCAGGAGACCCGGCACTTCCACGAGGACACCGGGTCGACGACCTCGGGCCGCGTGAAGGAAGAGGCCGAGGACTACCGGTACTTCCCGGAGCCCGACCTCGTGCCGGTCGCCCCGTCCCGCGAGTGGGTCGAGGAGATCCGCGCCGGGCTCCCGGAGCTGCCGCTCGCCCGCCGGGGCCGGCTGCTCGCCGAGTGGGGCGTCTCGGCCACCGACATGCAGGCGATCCTCAACGCGGGCGCGCTGGACCTGATCGTCGCGACGATCGACGCCGGCGCCGACGCGGCCTCCGCCCGCAAGTGGTGGATGGGTGAGCTGGCCCGCAGCGCCAACGAGTCCCAGGTCTCCCTGGACGAGCTGGCGATCACCCCGGCGCAGGTCGCCCGGGTCACCGAACTCGTCACCAAGGGCGACCTCAACGACAAGTTGGCCCGACAGGTCATCGAGGGCGTCCTCGCGGGCGAGGGCACGCCGGACGAGGTCGTCGACAAGCGCGGCCTCAAGGTCGTCTCGGACGACGGTGCCCTGACCAAGGCCGTCGAGGAGGCCATCGCCGGGAACCCCGGTGTCGCCGACAAGATCCGCGGTGGCAAGGTCGCCGCGGCCGGTGCCCTCGTCGGTGCCGTGATGAAGGCGACGCGGGGTCAGGCGGACGCGGCTCGCGTCAAGGAGCTGATCCTGGCGCAGCTGGGTGTGAGCGAGGGCTAGTTCCCGTAACGGGGTTGCATGTGGGCTGATACGACAAGCGGCACGTCGTATCAGCCCACTCGCGCATCTGTGGCCGCATTGAGTGATCCGGGCGACCGGAACCGTACTTCTCACCGTGACCACGCACCACCCCATGGACACCTACGACGACGAGACGGACCTCGACGTGGACGACGCCCGCCGGGCCCGCTGGACGGCGACCGGCACCGGCGTCCTCCTGGCCCTCGCCGGCCTCGCCGCCGCCCTCCTGCGCCTCGGCGGCCGGTCCCCCGCCCTCGCCCCGGCGGCGTTCGCCACCGGCGCCGCGGTCTGCGCCGTCGCCGCGTACCTCGGCTCCCGGGGCCACACCCGGCGCGCCCTGTGGCTGCTGATCCTGGGCGTCACGGTGATGGCGTTCGGGGACCAGGCACACTGACGGGCACCCGAACGGCCTCCCCGTCCGCCGATACACCGGCGCCGGGCTCCCCGGCCACCGACTCCTGGGCGCCCGCCTTTCCGGCCCCCGGCTCCCTGCCCTTCGATTCCCCGGCCACAGCCTTCCCAGCCGCCGGCTCCTGGACCCTCGTTTCCGCGCCCCCCGTCTCCTCCGTCCCCCGCGCCGCCATGAGCCCCCGCGCGAGCCCCCTCCGCATCCACCGTCCGGCCGGCCGTTCCACCCACCGCCAGATCGCGTACGACAGGAGCAGCATCACGGTCGTCACGACGGCCAGGTTCCCCCAGGGGCCGAGGGCGGGCACGTGTCGGGTGAGGCCCTTGGCGAGCGGGAAGCCGAGGCTCGTGTGGATCAGGTAGAAGGGGTAGGTCAGCGCCCCGGCCGTCACCAGCCAGCGCCAGCTCAGGTCCCGCAGGGGGCCGATGGTGGCCAGCATCAGCACGCCCAGGAACGCCGTCAGGAGCAGCGCGCACACGCTCCAGGAGACGGTCTGGGTGCTTCCGGGCGCGGCCATGTGCCAGGCGACGCGTATCTGGAGCACGCTGAGCTGATACGCCCACGCCATCCCCAGCAGCGTCCACAGCATCAGGTTCTGCCCGAAGCGGAACATCAGATACAGCGCGATCCCGGCGACGAACAGCCCCGCGTAGCCGCTCAGCACGAACTGGTCGAGCAGTTTGGTCTGCGTGGAGTGCGTGACGTACGCGGCGACCAGCCAGATCGTGCAGAAGCCGAGCAGCCGCTCGTAGGTCGCGCCGAACTTCAGCACGATCGCCATCAGCAGATAGAACCGCGCCTCAAGATCGAGCGTCCAGGCCACCCCGGTGAGCAGATCGGCGTGCAACGGCCCTGGAAACATCGTCAGGTTGGCGAGCACGTTCCGCGGGTGCAGGTCCTCCGGAAGGCTGTCGGACTTCTGGGGGAACACCGCGAGGCGGGTGACGAGCAGCACGATCACCGCCCAGTACGCGGGGAAGAGCCGCGACAGCCGCGAGACCGCGAACTCGCCCGGCGTGCGCCCCCACGCGCTCATGCAGATCACGAACCCGCTGATCAGGAAGAACATCTCGACCCCGAGCCAGCCGTACATCGAGGCCCGGTGCACGGTGTACGCGAAGTCCTTGGGGGCCTCGCCCCAGATGCTGGGGAAGTTCTGGCCGAAGTAGTGGAAACAGGCGACCGAGAGCGCCGCTCCGAGGCGCAGCCCGTCGACGAGCGCGAGCCGTGGCTGCCGGTCGTTCCCGTTCACCTGACGGATGGACATGATCCCCCTGAGGGTTGCCTGTTCGATTCCTGTTACACGTGTGAGATCCGTGAGCGCCGCGATAGTTGTCGCCCGGACGGCAGCTGTTACACCCCTGTGACGCGGATCCGGCGGGCATGAGAGGGTCGTCCCGACGGTGGACGCACGGAGAAACGGAGCGGTATGTACGGGGTGTCTCTGGGGGACGACGGGGCCGAGCTGAGGCCTCTTGAGACGTGGCACGCGCAGGAGTTGCTCGCCCACTTCGACCGGGGGCGCGAGCACATCGGCCAGTTCATCCCCTTCGGCCAGCGCGAGACGGACGTCGACTCCACCCGCGCGCTGCTGAAACGGTACGCCGACAAACGCGTCGAGGACTCCGGGAGCCTGCACGGCATCTGGTACGACGGGAAGCTCGTCGGGGGAGTCCTGTTCCGTACGTTCGACGCGCAGACGGGCGTCTGCGAGGTCGGCTGCTGGCTGGAGCCGGCCGGTGTCGGCAAGGGGCTCATCACGCGCGCGATGCACGTCCTGATCGACTGGGCCGTCCTCGAACGCGGCATGCACCGCGTCGAATGGCACGCCGCCTCCGGCAACACCCCCAGCATCAACGTCGCCCGCCGCCTCGGCATGCGCCGCGACGGCGTCCTGCGCGACAGCCACCTCCACAAGGGCGAACGGCACGACATCGAGATCTGGTCCCTCCTCGCCCCGGAATGGCACGCCACGCGCGCGCGTGCCGATCACAAGGACCGTTAAGGAACCTCTCAGACGGGCTCCGTACCGTGCCGGGCATGGAAACGAAGACAGAAGAGAAGACCTCCGAGGCGGAGCCGGTCGAGGACGACATCGCCGGGGACGACGGTGACGCCGAGCTGCTCGAAGAGGGCCAGGAAGCCAAGGAGCCCTCGTTCGTCGGGCAGGGCGCCGGGGCCGTCGTCTCCGTCGTGCTCGGGTTCGTGTCGCTGAGCGGGAGCTGGATCGGGACGGTGGCCTCCGCGCGGGAGACGCTGATCGGGCAGCTTCGGACGTCGTCGAGCGCGACTGTCGCGACGCAGGTCAAGGAGGTGTACGGGGACGCGTGGAAGACCAGCGCGCTGTGGGCCGGGCTCTTCGCGCTGTTCGCCCTCGCCACCGCCGTCGTCGTCCTGGTCCGCCCCGCCTTCGGTGTCCCCGGGAAGGCGCAGCCCGCGTGGATCAAGTCCGTCGCCTGGGGCGGCGTCGCACTCGGGGTCGTCGGGCTGCTGCTGGCCGTCCTCAAGTACAGCGACGCGATTCTGGGGCTGCCGGCCGCGAGCTGAGGCCCGTATGAGGGCCCTTAGGGGCCGCCGTAGGTACTTACGGCGGCCCCTAAGGGCCCTCTTTCCGTTTCTAAGGCCCCACGCGCGCGTGGAGATGCGGAACTCTCCCGATGTGCCGGACCCCCTCCGAGCGAGAAGCTTGAGCACGTCAAGAGAGCACGAAAGAAACGGGAGTTCCCCATGTTCCAGTACGAGGCGCACCAGCTCCGCTCCGCCGAACTCGTCCGCCGCGCGGACCACGAGCGCCTGGTCAATGAGGCCGTACGCGCCCGGAGGGAGGGTGAGAGGGAAGCCGCCGAACCCTCGGATACTGGCCGCCCGCTGCGTCACCGCTTCACCCGGGCGGCATGAACACGACGGGAGGGGGTGGGCGTACGGGGGTCGCCCTCCCCTCCGTCGTTGTCGTGTCCCCGATAAACAGTGGGGCGTTGTCAGACCCCTGTGCGATGCTCGGCACCGTGCAGATGAGGTCGGTCAGTCCCGTGTTCGTCGGCCGAGCGGATGAGCTCGGCACAATGAACGACGCCCTGGCGCGTGCGGCGGCGGGGGAGCCGCAGGCGCTGGTCGTCGGGGGAGAGGCAGGCGTCGGCAAGACGCGGCTCGTGGAGGAGTTCGGCGTGGCCGCCGAGCGCCAGGGAGCCGTCGTCGCGCTCGGCGGCTGCATCGAGATCGGTGCCGACGGGCTGCCGTTCGCCCCGTTCTCCACCGCCCTGCGCGCCCTGCGCCGAGCCCTGCCGGATGAGCTGGCGGCAGCCGCGGCCGGCCAGGAGGACGAACTGGCGAGGCTCCTGCCCGAGTTGGGCGAGACGGCGCCCGGCCGGCACGACGAGGAGGGCATGGCGAGGCTCTTCGAGCTGACCGCCCGCCTCCTGGAGCGCGTCGCCGCCGAGCGCACGGTCGTCGTGGTCATCGAGGACCTCCACTGGGCCGACACCTCCACGCGCCACCTCCTGTCGTACCTGTTCCGCACGCTGCGCACGGGCCGCCTGCTCGTCCTCGCCACCTACCGCAGCGACGACATCCACCGCCGCCACCCCCTGCGCCCCCTCCTCGCCGAACTGGACCGGCTGCGCACCGTCCGCCGCATCGAACTGGCCCGCTTCACGCGCGACGAGGTCGGCCGCCAGATCGCCGGCATCCTCGCCGCGGAACCCGAACCCGCGCAGGTCGACGAGATCTTCCACCGCTCCGACGGCAACGCCTTCTTCGTCGAGGAACTGGCCGTCGCCTGCTCCTGCGACTCCTGCGCGACCCTCACGGACTCCCTGCGGGACCTGCTGCTCGTGCGCGTCGAGGCGCTCCCCGAGCACGCCCAGCGCGTCGTGCGGATCACCGCCGAGGGCGGCTCGTCCGTCGAGCACCCGCTCCTCGCGGCCGTCGCGGGCCTGTGTGAGGACGACCTGATCGAGGCCCTGCGCGCGGCCGTCGGCGCCAACATCCTGCTCGCCACCCCCAACGGCGACGGCTACCGCTTCCGGCACGCGCTGGTCCGCGAGGCCGTCGGCGACGACCTCCTGCCCGGCGAGCGCTCCCGCCTGAACCGGCGGTACGCCGAGGCCCTGGAGGCCGACCCCGGCCTCGTCCCCGCCGACCAGCGGGCGACGCGCCTGGCCAGCTACTGGTACCACGCCCACGACCCCGCGAAGGCCCTGCCCACGGTCCTCGACGCCGCCGTGGAGACCCGCTCCCGGCACGCCTACAGCGAGCAACTGCGGCTCCTGGAGCGGGCGATGGAGCTGTGGGACGCGGCACCGGCTGAGGTGCGGGCCAAGCTCCGGCCCGCCGACTACGCCGAGGTCTACCCGCCGTGCGGCTGCGACCCCGAGACGACACCCCTGCGCTACCTGGACCTGATGGCCGAGGCCGCGGTGGCCGGACGGCTGGCGGGGGAGCGCGAGCGGGCCCTGATGATCACCAAGCGGGCGCTGCGCCTGCTGGAGGACGACCCCGACCCGCTGCGCGCCGCCTGGTTCTGGGTGCAGCGCTCCAAGCTGGTGACGGCGCTGTCCCGGGGCGACGGCTGGGAGGAACTGGCCACCGCCCAGGAGCTGGTGCGCGGGCTGCCGCCGTCGGAAGTGCACGCCGAGGTGCTCGCCGCCTCCGCGGGCTGGTCGATGCTCCACGAGCCGGGGCCGGACGCCGTCACCGCCGCCGAGCGGGCCGTCGAGTACGCGCGCATGCTGGGCGCCGAGGACATCGAGTTCCACGCCCGCCTCAACCTCGGCGGCCTCATGGTCGGCGCCGGGGACGTCGAGGCGGGGCTCGCGCAGATGCGGGACGTGCTGGTGCGGGGGCAGGAGCGGGGGCTGCTCGCGGAGGTCGGGCGGGCGCACATCAACCTGCCGTCCGCGCTGGAGAGCGTCGGCCGGTCCGCCGAGGCCGTCGCGCTGCTGCGGGAAGGGCAGCGGTCCGTCAAGGAGTGGGGGCTGCGCAACAACGAGCCGTGGATCCTGGCCAACTTCGCGGAGTCCCTGATCTCGCTCGGGCAGTGGGACGAGGCGCGGGAAGCGGCGCTGCGGGCCAGCCGGGTCACCCAGGCCGCGAAGCCGCGCGGCGCGGGCCACGGCTTCCTCGCGCAGCTCGCGCTGGCGCGCGGGCGGACCACCGAGGCGGCCCGGCACATCGCCGAGGGGCGCGCGTCCTTCGGGGCGCACGACCGGATGCCGCAGTACGTCTTCCCCTTCGCGACCCTCACGCTCACCCTCGCCGCCGCCGAGGGCCGGCTCGCCGACGCCCGCGCGGAGCTGACGCGGGTTCTGGACGACGGGCTCGCCCCGCATGTCCACCGCGACGTCTGGCCCCTGCTGCGCGCCGCCGCGACCGTCGAGGCGGAGGCGCGGGAGGCCTCGCCGGAGCAGGTGCGGCTCATCCGGGAGACGGCGCGCAGGCTGTCCACCCCGGCGCCCGTCTGGCACGCGTACGACCTCTGGGTGCGGGCGGAGTTGCACCGCGCGGAGGGGCGGGACACGGCCGACGAGTGGTCGGACGTCGTCACCGCGTTCGAGTGCCTGGAACGCCCCTACGACCTGGCGCTCGCCCGCTACCGCCTCGCGGAGACGCTGATCGTCTCCGGCAGGGACGACGAACGCGCCCGGGCGACGGAACTGCTGCGCCTGGTCCGGGCGATCGCCGACCACCTCAAGGCCCGCCCCCTCTCCGAATCCACCGACCTCCTCTCCCAACGCGCCCGCCTCTCCCTCACCGCTCCCCCCACCCCCACCGACTCCCTCGGCCTCACCACCCGCGAACACGACGTCCTGCGCCTCGTCGCGGCCGGCCGCACCAACCGCCAGATCGCCGAGGAACTCTTCATCTCCCCCAAGACCGCCAGCGTCCACGTCTCCAACATCCTCGCGAAACTGTCGGTGTCGAGCCGGGGGGAGGCGGCGGCGGTGGCGCATCGGATGGGGTTGTTCGCGGCGGGGGAGATGGAGAGGGTGGGGCAGGTCTGAGGGGGGCGCGTGGTTGAGCCCGCCGTTCGGTCGGCTGTTCGTGGACACTGGACGGAGAGCCCCTTACCCGACCGCACCGACCCGGAGGGACACGAGATGTTCAACGCCTTCGAGGAACTCTTCTCCCCGGGACGTAAGCACACGCGGGACGAGCAGAATCGGCTGGAGTTGACGCGGGAGGACGTGGGGGACGGGGATCCGGGGAGGGGGCCGATAGATCTGTCGTCGGGGAAGGTGACGGTGCGGGTGGCCCGGGTGGAGGAGGCTTCGGAGGACGAGGAGTGACGGGGTCAGGTCACGGTCAGTTCCAGGACGCGGTCGTCGTTGCCGCGGGGCTTGCCTCGGCCGTCGGTGTTGCTGGTGGTCACCCAGAGTTTGCCGGGGCCGGCCGCTATGACCGTGCGTAGGCGGCCGTACTGCTCATCCAGGAATGCCTGGGGAGCGGCGGAGGCTTCCGTGCCGTTGAGGGGGATGCGCCAGAGGCGTTGGCCTCGGAGTCCTGCCATCCAGACCGAGCCCTCGGCGTAGGCGATGCCGCTGGGGGAGGCGTCGGAGGTGGCCCATTTCGCGAGGGGGTTGCGGTACTCCGGGTTGTCGGAGGTGCCTTCCGCCTCGGGCCAGCCGTAGTTGCCGCCGGGGACGATCGCGTTCAGCTCGTCCCACGTGTTCTGGCCGAACTCGGCGGCGAAGAGGCGCTGTTTCGAGTCCCAGGCGAGGCCCTGGACGTTGCGGTGGCCGTAGGAGTAGACGGCCGAGTCGGGGAAGGGGTTGCCTGGGGCGGGCTCGCCCTCGGGCGTGAGGCGCAGGATCTTGCCGCCGAGTGACTTCAGATCCTGGGCGAGCCCGGTGTCACCGGATTCCCCGGTCCCCACGTACAACATGCCGTCCGGCCCGAACGCGATCCGCCCACCGTTGTGGATGCGCCCCTTGGGTATCCCCTTGAACACCGTGTCCGGAGCCCCCAACCGCTGCCCCACCGCCCGCTGTCCGTCGTACCGCATCCGGACGATCCGATTGTCCGACTCGGACGTGAAGTACGCGTACACCATCCGGTCGTTCGCGAACCCCGGCGACAGCGCGAGCCCGAGCAACCCGCCCTCCCCGGCGGCCGACACCCCGGGCACCTCACCCACCTCGGTCTTCCGCCCGTCCGCCCCCACAAGCGTGATCGTCCCCTCGTCCCGGGACCCCACGAGCAACCCCCCACCGGGAAGCGACGCCACCCCCCAAGGCGACTTCAGCCCCTCGGCGACGGTCCGCACCACCCGCACACTCCCCTTCGCGGGCGGCACACTCCCCTGCGGGGATCCGGACGAACCCGCTGCGGACGACGACGGCGCCCCGGCCGACGGTTCGCCCTCCGAGGACCCCTCGGACGAACACCCCGCCCCCAGCAGCAGCGCCCCCACCGCCACCCCGGCCACCACACCTCGACGTCCCACGATCCTGGCCCCTTCCCTCCGACAGCTCTTACCTGTCATACACGCCAGGCGCCCCACAAGTTCCCGTTCCCGGGGACGGACCTGGTTCACGGTTCGGGAGGGCCGTCGTACAAGTCCGCCCTCAGTCCCACGACCCCAACGCCCCCGGCAGCGAAGCCACTTCCGCCAGATCCTCCGGTGTCAGCCGTATCTCCGACGCCCCCGCGTTCTCCGCGGCCCAGCGTTCCTGTTTGGTGCCGGGGAGGGCGATGACGTGGGGGCCCTGGGTGAGGACCCAGGCGAGGGCGATCTGGGCGATGGTGGCGTGGTGGCGGGCGGCGATGCGGCGGAGGCCCGCGATGATGGGCTGGTTGGCGGCCATCATCTCGGCGGTGAAGCGGGGGTGGTGGGCGCGCATGTCGTCGGGTTCGAAGCCCTGGCCGGGGGTGAGGGTGCCGGTGAGGTAGCCGTTGCCCAGCGGCATGGCGGCGAGGAAGGTGATGTTCCGGGAGGCGCACCAGGGGAGGAGCGAGGTGAGGGCCTCCGGGGACCAGACCGACAGTTCCGCCTGGACCGCGCTGACGGGGAACACCTGCTGGAC
Source organism: Streptomyces sp. (assembly GCA_036569285.1). Classification (GTDB taxonomy): domain Bacteria; phylum Actinomycetota; class Actinomycetes; order Streptomycetales; family Streptomycetaceae; genus Streptomyces. Next base: position 18,144 of record DATCQX010000398.1, read on the forward strand.
GCGCGTCAACTGACGGAGCGTCGGTTCGTGGAGGGGGCCGGAACGCCGTCCGCCGCGTGCGCCGAGGGCGCACAGGCCGAGCGCGCGTACCTTGCCCGCCTGGACGAGTTCGGCCATCGCGCCCCAGGTCTCCTCGACGGGGACCTCGGGGTCCGCGCGGTGGAGCTGGTAGAGGTCGATGACGTCGGTCTGGAGCCGCCGCAGCGACGCGTCGCACGCCCGCCGGACGTACCCGGGCCGCCCGTTGGCGACGATGTGCTGATCCCCGGCCAGCAGCCCGACCTTCGTCGCGACGAACGCGTCCCCGCGCCGCTCCTTCACCACCCGCCCCACCAGCAGTTCGTTGGTGAACGGGCCGTACATGTCGGCGGTGTCCAATAAGGACGAACCCGCGTCCAGCGCCCGGTGCACCGCTCTCGCCGACTCGTCGCCCCGTCGCCGCGATCCGCTGTACCCCCAGCTCATCGGCATGCACCCGAGTCCGACGGCCCCCGCCGAGAGTGCGCCGGCGCCGATCGTCCTGCGCTCCACCTGCCCCTGACCCTCCCTGTCCTGACCCTCAAACCTAACCTCTGCGCACCCGCGCGACTGACATAGCCTCCTGCCCATGACTGACGACACCGCACGTCACAGCGTTCAGGACATCTGGCTCTCCATTCCGCCCGAGGAGCTGGACGGCCTCCCGGAGGGCCCTGATTACCTTTTCTGGGACGGCGGCCCGGACGGCACCCAGCCCTACCCCGGCGACCCGGCGCGGTGCGCCTTCTACGTCGTCCCCTACATGAAGCGCCAGCCCGTGAAGATCGGCCCGCTCGCCGGGATGCCGAACCTCAAGGTCGTCCAGACCCTCACGGCGGGCGTGGACGACATCACCGCCCGCCTCGACCTCCTGCCGCCCGGCGTGCAGCTCTGCAACGCCCGAGGCGTCCACGAGACCAGCACCGCCGAACTGGCCCTCACCCTCACCCTCGCCTCCCTCCGCGGCATCCCGGGGTTCGTGCGCGCCCAGGACCGCCAGGAGTGGCAGAGCGGCTTCCACCCCGCCCTCGCCGACCGCACCGTTCTCATCCTCGGCTACGGCGCGATCGGCGCGGCCATCGAGGACCGGCTCGCGCCGTTCGAGCTCGCGCGGGTGGTGCGGGTCGCGCGCGCCGGGCGCACGACGGAGCGCGGACCGGTGCATTCCATCGGGGAGCTGCCACAACTGCTTCCGCTCGCGGACGTCGTCATCGTGGTGACGCCGCTCACGGAGAGCACGCACAAGCTCGTCAATGAGCCGTTTCTCGCCCGTATGAAGGACGGCGCACTGTTGGTCAATGTGGCGCGTGGGGCGGTCGTGGACACCAAGGCGCTCCTCGCGGAGCTGGAGTCGGGACGGCTGACGGCCGCGCTGGACGTCACCGACCCCGAGCCGCTGCCGCCGGGCCACCCGCTGTGGAGCGCGCCGGGTGTCCTGATCAGTCCGCACGTCGGCGGTCCGAGCAGCGCCTTTCTGCCACGGGCCAAGAGGTTGCTGGTTGAACAGCTGGTTCGATATATGAACCAGGAGCCCCTGCGGAACGTGATCCTCACGACGGGCGCGGCAGGCGAGTAACCCCCTTCAGGTACCCTCCGCAGTCCTCCGGACGCGGGGTGTACCGGCATCGCCGCTGGTCGTCACGGAGCGTAGAGGAACTATGTCCCTGAGTGACGAGACTGGTGTATCGTCCCGGACAGGGGCTGCGCCGCGCACTTTCGGCGCCGGGGAGATGGACGTTCACGGATTTGTGAGGGGGGCGACGGGCGATGCACGGCCTACGGGCGACCGATCCGACGCGGCGAGGCCGCCGACGGCGACCCTGGAGCACCGCGGCACACAGACACGGCGAGTACGGCGGCCACACCACCGGCGGCCACACCACCGCACACCCCAACCGGAACAGCGCGTCCCGCACCGGCACCGACCACCCGCCCCACACCGGTGACGACCGTCGCCCGGGGCCGAAGCAGACCGGGAGGCCCTGGTGAACGCGCCGCCCTCCGCCATGACGACGACGCTCGACGAGATGCTGCGCCCGCACCCCGCACCAGGGGCGTCGCGGCCCCGGCCCCCGGCCTCCGGCTCGACCCGCACCCTGATCCACCAACTCCTCATCGCCGCCGTCTGCGCGGGCTACGCCGTCGGCTCCGCGCTCGGCTGGGGCTCCCCGCAACTCGCGCTGATCATGGGCGATTTCGGCCTCGGCGCCGCGGCCGGCACCGCCGCCGTCTCCTGTTTCCTCTACGCGCGCAGCCGCCACGTCCGCTTTCGGCCGGCCTGGCTGCTGTTCGCCCTGTCCTCCGCGATGGCCTCTCTCGGCAACCTCGTCTGGGGCTGGTACGAGGTCGTCCTCGACGTCCCGGTGCCGAGCCCGAGCTACGCCGACCTGTTCTTCCTGTGCTTCGCCCCGCCCGCCATCATCGGCCTCCTGGTGCTCGCCACCCGGCCCGTCTCGAAGGCCGGCTGGGTCTGCCTCGCGCTGGACGCCTGGCTGATCGCCGGCTCGCTGCTGACGCTCTCCTGGTCCCTCGCGCTCGCCCAGGCCGCCAAGTTCGACGGCCCGAGCGTCGCCCACACGGCGCTGTCCCTGGCCTATCCGCTGCTGGACATCGCGCTGGTCAGCATGGTCCTCGTCCTGCACTTCCGCAGGTCCGCCGTGAACCGCGCCGCCGTCAACACCGCCGTCGGCGCCCTCGCGCTCACGGTCATGTGCGACGCGCTGTTCACCTCCCCGCTCCTGCACCACGAGTACCGCTCGGGCCAGCTCCTCGACGCGGGCTGGTTCGCGGGCTCCCTGCTGCTGGCCTACGCCCCCTGGGCCGCCGCCCGCTCGCAGACCGAGTCCCCGGGCGGCCTGTGGGGCGGCCACTACGGCGTCGTCCACGAACACATCCCGGGCCGCGCCACGCCCCCGGCCTTCGACCACCCGAGGCCGCAGCCCAGCACGCCCCCGCCCGACCAGCTCCGCCCGCTGGGCACCCGCCCCATCACCGGCTCGCTGGCCGCCCTCACGCCCTACCTCGCGGCGGCGGTCTGCACGCTGGGCATCCTCTACAACGTCCTCAACGGCCGCAGCGTCGACCGCGTCGTCCTGCTCACCGGGGGCGCCGTCGTCCTCGCCCTCGTCGTCCGCCAGGGCATCATGCTTCTCGACAACGTCAAGCTCACCCAGGAGCTGGCGCAGAAGGAGAACCACTTCCGCTCGCTGGTGCAGGGGTCGAGCGACGTCATCATGATCGCCGCGCCGAGCGGCGCCCTGAAGTACGTCTCCCCGGCCGCCGCCGGGGTCTACGGCCGGCCCGCCGAGGAGATGCTCGGCCGGGAGCTGGCCCACTTCATCCACCCCGACGACCTGGGCAGCGTCGTCCACGAGGTGCGCCGCTTCCTCACCACCAACCCGTACGACGAACCCACCACCCGCATCGAGTGCCGCTTCCGCTCCGGCGACGGCGGCTGGCTGAACGTGGAGTCCACCGTCAACCGCCACCACGGCGGCCTGATCTTCAACAGCCGCGACGTCACCGAGCGCGTCCGCCTCCAGGCCCAGCTCCAGCACAGCGCCGAGCACGACCCGCTCACTGACCTGCCCAACCGCGCCCTGTTCACCCGGCGCGTCCAGCAGGCCCTCTCCGGCCGCCGCAGCTCCGACCGGGGCCACGCCCTGCGCAACACGGCCGTCCTCTTCATCGACCTCGACGGCTTCAAGGCCGTCAACGACACCATCGGCCACGCCGCCGGGGACGACCTCCTCGTGCAGGCCGCCCGCCGCCTCCAGGACGCCGTCCGCCAGGGCGACACGGCCTCCCGGCTCGGCGGGGACGAGTTCGCGGCGCTGATCATGGGCGACACCACCCGCGACCGCAGCGCGCGGGAGCGGCACATCCTGGAGCTCGCCGACCGCCTCAGGATCGCCCTCTCCCAGCCCTACGCCATCGACGGCAACGACGTCCGCGTCAACGCCTCCATCGGCGTCGCCTTCGCCGAACCCGGCCTCGGCGCGGGCGAGCTGCTGCGCAACGCCGACCTCGCGATGTACCGGGCGAAGTCCGGCGGCAAGGGGCGCGTCGAGCTGTACCAGCCGCAGATGCAGCAGGACGTCGTCCGCAAGGCGGAGCTGGCGACCCGGCTGCGGGCGGCGCTCAACGACGGCGAGTTCACGCTCCTGCACCAGCCCGTCGTCCGGCTCGCGGACGGCCGGATCTCGTCCGTCGCGGCGCTCGCGCGCTGGCGCTCCTCGCAGGGGGTGCTGTTCACGCCGGCCGAGTTCCTGCGGGTCGCCGAGGACAGCGACAAGACGGCCGAGCTGGGGCAGTGGGTGCTCGCGGAGGCGGTCGAGCGGGCCGCCGAGCGGGCGGCGGCGGGGCTGGCCGTGCCGGTGACGGTCCGCACCAGCGCCCGCAGGCTCCTCGACCGCTCCTCGCCGCTCGCCTCCGTCGAGGCGCTCCTCACCCGGCACGGACTGCCCTCCGGGGCGCTCGCGGTCGAACTGGCCGACGTCGACCAGGCGGTGCCCCTGGACGACCTGGAGCGCCGCCTGAGCGCGCTGAGGCGGCTCGGCGTCAGGATCGTGCTCGACGGCCTCGGGACCGGCTGTACGGGGCTCACGGCGCTGCGCAGGCTGCCCGTGGACGTCCTCAAGCTGGACCGGGGGCTCGTCGAGGGCGTCGTCGAGTCCGCGCGGCTCAACAAGATCACCGCCGGGGTGCTCAGGATCGCCGCCGACCTGGGGCTCGACTCCGTCGCCGAAGGGGTCGACCTGCCCGAACAGGTCGTCGCCCTGCGGGAGATGGGCTGCACCCACGGCCAGGGCACCGCCTTCTCCGCCCCCCTCGACGAGTACCGGCTGCGCCGCGCGCTCGCCTCGGGCCGCTACCCGGTACCGCACGGACCCGCGGAACCGGTGCTGGCGGGCGGGGGACCGGCGCACAACTGAAACACCGGCCCCGGCTCACATGCTGAGACCCCCGTCCCACCGGCTTGACAGCCGATGCGCGTCGGGGGGAGGGTCAATGCCATGCGCACCCGAATTCTCGTACTTGGACAGCGCGTCGGCTGAAGCTGAGGACGCCCGGAAAACCCGGGACCTCCCAGCGCCCGCACCCGACGCGCTCCCCTCGCTTGCCATCCGGCACGAGGGGTTTTTTGTTGCACGGACGCCCTCCGGCAGCAGCCGCACGCCGCACGAAACCCGCATAAAACCCTCAGCATCGAGAAGGAACGCCGATGACCGAGCAGGCCACCGGGGCCCCGCATCCGCAGCCGCGGCCCCGATCCGGAGGACAGCACTCCGCGCCCGTCGAGCACGTCACGGGAGCGCAGTCCCTCGTCCGCTCGCTTGAGGAGGTCGGCGCCGACACCGTCTTCGGCATCCCCGGCGGGACGATCCTTCCGGCCTACGACCCGATGATGGACTCCAAGCGGGTGCGCCACGTCCTGGTCCGCCACGAACAGGGCGCCGGCCACGCCGCCACCGGCTACGCGCAGGCCACCGGCAAGGTCGGCGTCTGCATGGCGACCTCCGGACCCGGCGCCACCAACCTGGTGACCCCCATCGCGGACGCCAACATGGACTCGGTGCCGCTCGTGGCGATCACCGGGCAGGTCGTCTCCGCGTCGATCGGCACCGACGCCTTCCAGGAGGCCGACATCGTCGGCATCACCATGCCGATCACCAAGCACAGCTTCCTCGTCACCAAGGCCGAGGACATCCCCCGGACCATCGCGCAGGCCTTCCACATCGCCTCCACCGGCCGCCCGGGCCCGGTCCTGGTCGACATCCCCAAGGACATCCTCCAGGCGAAGACGACGTTCTCCTGGCCGCCCGTCATGGACCTCCCCGGCTACCGCCCGGTGACCAAGCCGCACGCCAAGCAGATCCGCGAGGCCGCCAAGCTCATCACCGCCGCCAAGCGGCCCGTCCTGTACGTCGGCGGCGGCGTCCAGAAGGCCCAGGCCACGGCCGAGCTGAAGGTCCTCGCCGAGCTGACCGGCGCCCCCGTCGTCACCACCCTGATGGCGCTCGGCTCCTTCCCCGACAGCCACCCCCAGCACCTCGGCATGCCCGGCATGCACGGCACGGTCGCCGCCGTCACCGCCCTCCAGAAGTCCGACCTGCTCATCACCCTCGGCGCCCGCTTCGACGACCGCGTCACCGGCAAGCTCGACAGCTTCGCCCCCGACGCGAAGATCGTCCACGCCGACATCGACCCCGCGGAGATCGGCAAGAACCGCGCCGCCGACGTCCCGATCGTCGGGGACGCCCGCGAAGTCATCGCCGACCTCATCCAGGCCGTCCAGAAGGAGCACAGCGAGGGCCAGCAGGGCGACTACGCGGCCTGGTGGAAGGACCTCAACCGCTGGCGCGACACCTACCCCCTCGGCTACGACCTGCCCAGCGACGGCACGCTCTCCCCGCAGCAGGTCATCGAGCGCATCGGGAAACTCGCCCCCGAGGGCACGATCTTCACCGCCGGCGTCGGCCAGCACCAGATGTGGGCCGCCCACTTCATCCAGTACGAGAAGCCCGCCACCTGGCTCAACTCCGGCGGCGCCGGAACCATGGGATACGCCGTCCCCGCCGCCATGGGCGCCAAGGCCGGACAGCCCGACCGCACCGTCTGGGCCATCGACGGCGACGGCTGCTTCCAGATGACCAACCAGGAACTCACCACCTGCGCCCTGAACAACATCCCGATCAAGGTCGCCGTCATCAACAACGGCGCCCTCGGGATGGTCCGCCAGTGGCAGACCCTGTTCTACAACCAGCGCTACTCCAACACGGTCCTGCACTCCGGCCCCGACGACGTCAACCCCGAGGCGCGCGGCACCCGCATCCCCGACTTCGTCAAGCTGTCCGAGGCCATGGGCTGCCACGCGATCCGCTGCGAGTCCCCGGGCGACCTCGACAAGGTCATCGAAGAGGCCAACGCGATCAACGACCGCCCCGTCGTCATCGACTTCATCGTCCACGAGGACGCCATGGTCTGGCCCATGGTCGCCGCCGGCACCTCCAACGACGAGATCATGGCCGCCCTGAACGTCCGCCCCGACTTCGGCGACAACGAAGACGACTGAGAGAAGGCTTCAGCAGAACATGTCCAAGCACACCCTCTCCGTCCTGGTCGAGAACAAGCCCGGCATCCTCGCCCGGATCGCCGCCCTCTTCTCCCGCCGCGGCTTCAACATCGACTCCCTCGCCGTCGGAGTCACCGAGCACGCCGACATCTCCCGCATCACCATCGTCGTGAGCGTCGACGCACTCCCCCTGGAACAGGTCACCAAACAGCTCAACAAGCTCGTCGAGGTCCTGAAGATCGTCGAACTGGAACCCGCACAGGCCGTCCACCGCGAACTCGTTCTGGTGAAGGTCCGCGCGGACAACGAGACCCGCTCCCAGATCGTCGAGATCGTCCAGCTGTTCCGCGCCAAGACCGTCGACGTCTCCCCGGAGGCCGTCACCATCGAGGCGACCGGCGGCGCCGACAAACTCGGCGCCATGCTGAAGATGCT
>DATCQX010000399.1:0-45986 GCA_036569285.1 Streptomyces sp.
ACTTACAAGAAGCTCGGGGTCGCAGGGCGGCGTGAGTTGCGCGCCAAACTCGGCTGACGCCCGCACCAAGGCCAGGCTGAGGGCCAGGCTCCACCGCCTGGTCCTCGACGAACCCGGCGCCCACGGCACGCCGGACTGGTCGGCCGCGCGATCGACCCGGTAGGCGTGCGGGCCCCGAACAGAGGAATCCCAAGGCGAACCGACACGGCAGCCAGGCGCTGATCCCCTCCCGGCGCGGACGGCGGCGACGCGGACGAGGGGTACGCCAACGACACCACGAAGCGGGACACCGTCCACGACCGCCGAACGGCCACCAGCCTCCGACCCGGGCCCGCGAGCCGCACCCCCTCGCCCCTGCGTCACAGAACCTCGGCGGCCGGAGGCACAGCCGTTCCGATCGCGGAGTGGCTGCGATTCTCGGTTCAGGCCCGCCCCCCGCCCGTCTCCTTCCCCGATTCCGCGCGTGACCTCCCCCGCCGTCCCGCGTTGGAGTGGGCATGAAGAAACGCAGCATGCTGGCCATCGCCTCCCTCGCCACCGGATTCGTCGTCGCGGCGATCACGCCGTCGCACGGGGCGGACCACGAGCAGGTCGGGAGGCTCGACGTGGGGGACACGCTGAGCAGTCTCGATCACGCGGTGGCCGACGAGAGCCTGGCCGTCGACGAGAACGCGCTCGGCCAGAGCGGCTGACGCGCACGGGCGACACAGGCGTAGGGGCGCCGGCCTTGAGGGGCCGGCGCCCCGGTGCGTTCATCTGTCCTCAACGGGAACTGGTTTCCGTGGCAGGGTGGAGCGGGCAAGCCTCAGGGGGCCAACGGAAGAGGGGGAGACGTGACCGTCGTCTGGATCAACGGCGCGTTCGGCGCGGGGAAGACGACCACCGCACGGGAACTGGGCGACCTGCTCCCGAACAGCACGCTCTTCGACCCGGAGTTCGTCGGCGGGGCGCTCACCCAGCTTCTTCCCGCCAAGCGCCTCGCCGAGGTCGGCGACTACCAGGACCTCCCGATCTGGCGGCGGCTCGTGATCGACACGGCCGCAGCCCTGCTCGCCGAGGTCGGCGGCACCCTGGTCGTGCCGATGACACTGCTGCGCCAGGAGTACCGCGACGAGATCTTCGGCGGGCTCGCCGCCCGCCGCATACCGGTACGCCACGTGCTCCTCGCACCGGCTGAAACGATCCTGCGTGAGCGGATAGCCAACCGTCCCGTCCCGCCGGACCTCCCGGACGGCGAGATGCGGGTCCGTCAGTGGTCGTACGACCACATCGAGCCGTACCGGGCGGCGCTCGCCACCTGGCTGACGGCCGACGCCCACCTCATCGACTCCGGCGCCCTCACTCCGTACGAGACGGCCCTGCGGATCGCCGAGGCCGTCGGGACAGGCACCGTCCCGGTGTGCGACATCGTCCAGACGCCCGAGCCGACGGCGGAGACGGTCGCGTCGGGCGTGCTGCTCTTCGACGAGGACGACCGTGTCCTGCTCGTCGACCCCACCTACAAGCCCGGCTGGGAGTTCCCCGGCGGTGTCGTCGAACCCGGTGAGGCGCCCGCGCGCGCGGGCGTCCGCGAGGTCGAGGAGGAGACCGGGATCCGGCTGACGGAGATCCCCGAACTCCTCGTCGTCGACTGGGAGCCGCCCCGCCGCCCCCGTTACGGCGGTCTGCGTCTCCTCTTCGACGGCGGACGCCTGGACGCCCGTGCCGTCGCGGACCTCTCCCTCCCCGGCCCCGAACTGCGGGCCTGGCGCTTCGTCACCGAGGACGAAGCCGCCGGCCTCCTCCCGCCCGACCGCTACAAACGCCTGCGCTGGGCTCTGCGGGCCCGGGAGCGGGGAGCGGCGTTCTACCTGGAGGCGGGCACCCCCGTGGCCGGAGAGAGCTGCTGAGGGGCCCTGCGGGGCCCCTCACCGCCCGGCCCGCCCTCCGGACGGGCGCCCCGCTCAGCTCGCCGCGTAGTTCCGCAGGAACAGCGCCTCCGCAACCGACAGCCGCTCCAGTTCGTCCGGGGACACGCTCTCGTCGACCGCGTGGATCTGGGCCTCGGGCTCGCTGAGGCCGATGAGGAGGATCTCCGCGCCGGGGTAGAGCGAGGCGAGGGTGTTGCAGAGGGGGATCGAGCCGCCCTCGCCGGCGTACTGCATCTCCTGGCCGGGGTAGGCGACGGCCATGGCGTCGGCCATCGCCGCGTACGCGGGGGTGGAGGTGTCGGCGCTGAACGGCTGGCCCTGGCCGACGTGTTCGACCTCCACGCGCGCCTGCCAGGGGGTGTGCGCCTCCAGGTGGGCGCGCAGCAGCTTCGTCGCCTCGGCCGCGTCCGTGCCCGGCGGGACGCGCAGGCTCACCAGCGCGCGTGCGTGCGCCTGCACGGAGGGCGTGGCGCCGACGACCGGCGGGCAGTCGATGCCGAGGACGGTGACGGCGGGCCGCGCCCAGACGCGGTCGGCGACGGTCCCGCCGCCGATCAGCTCGACGTCGTCGAGGACCTTGGCGTCCTGCCGGAACTGCGTCTCGTCGTACTGGAGGCCCTCCCAGCGGGCGTCGGACGTCAGCCCGTCGACCGTCGTCGAACCGTCCTGCGCGCGCAGCGAGTCGAGGACCCGGATCAGCGCGGCGAGGGCGTCGGGGGCGGCGCCGCCGAACTGCCCGGAGTGCAGGTTGCCTTCGAGTGAGCGCACACTCACCCGGAGCATCGTCATGCCCCGCAGGCTCGTGGTGACCGTCGGCAGCCCGACCCGGAAGTTCCCGGTGTCCCCGATGACGATGGTGTCGGCGGTCAGCAGCTCCGGGTGGGCCTCGGCGTACCGCTCCAGGCCGCCCGTGCCCTGCTCCTCGGAGCCCTCCACGATGACCTTGACGTGCACCGGGACGCCGCCGTTCGCCTTGAGGGCGCGCAGCGCGAGCAGGTGCATGATCAGGCCGCCCTTGCAGTCGGCGGCCCCGCGCGCGTACCAGCGTCCGTCGCGCTCGGTCAGCTCGAAGGGCGGGCTCGTCCAGGCCGCCTCGTCCAGCGGCGGCTGCACGTCGTAGTGGGCGTACAGCAGGACCGTCCGCGCGCCCTCGGGGCCGCGCAGAAAGCCGTACACGGACTGGGTGCCGTCCGGGGTGTCCAGGACGGCGACGTCCTCGAAGCCCTCCGCGGTGAGCGTGTCGGTGATCCAGCGGGCGGCGGCCTCGCTCTCCGCGCGCGGGAACTGGTCGAAGTCGGCCACGGACCGGAAGGCCACCAGCTCGGCCAGCTCCGCCTGTGCCCTGGGCATCAGGGAGGCGACGGTCTCGACGACCGATTTCGACGACATGGGCACGCTCCTCGCGGCTGCGACGTTGTAAGGGGTGAGCACGGGTCCGTACGGGTCCGTACGGCGGCAGATCTCCCAGCGAGCGTACGCGCTCCGGCCTGCGAGACCTCACCGGAGGGCCTCGGTGATCTCCGCCGTAGGATGCGGGTGGACAGGTGCGACAGGCGGCTGGATCGGGAGCAGTAGACCATCGTGAGCAGCGAGAACTCTTCGGCGGACGACGTGCGCGAGACCGAGGACGCGCGTCGGGTGTGGGACGTCGTCGTGGTGGGCGCGGGGCCCGCCGGTGCCTCCGCCGCGTACGCGGCGGCCGTCACCGGGCGGCGTGTGCTGCTGTTGGAGAAAGCCGAACTGCCCCGCTACAAGACGTGCGGCGGCGGCATCATCGGCCCCTCCCGGGACGCGCTGCCGCCCGGCTTCGACCTGCCCTTCAAGGACCGGGTGCACGCGGTCACGTTCTCCAACAACGGCCGCTTCACGCGCACGCGCCGCTCGCGCCAGATGCTGTTCGGGCTGATCAACCGCTCCGAGTTCGACCAGCAGCTGGTGGAGCACGCGCAGAAGGCGGGCGCCGAACTGCGCACGGGCGTGACGGTGTCACGTGTCGAGCAGCACGGCTCGGCCGTCCCGGACCGGCGCAGCGTCGCCGTCGTCCTCCAGGGCGGCGAGACGCTCCTGGCGCGCGCGGTGGTCGGTGCCGACGGCAGCGCCAGCCGCATAGGGGCACATGTGGGCGTGAAGCTCGACCAGGTGGACCTCGGCCTGGAGGCGGAGATCCCGGTGCCGCAGACGGTCGCGGAGGACTGGAAGGGCCGGGTCCTCATCGACTGGGGCCCGATGCCGGGCAGTTACGGCTGGGTGTTCCCCAAGGGCGACACCCTGACGGTCGGCGTGATCTCCGCGCGCGGGGAGGGCGCCGCGACCAAGCGGTACCTGGAGGACTTCATCGGGCGGCTCGGTCTCGCCGGGTTCGAGCCGAGCGTCTCCTCGGGGCATCTGACGCGCTGCCGCGCGGACGACTCGCCGCTGTCGCGCGGGCGCGTGCTGGTGTGCGGGGACGCGGCCGGGCTGCTGGAGCCGTGGACCCGCGAGGGCATCTCCTTCGCGCTGCGCTCGGGGCGGCTCGCGGGGGAGTGGGCGGTGCGTATCGCGGAGGCGCACGACGCGGTGGACACGCGCCGTCAGGCCCTCAACTACGCGTTCGCCATCAAGGCGGGCCTCGGCGTCGAGATGAGCGTCGGCAAGCGCATGCTGGCCTCCTTCGAGCGCCGTCCCGGTGTGTTCCACGCCGCGCTGACCGGTTTCCGTCCCGCCTGGCGCGCGTTCGCCGAGATCACCCGCGGCAGGACGACCCTGGGTGAACTGGTCCGTACGCACCCGCTCGCGCAGCGTGTGCTGGTCGGGGTGGACCCGCGGCCCAAGGCGGCGGAGCCGGAGGAGACCGGCGAAGAGGTCAGCCCTTGACGGTGATCCGGAAGACGGGGTGGTCGCCCGCCGAGGCGGCGATCTCCTCGTCCGACGACTTCGCCGTGACCCCCTGGAAGTACTGGTTGACCTCCCAGCCCCATTTCTCCAGGTAGGTCCGCAGGATGGCGGTCTTCTCGGCGTCGGGCACCTCCACGGCCGTGAACTCCCGCACCTTGCGGCCGATCCGCAGCTCGCCGCCGCCCGCCGCCCGCATGTTGCGCACCCACTGCGAGTGACCCCGGGCGGAGACCAGGTACTGCGTGCCCTCGTGCGTGTGCGGGTTGACGGGGATGCGCTGCAATTGTCCGCTCTTGCGGCCCTTGACGGACAGTTCGGCGGTGCCCGCGAGGCTGAAGCCGTGCCGGGCGAGCCAGCCGACGACGCTGTTGAGGCGGACGTTCAGCGGGCTGCCCTTGAGGTAGTACGGCTGCGACATGACGACTCCCGAGATTCGGAGAGCAGTGCTCTCGTTTCGTGTCTCCGAGTCTGCATGAGCCGTGTGCTCATGGCAAGAGCGGTGCTCTCTTTTTTGTTCACCGTTCTCCAATGTGTGCACCGCTCCGTTCTGGTGGAAGACTGGAGGGCATGAGCCCCAACACCCCTCAAGGGGCCCGCGCCCGCGCGCGGGCCGAAGTGACCGCCGCCATCAAGGAAGAGGCCCGCCGGCAGCTCGCCGCCGGCGGCGCCGCCCAGCTCTCCCTCAGGGCCGTCGCCCGCGCGCTCGGCATGGTCTCCTCGGCCCTCTACCGCTACTTCCCGAGCCGCGACGACCTCCTCACGGCCCTGATCATCGACGCGTACGACAGCCTCGGAGAGGCCGCCGAGAAGGCCCACGCCGAAGTCCCCCAGGACGACCCCGTACGCTCCTGGGTGGCCGTCTGCGAGGCCGTACGCGCGTGGGCGCTCGCGCGGCCCCACGAGTACGCGCTGATCTACGGCTCGCCCGTCCCCGGCTACCACGCCCCCCAGTCCACCGTCCCCGCCGCCGCCCGCGTCGGACTCCTCCTCATCGCGATCGCCCGCGACGCCGGCCAGGCGGGCGCCCTCACCGAACCGCCCGTCCCGGCCGCTCTGCGCCCCGAGGCCGAGCGCATGGCCGCCGACCTGGCCCCCGGCCTCCCCCCGGGCGTCGCGGTCGCTCTCGTGGCCGCCTGGGCCCAGCTCTACGGCCTCGTCGGCTTCGAGCTCTTCGGCCAGTTCCACCGCGTCGTCGAGGACCGCGACCCCTTCTTCCGGGAAGCCGCCGCACGCCTCGCGCGCGGGATCGGCCTCGTGGGACAGCCGGTGGCCTAGACGGTGCCCGCGCGCACCGAGCGGACGAGCCGGTCCTCGGAGTGCTCCAGTGAGGCGGCCCCCGGGATCTACTCCCCGCGGAGTACGCCCTACCGCTCCACCCGGCGGACGTGCGGCGACGGCCGTGCCGTCTAGCGTGGCCGGTATGGAGGAACGGCGAAACGGCGGACCGCCGCCCTGGGCGCGGGACTGGCTGGACGGCGACCGGTGGCCCTGGCGGTCCACCGCGTTCGCCACCGCGTTCGTGCTCATCGGCACGACCTACGCGGCCCACGGCCAGGGAGGCACCCGCACGCCACTCGACGTCTACGCGCGCGTGCTGCTCGCCGTCGCCGCCGGCCTGCTCCTGTGGCGCCGCCGCCACCCGGTCGCCGTCGTATGGGGGACGACGCTGACGGTGGCCCTGTACCTCGGCGGCGGCTACCCGTACGGACCGGTGTTCCTGACGATCGGCCTCGCCTGCTTCTCCGCCGTCGTCACCGGACACCGCAGGGCCGCGTGGGCCGCCCTCGGGACGCTGTGGGCCGCCCACCTGCTGATCGCGCACTGGCTGTACCGATGGCTGCCCCCGGACGGCGACACGGCCGCGCCCCTGGGACAGGAACTCGCCGTCGCCGCCTGGGCGGCGGTGATCGTGACCGTCTCCGAACTGGCCTCCGCACGGCGCGAACAGTGGGTGCGGGAGCGCGCCGAACAGGCCCAGGCGGCCCAGCGCCGCGCCGACGAGGAACGCCTGCGCATGGCCCGCGAACTGCACGACGTCCTCGCGCACAGCCTCTCCGTCATCAGCGTCCAGGCGGGCGTCGGACTCGCCCTCCTCGACACCGACCCGAGGCAGGCGCGCGCGGCCCTGACCACCATCAAGGCGGCCAGCAAGGAGGCCCTCGGCGAGGTCCGCCAGGTCCTCGACACCCTCCGCGCCCCCGGAGCCGCCCCGCGCACCCCCGCCCCCGGCCTCGACCGGCTCCCCGAACTCGTCGCACAGGCCGCCCGCGCGGGCCTCACCGTCCGGATCGACGGCACCCCGCCCCGCCTCTCCCCGGGCACCGACCTCGCCGCCTTCCGCATCGTCCAGGAGGCCCTCACCAACGTCGTCCGCCACTCGGGCTCCCGCCACGCGCGCGTGCGCCTCGACAAAGCCTCCGGGGCGCTGCGGCTCGTCGTCGACGACGACGGCCCGGCCACCGGCACGGACGCCGGCGGCAGCGGCAACGGACTCGCCGGGATGCGCGAACGGGCGACAGCACTCGGTGGCACGATCGAGGCGGGCACGCGGGAGGACGGCGGGTTCCGGGTGGTGGCGGTACTGCCGCTGCACGGCGCCCGGGAACCGCGAGGGCTCGGGGAACCGCGCGGGGAGGGGCAACTGCGGACGGCGCCGTCCGGGCGGGAACCTCGGACGACGACACCCGCGCGCGGTGCCGGAGAATCGCGTACGCCCCCGCAGTCCCCCGAGGAGGACGACCAGTGATCCGCGTACTGCTCGCCGACGACCAGTCCCTCGTCCGCGCCGGTTTCCGCGCCCTGCTCGACGCGCAGGCCGACATCGAGGTGATCGGTGAGGCGGCGGACGGCGAGGAGGCGGTACGGGCCGTGCGGGAGAGGACGCCGGACGTCGTCCTGATGGACATCCGGATGCCCCTGCTCGACGGCCTCGCCGCGACCCGGCGGATCACCGGGGACGCGGCTCTGCAGGACGTGAGGGTGGTCGTCCTGACCACCTTCGAACTCGACGAGTACGTCTTCGAGGCGATCCGCTCGGGCGCCTCGGGCTTCCTCGTCAAGGACACCGAACCCGAGGAACTCCTGCGCGCGGTACGGGCGGTGGTCGCCGGGGACGCCCTGCTCTCGCCCGGCGTGACCCGGCGGCTCATCGCCGAGTTCGCGGCCCGCTCGAAGGAACCGGCGAGCGCCGCCGCCCTCGCGCCGCTGACCGAACGGGAGCGGGAGGTGATGGCGCTGGTCGGGATCGGCCTGTCCAACGAGGAGATCGCCCGCAGGCTCGTCGTCAGCCCCCTCACCGCGAAGACCCACGTCAGCCGCGCGATGGTGAAGCTGGGCGCCCGCGACCGCGCCCAACTCGTCGTGCTGGCCTACGAGTCGGGGTTGGTCCGCCCCGGCTGGCTGGGCTGACCGGCCGTACGGAACCGCACCAGCACGCCGACCACCCGCGCGACGAACACCACTGGGACGAGCCCGGCGCCCGCCATGAACAGCAAGCCGCCGACCGGGTGGGGAAGTTGGAAGAGCAGCGAGGGGCCGGCGACCGCCCCGAACACCACCGCCGCCGCGAACGCCGCACTGAACAGCGCGTACCCGATCTCCACCGTGATCGCGTCCCGGTCGGCCTGCGTGCGACGTCCCCCGTACTGTGTCATGTGCCGAGTCTCGCACGGGAGTTGGCGGACCGTCAGATCGCCGACCGCCGCGACCACAGCTCGGCCAGCGAACCGTCACCGTCAACCGACGGGAACGGCACCCGGTTCCACAGTGCCAGGTACAACTCCGGCGCGGGGCCGCTGAGTTCGCAGTCCGCCGGGCCCGTCCCGGTCCGCTCCGTCACCGGGGGCTCGCCGGACAGCCGTACGGTCCACACCGCGTCGTCCACGTCCGTCGCGCGCACGCGCAGCACGCGGGGCGACTCGGTGCGCACGCGGCTTCTCTTGCGCGCGTGGAAGCCGCGCAGGATCTCGTCGATGCCGTCCGCCGCGAACTCGGCGGTGACCGGGGCGGGTCGGGCGCCGGTCGCGGACTCGGCGTCGTAGCGGTGCACGGCCGTCTCGTGGGCCTGCCGGCGGGCCCAGAAGGCGAGCGGTGAGGGGGCGGGGAGGAAGGCGAAGCAGTCGACGTCCGGCGGGGCGTCCGTGAGGGCGCCGACGAGCAGGCGGTGACCCTCGCGGTACCACTCCAGCAGCTCCGGGCCGTCGAGTCTCGGCGCCGGGTCCAACGGCCGCCGTTCCGCGATGCCTTCGGTGAGGTACGCGCGGGCCCAGCGGTGCACGGACCCCGTGTGCCCCACCAACTCCCGTACCCGCCAGCCGGGGCAGGCCGGGACGGCGCTGTCGACGCCGGCCGTCTCGGCGGCAGCGGCGAGGGCACGGCCTTCACGGTCGAGGACGTGGATGAAATCGGTCGTCTTCATGGGGACGAGTGTGGCCCGGGGGCGCGTGGCGGCGGGAGAGGCGCTGCTGGGCGCGGCGGTTCAGCCCGCTGTCCGGGAGGCCGGTGGAATGTGACACCTCACCCCGTCGTCCGGCGCTCCGCGCGTCCGGCCGCCGCCCCGATCAGCGCGGCGAGGCCCGCGAGGACGGCGACGCTGGTGAGGGCGGTCGGCAGGGAGAGCCAGTCGGCCATGAAGCCGATCGCGGGCGGGCCGAGCAGCATGCCGCCGTAGCCGAGGGTGGAGGCGACGGCGACACCGTGCGGCCCGGCCAGCGCGCCCGCCCGTTCGACGGCCACCGGGAAGAGGTTCGCGAGCCCGAGCCCCGCCACGGCGAAGCCGAGCAGCGCCGCCCAGAACGCCGGGGCCAGCGAGCCCAGCAGCATTCCGGCCGCCGCGAGAGCCCCGCCCGCGACGACGGTGCGGCTGCGCCCGAGCCGCTCCAGGAGCGCCGTCCCGGAGAGCCGTCCGACTGTCATGGCCAGCGCGAAACACGAGTACCCGAAGGCGGCGGCGCCGACGGAGACGTCCAGGTCCTCGCGCAGGTGCAGCGCGCCCCAGTCGGCGAGGGCGCCCTCGCCGTAGGCCGTGCAGCCGGCGATCAGGCCGAAGACGATCACGAGTCGCCGGGTGCGGGGGGTGGTTTTCGCGGGGCGGGACGGTCGTCCGGCTTCCTGTGCGGGTGTATGTGCTGCTGCGCGTGCAGGTGGCAGGCGCAGGAGGGTGCGGCCCGCGACGGCCGTCACCAGGAGGCCGACGGCGCCCAGCAGGAGCAGGTGCCGGGTGGGGGACAGGGCGCCCGCGACGAGGGCGCCGAGGCCCGCGCCGAGCATGCCGCCGAGGCTGAACGCGGCGTGGAAACTGGGCATGATCGGGCGGCGCAGGGCGGTGACGAGGTCCACGGCCGCACTGTTGAACGCGACATTTATGCCCCCGTACGCCGCGCCGAACAGGAACAGGGCGGCGCCCAGGACCGGGACCGAGGGGGCGTGCGGAGGGAGGGTGATCGACAGGGAGAGGAGGACCGCGCAGACCACCGTGACCGGATGGCTGCCGTAGCGCTGGCAGAGCCGGCCGGTGAAGAGCATGGTGACGACCGCCCCGCCGGAGACGCACAGCAGGGCCAGCCCGAGGGCGGAGGCCGAGGCGCCGGTCCGCTCCTTGATGTCGGGGATGCGGACGACCCAGCCGGCGAACACGAAGCCGTCCATGGCGAAGAACGCGGTCAGGACGGCCCGCAGGAGGGCCAGGTCCCTGCTGCCCCGCGCGACACTGCGCGGGCGGAGTTTGTTTATCGGCGGCACAAAGTCAGGCTAGGGAGGGACCGGGGCCCGGGGCAAGGGGGCCGCCGGGCGTATTGCCGCCCCCACTTGGTGTTTTAAAGTTGCTCTCGCTTTTTGTGAACCGGTGGATACGGCACGTGGAAGGACACGCGCATCATGGCGACCGAAACGTTTGAGTTCCAGGTAGAGGCCCGCCAGCTTCTCCAGTTGATGATCCACTCGGTCTACTCGAACAAGGACGTGTTCCTGAGGGAACTCGTGTCGAACGCCTCCGACGCGCTCGACAAGCTGCGCCTCGAAAAGCTCCGGGACGACGCCCTCGACGCGGACACCTCCGACCTGCACATCAGGATCGAGCTGGACAAGGACGCCCGCACCCTCACCGTCCGCGACAACGGCATCGGCATGTCGTACGACGAGGTCGGCAGGCTCATCGGCACCATCGCGAACTCCGGAACCGCCGCGTTCCTCAAGGAGTTGAAGGAACGCGACGGCGAGGAGGACGAAGTCGAGGGCCTCATCGGCCAGTTCGGCATCGGCTTCTACTCCGGCTTCATGGTCGCCGACGAGATGACACTGCTCACCCGGCGGGCCGGAGAGGACGCCGGGACCCGCTGGTCCTCGCGCGGCGAAGGGACCTACACCCTGGAGCGCGTGGACGACGCGCCGCAGGGCACCGCCGTCACCCTGCACCTCAAGGAGGCCGACCCGGAGAACCAACTCCACGACTACACGGCCGACTGGACGGTCCGTCAGATCATCAAGAAGTACTCGGACTTCATCACCTGGCCCATCCGCCTCGCCGCCGAGGACGCCCCGCTCAACTCGATGAAGGCCCTGTGGGCGCGCTCGCGCGACGAGGTCACCGACGACGAGTACCACGAGCTGTACAAGCACGTCAGCCACGACTGGCGCGCCCCCCTGGAGACCATCCGCCTCCAGGCCGAGGGCACCTTCGAGTACCAGGCCCTGCTCTTCCTGCCCGAGCACGCCCCGCACGACCTGTTCACCCGCGACTACCGGCGCGGCCTCCAGCTCTACGTCAAGCGCGTCCTGATCATGGACGACTGCGAGGCGCTGCTCCCGCCGTACCTGCGGTTCGTCAAGGGCGTCGTCGACGCGGCCGACCTCTCGCTGAACGTCTCCCGCGAGATCCTCCAGCAGGACCGGCACATCCTGATGATCCAGCGCCGGCTCACGAAGAAACTCCTCTCCTCCGTCAAGGAGATGCGGACCAACGCGGCCGACAAGTACGCCACGTTCTGGCGGGAGTTCGGGGCGGTCCTCAAGGAGGGGCTGCTCAGCGACACCGACAACAAGGACGCGCTGCTCGGGGTCTGCTCCTTCGAGAGCACCAACGCGACTGCGGAGTCCGGTGAGCTGACGACGCTTCAGGAATACGTGGAGCGGATGAAGGACGGCCAGGAGGACATCTACTACCTGACCGGCGAGTCCCGCGAGAGCATCGAGAACTCCCCGCAGATGGAGGCCTTTTCGGCCCGGGGCATCGAAGTGCTGCTGCTCACCGACGCCGTCGACGAGGTGTGGGTCGACGCCGTCCCCGAGTTCGAGGGCAAGAAACTGCGGTCCGTCGCCAAGGGCGAGATCGACCTCGACGCGAAGGACGGCGAACAGGCCGGTGAGGAACGGGAGAAGCAGGCCGAGGAGTACGCCGGACTGCTCGACTGGATGAAGGAGCGGCTCGCCGACGAGGTCAAGGACGTCCGGCTCTCCTCCCGCCTCACCGTCTCCCCGGCCTGCGTCGTCTCCGACACGGGCGACATCACCCCGGCGCTGCAGAACATGTACCGCGCGATGGGGCAGGAGATCCCGGCCGCCAAGCGCATCCTCGAACTCAATGCCGGGCACGCGCTGGTGCAGGGACTGAACCGGGCGTACCAGGAGGAGGCGCGGCGCGAAGGGCTCGTCGAGACCGCCGAGTTGCTCTACGGGCTGGCCGTCCTCGCCGAGGGCGGACGGCCGAAGGAGCCGGGCAAGTTCGTGCGGGCGGTGGCGGAGCGGCTGGAGAAGTCGCTCTGACATTCTGACCTCCACCCGGCCGGGCGTGCGCTCCTCACCGAGGAGTGCACGCCCGGCGCGTTCTCGCACGCGATCCCCCACGGAGGCCCGTCCATGTCCCACGCGCAACCCCGCTTCGTGGAAACGGAGTCGGAGCCCGCGCCCCGTACGTCACTGGTCGTCGCGGTGCTCGCCTTCGGCGGGATCGTCGTCTCGCTCATGCAGACGCTGATCATCCCGATCGTCCCCGAACTGCCGAAGCTCCTCAGCGCCTCGGCCTCGGACGCGACGTGGGCCGTCACCGCGACCCTCCTCGCGGGAGCCGTCGCCACCCCGGTGACGGGCCGGCTCGGCGACATGTACGGCAAGCGCCGGATGCTGATCGTCAGCCTGGTGACCCTGGTCGCCGGGTCGGTCGTCGCCGCGCTCGGCGACTCGCTCGCCCCGATGGTCGCCGGCCGCGCCCTCCAGGGCCTCTCCTTCGGCGTCGTCCCCCTCGGCATCAGCATCATGCGCGACGAACTCCCCGCCGAACGGCTCGGCTCCGCGACCGCCCTGATGAGCGCCTCCCTCGGCATCGGCGGCGCCCTCGGACTGCCCGCCGCCGCGCTCATCGCCGACCACTTCGACTGGCACATGCTGTTCTGGACGTCCGCCGCGCTCGGCGCCGTCGTGCTGGTCCTGGTACCGGTGTGCGTGCCCAAGGCGCGTGCGCGGACCGGTGGACGCTTCGACCTGGCCGGCGCCGCCGGGATGGCCGTCGGCCTGATCTGCCTGCTGCTCGGCATTTCCAAGGGCGCCGACTGGGGGTGGACCAGCGGGACGACGCTCGGGCTGTTCGCCGCCGCCGTCGTGGTCCTCGCCGGGTGGGGCTTCTTCGAACTGCGTGTCGCGCAGCCGCTGGTGGACCTGCGGACGACCGCCCGCCGCCAGGTCCTCGTCACCAACCTCGCGTCCCTGGCCTTCGGGTTCTCCATGTTCGCGCTGTCCCTGGTCCTCCCGCAGGTCCTCCAGCTCCCCGTGGCCACCGGCTACGGACTGGGCAGGTCGCTCCTCGACGCGGGGCTCGTCATGGCCCCGATCGGGATCGTGATGATGGCCGTCGCCCCCTTGTCCGCGCTCGTCTCCCAGCGGTGGGGCGCCAAGGTCACGCTCATGGCGGGGGCGATGATCGTCGCCGCCGGGTACGGGATCGGCGTCGTCCTGATGTCCGAGGTGTGGCACCTCGTCGTGGTCTCCTGCGTCGTCGGTGCCGGTGTCGGGTTCGCCTACGGGGCGATGCCCGCGCTGATCATGGGCGCGGTGGAGCCGGGCGAGACCGCCGCCGCGAACAGTCTCAACACCCTGATGCGGTCCATCGGGACGTCGACGGCCAGCGCGGTCGCCGGAGTGATCCTGGCGCAGATGACCGTCCGCTTCCAGGGCGCGGCGCTGCCGTCCGAGGACGGGTTCAAGGTGGTCATGGGGGTGGGGGCGGGGGCCGCGGTGCTCGCGTTCCTGGTGGCGGGGTTCATTCCCCGGCAGAAGAGGGCGGTGCAGATGGAGGAGGCTGGTGCACGTGCGTCCGCTTCGGAATCCGCGGACGCGGACGTACGGACGTCGGACGTCCATGACGTGGACGGCGGTGTCGTGGACGTCCGTGCGGTCGGTGCCGCCGTCGCCGTCCCCCTCTCCCGTGCCGTCGCCGAGCTCGTCGCGGCCGTGCCGAACCTCGGGCAGGGCCAGCCGGGCGGCCCCGGGCAGCCGGTGCGCGGGCATGTGCGCGGTACCGAGAACGCCCCCGTCCCCGGCGCCTCGGTCACGCTGATCTCCCTGGACGGGCGGCAGTTGGGCCGCGCGGTGGCCGGGGACGACGGCACGTACGCCGTCAGCGCGCCCGGCGAGGGCACGTACGTCCTCCTCGCCGCCGCCGACGGACTCCAGCCGCA
Organism: Streptomyces sp.; assembly: GCA_036569285.1. Lineage (GTDB taxonomy): Bacteria > Actinomycetota > Actinomycetes > Streptomycetales > Streptomycetaceae > Streptomyces. Next base: position 14,450 of record DATCQX010000399.1, read on the forward strand.
GGCGACCACCGTCGTCGTGGGGGCGACGCCCGTGCCGTACGACATTCTCCTGAGCGGGACCAGCGGGCTGGCCGGGGTCGTGCGCTCCGCGGACGGCGGGGTGCCGGTCGCGGGGGCGGTCGTGATCGTGACCGACGTCCGCGGGGACGTCCTCGCGACGACGCGCACCGACGGGCTCGGGGAGTTCACGTTCGCCGAACTGGTGCCGGGCGCGGTGACGGTCGCCGTCAGCTCGCCCAAGCACCGGCCTCTCGCGCTCCCCGTCCGGATCGCCGGCACCGGGGTCACCCGCGTCGAGGTCGACCTCCGGCCCGGCGCGCACGTGCAGGGGACCGTGCGCGGCGCCGGGGTTCCGCTGGGCGGCGCCCGGGTCACCCTCCTGGACGCCGCCGGGAACGTCGTCGCCACGACCACGACCGGCGCGGACGGCGCGTACGCCTTCTCCGACCTCGACGACGGGCAGTACACGGTCGTCGCGACCGGCTACCCGCCCCGCGCGACGGGCGTGAGCCTCGCCGGTGACGTGGACGGACACGACATCGAACTCTCCCACGCCGATTAGCAGTTGACGGGGTCTGCGCGCGAAGTGGCCTGTGCACCAACCCCGTTCGCGAACCCAACCTTTCGCGGGGCTGTGACGTCTTACGTCGCGTCACTGTCACACCACCCGCACAGGGGGAAGCAATGCGACGCGCAGCAGCGGCAGTTGCGGCTCTGGCTCTCGCCTTCACGGCACTCGGCACCGCGGCGACCACCGCGACCGCGGCCGAGGGGAAGGGCCTCGCCGCCTGTCCCACCGGCTGGGGGAGCCTCGACAAGAACGTCTCCTCGACGGCGTACAAACCGCTCACCGACGGCCGCACGGGCCGGCACGACTGCTACGACCGGATCGTCTTCGACATACCCGGCGGCGGCACCGGAGTCGGCTACCGCGTCGGCTACGTGGACGCCCTCTACCAGGACGGCACCGGCGACCTCATCCCCGTCTCCGGCGGCGCGATCCTCTCCATCCGCCTCGTGGCGCCGAGCTACGACTACGAGTCGGGCAAGCCCACCTATCCCGGGCGCGCCCGTCAGCCCCTCCCCGGCGTCGACGTCACCGGTTACACCACCTTCCGCGACACCCGCTTCGCCAGCAGCTTCGAGGGCGAGACCCTGATGGGGCTCGGCGTCCGGGCCCGACTCCCGTTCCGCGTCCAGCAGTTGACGGACAAGATCGTGATCGACGTGGCCCACACCTGGTGAACCGCGTTCCGGGGACCGGCGCTCCCACGCCGGTCCCCGCGCCGGGCGGCTGTCAGTCGTTCTTGGGGGCGTCCTCGGCGAACATCCGGACCACCGGCCTCGGCAGGTACTTCGCCCCGAACACGGCGAGTTTGTAGAGCGGGCCGGGCACGACCAGCGGCTTGTTCCGCGCCAGGCCCTCGAGCGACTCCTTGACCACCGTCTCCTTGGACACCCAGGCGTACGCCGGGACCTTGTCCTTGGTCGTCATGTCGGTCTTCACATAGCCCGGACACACCACCGTCACGGCGACCTTCGAGCCCTGCTTCTTCGTCTCCAGCCGGATGCTCTCGCTCAGAGAGCACAGGTACGCCTTCGACGCCCCGTAGGTGGTGCTGTTCTGATAGGCGAGGAGCTGGCCGGCGACGGAGGAGATGTTGAGGATGCCGCCCCGGTCGCGCCGCACCATCGTCCGCAGCGCCGCGTGGCACAGCCTGGTCGGCGCGAGCGCGTTCACCAGGAGGGTCCGTTCCTCGCTGTCCACCGGGCAGTCGATGAAGGGCCGGGTCTCACCGATGCCGGCGTTGTTGACGAGCAGGTCGACGGGCTTGTCCTCGTCCAGCAGCCGCTCCTCCACCAGGCGCAGCTCTTCGGGGTTCGCCAGGTCGGCGGGGATCACCTCGATGTCGACGCCGTGCCGTTCGGTGAGCCGCTCCGCCAGGATCTTCAGCAGATCGGCCCTGCGTGCCACGAGAACGAGAGCGGAGCCCTGCGCCGCGAGGTGCTGCGCGAAGGCTTCGCCGATGCCCGCGGAAGCGCCGGTGATGAGCGCGCGTTCGTATGCCAACGTGAATCAACTCCTGTGGATGGGAAGGGTGGTCGGGCTGATCCGGCCGAGTTCGTCGCCGACGGTCCGCAGCAGCAGGGGTTTCGCGGGGCCGTTGAGGAAGAAGTGGTCGCCCTCCAGGTGCCGGTGCAGCAGTGAACCGGTGGTGCAGGCCCGCCACGCCTCCACCTCGTACGCCGGTGCGATCGGGTCGTCGCTGCCGGAGAACGCGGTCATGGGGCAGCTCAGCGGGGCCCGGGGAGTCCAGCGGTAGGTGTCGCAGACGGCCAGGTCGGCCCGGAGCACGTGCAGGTGCCCTTGCAGGAACACGTTCCCGATGTCCGGGTTCTCGCCCAGTCCGCCGAGGTCCCGGACCATCTGCCGCAGGTCCGCGTCGTCGAGGGTGTGCCGGGAGCGGTCGCCGTACAGGTGCGGCGCCCGGCTGCCCGACACGAACAGGTGCGCGGGCTCGGGCTCGCCGGCCTCACGCAGCGCACAGGCCACCTCGTAGGCCAGCAGGGCGCCCATGCTGTGACCGAACAGGGCGTAGTTCCGCGTCAGCCGGTGGTCGATCAGGGCCCGCGTGAGGTCGGAGACCAGCTCCCGCAGCACGGTGTAGGGCGGCTCCCCCCGGCGCAGGGACCGGCCGGGGAGCAGGACGGGCACGACCCGTGTCCCGGCGCCGAGGTGCCGCGCCCAGTCGCGGTACACGGAGGAGGCGCCGCCCGCGTACGAGAAACAGATCAGGTGCAGCGTCTCGGCCGGGTCCCCGGGCACCAGGCCCGGGAACCAGTGGCCGGCGGGACGCCGGGAGCCCTGTGCGAGCCCCGGCGTCCGCAGTTCAGCGGGTGACATACCGGCGGCCCTCGGCCGAGTCGAGCCACGCCAGCGTGCGCGCGACCCCCTCGCGGAAGCCGACCTCGCTCTTGAAGCCGAAGTCGTCGCGGGCCCGGTCGATCGCGTAGGACTGGTCGCGGTCGAACAGGCTCACCGCGTGCCGGGTGAGCAGCGGACGGGCCTTCACACCGAGCGCGCCGTACAGCCGCTCGGAGACCGCCGCCAGGCCACGGGCCACCGGAGACGGCAGGTTGACCAGGGGCTTCTTCACCCCCAGCCCCTCGGCCAGGGCGTCGATGTACTCACGCCAGGTCGTCAGGTCGGCGTCCCGCAGGTTGTACACCTTGCCCACCGTGGCCTCGGACGAGCACGCGGCGATCATGCCGTCCACGAGGTCCGTCACGTAGATCAGCCCGGCCGGGACGTCGCCCCCGCTGATGTAGACCATCTGTTTCTTGACCAGCTGGGTGGCTATCTCGATGACGAAGTCCTTGCTGCGCGGCCCGAAGACGCTCACCGGGCGCACGACGGTGCACGACACACCGGCCTCGCGGGCGGCGTCGAGCACGGCCTGCTCGCCGAGTCCCTTGCTGCGGTTGTACGGGAAGCCGACGTCGTGGAAGCCGTAGGACTCGTCGACCGGCGTGACCGGATAGCCGTAGACGTCGGTCGTGCTGACGTGCAGGAACCGCTCGACGGTACCGGCCCGGTGCGCGGCCTCGACCAGGTTGGTGCTGCCCTCGATGTTGACCTGCCGGAAGTCCTCCCAGGCGCCCCAGTCGGCCGACAGGCCCGAGCAGTTGTAGACGTGCCGGACCCCGGCGACGGCCCGGTCCAGACTCGCCGGGTCACCGAGGTCACCGGTCACGATCTCGACGTCGGCGCCGTCGAGGACGGAGCGGTCGCTGCCCTCGCGCAGGAGCGCCCTGACGCGGTGTCCGCGTTCGGCCAGCCGGTGGACGAGATGACTGCCGATGAACCCGCTCGCGCCCGCCACCAGGATGTCGGCGCTCTCCGGTCCGGCGTGCGGCACGGTCTCGGTCCGCGCCTTCGTCTCCGGCGCCCGGTGCGCACGAGCCGAGGTGTTCTCCGCGTTGTCTGCCATGGCCTTCTCCAGGAGGTCGAGGGAGTGATCCAGGTCGTCTTCGGTGTGGTCGGCGTTGATGAAGAACCGGAGCCGGCACTCGTCGCGTGCGACCGCGGGATAGCCGATGGGCATCACGTTCACGCCCTCGTGCAGCAGCCGGTTGGAGACCGCGATGGCCTTCTCCCACGCGCCGACGATGACGGGCACCACCGCGGAGGCCCGGGAGACGCCGATGTCGAGGCCACGGGCCCGGGCGGAGTCGCGGAAGTGCTCGGACAGGGCCCGTACCCGGGCCACACGCTGCGGCTCGTCCTGGACGACCCGGACCGCCTCCAGGGCCGCCGCGGCGTTCGCCGGCGAGATGCCCGTGCTGAAGATGTGCAGGGGGGCGGTGAACTTGAGGTACTGGATGAGCGGTTCCTCGCCCGCGATGTACCCGCCGAGGCTGCCGATCGCCTTGCTCAGCGTACCCATCCACATGTCGACATCGCGGCGGTCGACACCGAAGTACTCCCCGATACCCCGGCCCCCGCGCCCCAGGACACCGATGGAGTGCGCCTCGTCGATCATGAGCTGTGCGCCGTGGCGCTTCTTCACCTCGATGAACTTGCGCAGGTCCGGGAGGTCACCGTCCTGGCTGTAGGCGCCCTCGATGAGGATCAGGGCCCGGCGGTGCTGCGCGCGCAGTCTGCCGAGCGTCGCGTCCAGGGCCCGCCAGTCGTTGTGCGGGAAAGGCACGCGCCTCGCGCCCGAGAGGATGGCGCCGCGTACCGCGCTGTCGTGGATCCACTCGTCGTGCAGCACCAGGTCGTCCGGGCCCAGGACGTGGCCGATGGTCGCGACGTTCGTGGCGTGGCCGCCCGCGAACACGATGGCCGCGTCGGTGCCGAGGAACGACGCGATCTCGGCCTCCAGTTCATGGTGCAGCGGCGTCTCGCCGAACAGCAGCGGCGTCGCCGAACTGGAGGTGCCGTACCGGTCGATGGCGTCCTTCGCCGCCTTGCGGACCCGCGGATGGTTCGACAGGGCGAGGTAGTTGAAGGACGAGAAGTTGATGACCGTGCGGCCTTCGACGGAGGCACTGCCCGAGTTGAAGCCCTCGTGGATCCGGCCGTACGGGTTGGCGCCGTCCGACGTCGCCTGACGGATCCGTTCCTGCAGTTCCGCGTGTTCGGGCCACTCCTCGAACGTACGCTCCTGCTTCACCACACGCTCCGGTGCGGCCTCGACGGTGCGGACGACAGGTGTCGCCGCCTCCGCGCCGCCGAGGATGTCCACCAGCAGCCGGACGGTGGGGTCCTCGGCCAGTGCTTCCTGGTGCCCCTCCAGACGGCCGGGGAACTGCTGGGAGAGCGAACGGTGCAGTTCCGTGCGCATCAGCGAGTCGAACCCGAGGTCCCCGGTCAGACGCGCGTCGAGGGGGATCTGGTCGACGGGGAAGGCACAGACCCGGGAGACCTGGTGCAGGACGGCGGCCCGCACGGATCCGGTGTCGGCCACGGGTTCCCGCACCACAGGCGCCGCGGGCTGCGGCCGGACGGCCTCTTCCCCGGCTTCCTCGGACTGCGTGAACCAGTACGACTGACGCTCGAAGACCGCGTGCGGCACCGGCACCCGCGTCCCGCGGAACCCCTCGTCGAGAGCGGCCCAGTCCACCTCGGCGCCGGCGCAGTGCAAACGCCCCAGCGACTGCAGCAGCGTCCGCCAGTCGTCGCCCTCCACGGCGGCGCCCTTGGCGCGGCGCAGCGACGGGAGCCACAGCAGCGGGTCCGCGCCGTCCGGGGACTGCGTCGTCCGCAGCATGTTGAGCAGAGTCGGATGCGGGCCGATCTCCACGAACGCGTCGCAGCCCAGGCCGCGGAGCGTGGCGAAACCGTCGGCGAAACGGACGGTGCCCGCCACGTGGGCCGCCAGGTCGGCGGCGGAGATCCGCCCCGTGACCAGCTCACCGGTGAAGTCGAAGGCCCAGGGGATCACCGGCTCCGCGAAGTCGAGGGCCTCGGCCGCCTCGCGCAGCGGCTCCACCGCGCCCGCCATCAGCGGGGAGTGGAAGGCGTGCGACACGGCCAGTGAGGTGACGACGACGGACCGGTCCCGCAGCACCGCGCCGACCTCGTCGATGTCCTCACGGCGCCCGGAGAGCACCAGATGGCCAGGGGCGTTGACGGCTGCCACCGAGACCGAGCCGACGCCTGCCGCCGCCGCACGAATGGTCTCGGCGTCCCCGACGCACGAGATCATCGCGCCGTCACCGGGCTGTTCGTCCATGTGACGGCCGCGCAGGACCGCCAGCCCCAGCGCGTCCTCCAAGGACATCACCCCGGCCACGCACGCGGCGCCATAGGCCCCGACGCTGTGCCCGAGCACGGCGGCGGGCCGCACACCGAACGACATCCACAGCTCGGCCAGCGCCACCTCCAGCGCCACCAGGGCCGCCTGGCAGTAGCGGGTGCTCCGCAGCCGCTCCCCGTGCTCCTCCGAGAAGAGCAGATCCGGCAACGGCACACCGAGATGCGGACGCAGCACCCGGTCCGCGCGGTCGAGGGTACGGGCGAACCCGCGATGCGTGTCGTAGAGGCCCTTGGCCATCCCGGTGTACTGGGTGCCCTGCCCGCTGAAGAGGAACGCGACCTTCGGCACCCGGCCGGACCGGACCTCGTCGCGGACCACGGCCGTCGACGCCTCGCCGCGCGCCAGCGCGTCGAGCCCCAGGTCGAGGGCCTCGGCCGAGCCGCCGGTCACCACCGCCCGGTGGGCGAGCCGGGCGCGGCCGGTGTTCGCCGTCCGGCAGAGGTCCGCGAGGTCCGCGTCCCTGTGGGTCGCCAGGTGCGTGCGCCAGTGCTGGGCCAGCCTGGTGAGCGCCGTCGGGGTGTGCGCGGAGAGAGTCAGCGCGTGCACCGGGCGCTCGGGGGCAAGGGCCTCGCCGCGCGCCGGTTCGGGGGCCGACTCCAGCACCACGTGCACGTTCGAGCCGCCGAAGCCGAAGGAGCTGACCCCGGCCCGCACCGTGTCCCCGGCGGGCAGGCCGGTGAGCCGTGTCGCGACGGTGAGACCGGAACCCTCCCAGTCCAGGTGCCGGTTGGGCGTGCTCAGGTGGAGCGTCGCCGGCACCTGGCGGTTCTGGACGACGAGAGCCGCCTTGATGAGCCCGGCGATGCCCGCCGCCGCCTCCAGATGCCCGATGTTGGTCTTGACCGACCCCACGAGGCACGGGCTGTCCGGCGTGCGCCGGCTGCCGTAGGCGGCTGCCAGCGCCTCCCACTCGATGGGGTCGCCGAGCGAGGTGCCGGTACCGTGGGCCTCGACGTAGTCGATCTCCTCACCGCGCAGCCCGGCCTGGGCCAGTGCCCGTTCGATGACGTCCTGCTGCGCCGAACCCCTGGGTGCGGTCAGGCCGTTGCTCCGGCCGCCGTGACCTGTCGCGGCCCCCTTGATCACCGCGTGGATCCGGTCGCCGTCGGCGATCGCGGCCGACAGCGGCTTGAGCAGGACCAGGCCCACGCCCTCCCCGCGCACGTACCCGTTCGCGGAGTCGTCGAAGGTACGGCAACGCCCTTGTGGCGAGAGCATGTTGCTCGCGGAGAACGCCACACCCAGGTCCGGGTCGAGCATCACGTTCACCCCGCCGGCGAGCGCCGTGTCGCACTCGCCGCGGCGCAGGCTCTCGCAGGCCAGGTGGACGGCGACCAGCGACGACGAGCAGGCGGTGTCGAGGGCGAGGCTCGGCCCGCGCAGGTCCAGCGTGTACGACAGCCGGTTGGCCGCGATGGAGTGCGCGTTGCCGGCGACCGACTGGACGTCGACCGCGTCCGGCCGGCTCATCGGGCGTTCGGCGTAGTCGTGGCTGCTGATGCCGACGAAGACACCGGTGGCACCGCCCGCGAGGCCGGTCGGGTCGAGGCCCGCGTCCTCCACCGTCTGCCAGGCGGTTTCGAGGAGCAGCCGCTGCTGCGGGTCGGTCCGGACGGCCTCTCTGGCCGACATGCCGAAGAAGCGGGCGTCGAACTCGTCGATCCGGTCGAGGAAACCGCCGAATCCCGGCGCGTTCACCTGGCCGGCCTCCCAGCGGGACGGGGGGACCTCGGTGACCGCGTCACGGCCGTCCACGAGCAGGCGCCAGTAGCTCTCCGGGCCGGGGGCGCCCGGGAAGCGGCAGCCGAGCCCGATGATTGCGATCGGTTCGTCGCGGCCGGTCTCCGCGCTGGTGCCGTCGGCCGCCGTGACCGTGGGGGTCTCGTCGGCCGGCGGCTCGTCTCCCTGGGCGAGACGGACGGCGACGGTCCGAATGGTCGGGTGGTCGAAGCCCACGCCGAGAGACACCTTGCGGCCCATCGCGGAACCCAGTTCGTCGAGGACCGAGACGGTCCGCTGCGAGTCCAGGCCCAGTGAGGCGAGCGGCCTGGTGACGTCGACCGCGTCCGCCGGCAGCCCGAGCCGTGCCGCGACCTTCTCGACGAGCCAGGCCTCGACGGCCTCCGCGTCCCACGACGGCGCGGAGGGCAGCGCGGGGGCGGACGTGACGGTGTCGTCGCCCGTGGTTCCCTCAGGGATGTCCTCGCCGAGGAGCAGGGCGATCAGCGTGTCGACCCGTGGCCGTACCAGCAGCTCACCCATCGCGACAGCGGCACCGAGCCGCCGTTCCAGCTCTCCCACGGCGGTGAGGAGCCCCGGGTAGCCGATGCCGAGCCCGGACAGGGTCGCGGTGGGCACGACGGGGGTGCCGGCGGTGAGTCCGGACAGGACCTCGACCACGTTGTCGGTCACATACCGACGGCGGTGGGCGGCCGGGATGCCCGCGAGCACGTCGGTGCCCGGCTCCGCGCCGCCGTCCCTGGCGACGCTCGCGGCGACGACGTCGAACGAGAGGTCCAGGAAGGCGGCCCGGCAGGCCTGGCGCTGGATCTTGCCGCTGGTGGTCTTGTGGACGGCTCCTCGCTTGAGGAGGACGACGGCGTGCGGTGTGATCTCGTGTGCCTGGGCGATCGCCGAGCGCACTTCGGCCAGCAGCGCCGGGATGTTCTTCACCTGCCGGCTGGTGACCTCGTAGGCGACGACCATCTCCTCGGCGCCGTCCACCTCGACCGAGAAGGCCGCGCCGTTGTCGCCGCGGATGGCGGGGTCGGTCTTCTCCACGGTGAGTTCGACGTCGTGCGGGTAGTGGTTGCGCCCCTGGACGACGATGACGTCCTTGGTGCGGCCCACGACGTACAGCTGACCGTCGGTCATGAAACCCAGGTCGGCGGTGCGCAGGTAGTGCCGGGGGCCCTCGCCCTCGATGCGGGCGCGGAAGGTTTCCTCGGTGGCTTCCGGGCGGCGCCAGTAGCCGTGCGCCACGCTTCCGCCGGCGGCCCAGATCTCCCCGATCCGGCCCGGCTCGGCGATCCGCCGGTGGGTGGCCGCGTCGACGATGGCCACGTCCACGCCGTCCACGGGCCGGCCGCAGGCGACGACCTGTGTGACCGGCTCCTCGCCTTGCTCCGTCACGGGCTCGGCGACGCCGGCCTTGAGCGCGTCCGACGCGAAGAGGTCCGCGGCGGGCGGTTCGCCGGGGCTGAGGCAGGTGACCATCAGCGTCGCCTCGGCGAGGCCGTAGCACGGTTTCAGGGCGCGCGGGTCGAGCCCGCACGGTGCGAACCGCTCGGCGAAGCGCCGGAGGGTGTCGGCGCGGACCGGCTCGGCGCCGTTCAGCGCGTTCGTCCAGTGGCTCAGGTCGAGCCCGTCGAGCTGCTCGTCGGTGATCCTGCGGAGACTGTGCTCGTAGCCGAAGTTGGGTGCCACGCTGGTGTCCGCGCGGGTCCGGGAGAGCGTGTCCAGCCACAGCAGCGGCTGGCGCAGGAAGGACATGGGGGCCATCAGGTACGAGGGGTACCCCCCGTACAGCGGCTCCAGGATTCCGCCGATGAGGCCCATGTCGTGGAACGGAGGCAGCCACGACACGAGGCCGGACTCCTCGTGGTGCCCCAGCCTGCGGTGGATCGAGCGGAGGTTGTCGAGCAGGTTGCCGTTGGACACCATGACGCCCTTGGGCGACGACGTCGAGCCCGACGTGTACTGGAGAAACGCGAGGGTGTCCCCCGTGGCGTCGGCGGGCCGCCAGTCGTCGGCGCCGTCGGTGCCGAGACCGTCCGCCACCAGCCAGTGCATGCCGTCCAGCCCGAGTTCGGCCAGCTCCGACGTCCTGGTGGCGGCGAAAAGGGCGAACTCCTGCGTCGTGAGGGCGTGCGTGGCCTGTGAGTCCCGGGCGATCGAGGCGAGACGGGGCATGGTGTGGCCGAAGCGCATGGTGTCCGGCGGATACGCGGGTACGGCGACCGCGCCCGCGTAGAGGCACCCGAGGAATCCCGCGATGTAGTCGAGCCCCGGCGGCAGGAGCAGCAGGACCGGCTTGCCCGCGACGCCCTGGTGCTGGAGGAGAGCGGCCACCGCGCGTACACGCTGGTCGAGTTCGCGGTAGCTCACGGATGCGGCGTCCGCTTCGCCGCCTGCCCCGCCGGTGCCGGTCAGGAACCGGAAGGCGAGGGAGTCAGGTCGTTGCTCAAGGTGGCCTCGCAGGATGGCGGCGACGGTCTGCGGATGCTTTCCGTGCCTGCGCGCCTGAGTTGGACCTTGGTTCATTCGGAGCCTCCGTCATGGCCGGGTGGGGGCGCCCGGTGCACCGGGCCGTCGTTCATCAACGGGGTATGGGGGAGTGAAAAAGTGCCAGAAGGCACGGCAAGGCCTTCGCCTGATGGGCGGGCAGACCGGAGTGGACTCAGACGTATGCGGTGGTTGCTTGAGATTTCATCTAAATATTGGCCTCTGGCGCGACGTGACACAAGGGGGGTCGGGCATAGATCCCGTCAGGAAGCCGCAAGTATTTTTCGGAGCAAGAGGAAATAGATGGTGAAAAACGGGGTGTCTGCCCGTGTTTTTCGGCCGGTCACTTGCCGTTCGTGGACCTCATATAGAGAGGGACGTTCAGGGCCGAGTGAAGAATTGTACGATTGCGCCACGATGTCGATTTGGCGAGTGACGTCCCGTCAAGCCGCTTCCCTGGTGAGGTAAGTCATGCGTGAGCTGACACCCGGGCTTCTGCTCCGGAGCGGAGTGAGGGGGTGTATCGGCCGAAGAATGGCACCGTTCTGGACGGCCGATTCAGGGACGCTTTCTGCCACGGTGGTACAGGTAAAGGCAATGTGTCCGGCTCGCCTGGGCCCGGCGACTTCACAGGGGACATTAAGGCGAACGCCGGCACGGCCCTCGACCTCGCGATGACCGACGTGGTGCGCGTGCATCCGGCCGGGCATCCGGCCGCGGTGGACTCCCGTGCACACCTCGGCGCGGCGCGGGAGGCGATGACCCGGACAGTCGTCCGGACCATCTGTGTCCTCAGCTCTCCTTGACCGCCTTCAGCACCACGAACTTCGGGTTCCCGGCGACGACTTCGCAGTTCCCGAACAGCTTCCGCAGCTTGACGTGGTACCCGAGATGCCGGTTGCCCACCACCCACAGCTCGCCGCCCGGCCGCAGCACCCGCCGCGCCCCGCTGAACATCCGCCACGACGTCGAGTCGGTCGTCGCCTGGTGCGAGTGGAACGGCGGGTTGTTCAGGACGACGTCCACGCTGGCGTCCGGCACCCCCGCGAGCCCGTCCCCGACCCGGAACTCCGCATGCCCCGGTACCCCGTTGGCCTTGTACGTCGCCTCCGCCGACGCCACCGCCTGGAACGACTCGTCCGTGAACAGCACCTCGGCCTCAGGGTTGGCGAGCGCCACCGCCGTACCGACCACGCCGTTGCCGCAGCCGAGGTCCACCACCCGGCGCACGCCCCGTGTACCGGGCAGATGCGAGAGGAAGAAGCGCGTGCCGATGTCGAGGCGGTCGGCACAGAAGACGCCGGCGTGGCCGACGACCGGGTGCCCGGAGAGAACGCCGACGTCGTCCGGGAGGGAGTAGCCGTACGGCCACGGGTTGGCCGGACGCTTCAGCTCCGGGTCCGGCGTGGAGAAGACGAGACGGGCCTTCTGACGGGCCAGGGACGTGCGGGTGGGGCCGATGATCCGCTCGAACAGGCGGAGCGTGGAGGTGTGGATTTCCTTGACCATGCCGGTGCCCACGACGACCGTCCCCGCGTGCAGCGCCGGGGCGAGCCGCAGAAGCTGGTCCTCCAGGAGCGCCAGGCTCTTCGGCACGCGCACCAGCAGCACGTCGACCCGGGCGGGCGGCGGGTCCTGCGTCGTCAGCAACTGCACGGCACCCGGAGGGACGGCGGCCCGCGCGAGGTTCGCCCGCGTCGCCTCCTGACCCAGCCAGGAGTCGGTGATCTGCGTCGGTCCGGCCTGCGCGAGCGCCGTGACCAGCGCGCCCCAGCGGTCGCCCAGCACGACGACCGTGCCGGTCAACGGCACCGCCTGCTCGTGCAGATGCGCCAGCAGATACGCGTCGGCGGCGTCCCAGGCACGCAGCCGGTCGCGCGGGTCCTCGGGGAAGCGGCTCAGCTCCAGCTCGCCCCACGGCGTCGTCATACGGTCGTTCATCGTCAGCCAGGCTAGCCGAACCCCAGCTCAGACGGGGTGCGGCAGGATGGTCCGATGGACGCCGAGCTGTTTCCCCGGGAACCCGCACAGATCGCGCCGGGCGCCGTGCACGTGCCCGACTGGCTGGACGACGCCGCCCAGCGCGAACTGCTCGAAGCGTGCCGGGAATGGGCGCGTCCGCCGGCCGGCCTGCGCACCGTCCGCACACCGGGCGGCGGCACCATGACCGCCCGGCAGGTCTGCCTGGGCTGGCACTGGTACCCGTACGCCTACTCCCGGACGGCGGTCGACGGGGACGGCACGCCGGTGAAACCGTTCCCCGCGTGGCTGGGGGAGTTGGGGCGGCGGGCGGTGGAGGCGGCGTACGGCAACGGCACGCGGGGCGGCGGGGCGTCGGTGGTAGGTGATGTATCACCGGAGGGCTCGGCGGGGTTCGGCACCTCGCCGGGAGAGTCGGTGGGGTGTGATGTACCACCGCCTCCCGCGCCGCCGCCCTATGACATCGCCCTCATCAACTTCTACGACGGCGCCGCCCGGATGGGCATGCACCAGGACGCCGACGAGCGCTCGGACGCGCCGGTGGTGTCGCTGAGCCTGGGGGACCGGTGCGTGTTCCGGTTCGGGAACACGCGCACACGGGGCAGGCCGTACACGGACGTCGAACTGCGCAGCGGGGATCTGTTCGTGTTCGGTGGTGCGTCGCGTATGGCATATCACGCGGTACCGAGGGTGTTCCCGGGGACGGCGCCGGCGGGGCTCGGGCTCGTCGGACGACTGAACGTGACGCTGCGCGTAAGTGGCCTCGCTCACAGCCACGGCACCGAGCGGATCATGGGAGACTCGCCCTCATGAGCGGCAAGGCGGATCCCCGGCCGGCGGGGGAAAGGACCACCTCACGGGCGCGGTTGGACCGGGGACGCGGTGCGCTCGGACCCGCGCTGGAGCTCGTGCACACCGGGCGGGCGCCGACGCGCGCGGTCCTCACGGCCGAACTCGGGGTGACGCGCGCCACCGCGGGGGCCGTCGCCGCCGAACTGGAGGCGCTCGGCCTGATCCGGGTGGACGCCCACCCGACGGCCGCCGCCGGTTCCCAGGGCCGCCCCTCGCACCGACTCGAACTCGCCGACGACGGGCCGGTGGCGCTGGCCGCGCAGGTGCACGCCGACGGGTTCCGCGCCGCGCTGGTCGGGCTGGGCGGGCGGATCGTCGCGACGACCCCGGGCTGTGAGGTCGTCGACGCGGACCCCGTGAAGATCCTCAGCGCCGTCGTGGAGGCGGGCGCCGATCTGCTGCGGGCCAGCGGACGGCGGTGCGTCGGCGCCGGGCTCGCCGTGCCGTCCGCCGTCACCGAACCCGAGGGACTCGCCCTCAACCCCCTGCATCTGGCCTGGCCGGCGGGGGCGCCGGTACGGGAGATCTTCGCCGAGCGGATCGGCGCGGTGGGGGTCGAGGGGCCCGCGTTCGCCGCGAACGACGTCAACCTCGCGGCGCTCGCCGAGCACCGGCACGGCGCGGGGCGCGGCGCCCGCGATCTGCTCTGCGTGGCCACGGGACACCGGGGCGTCGGCGGCGCTCTCGTCCTCGACGGCCGTCTGCACACGGGGAGTTCGGGCCTCGCCCTGGAGGTCGGTCACCTCACCGTGAACCCCGAGGGGCGTCCCTGCCACTGCGGCAGCCGCGGCTGCCTGGACGTCGAGGCGGATCCGCTGGCCCTGCTGACCGCCGCCGGGCGTGAACCCGGGCCCGAGGGCTCGCTGTTGCACCAGGCCGACCGCCTGATCCGCGAGGAGTACGCCGACCCCGTCGTCCGCACGGCGGCCGAATCCCTCATCGACCGGCTCGGGTTGGGGCTCGTCGGGCTGGTGAACATCCTCAACCCCGACCGCATCATCCTCGGCGGCCTCCACCGCACCCTCTTCGACGCCGACCCCGAGCGACTGCGGGCCGTCGTCGCCGACCGCAGCCTGTGGGGGCGGAGCGGCGGGGTGCCGATCCTCGCCTGTTCGCTGGACCACAACAGCCTTGTGGGAGCGGCGGAGTTGGCGTGGCAGCCGGTGCTGGACGATCCGTTGGGGGCGTTGAGCGGGGGGTAGTGGTGTGGGGGTGGGCCGGCGGGCCGGCGGGCCGAGTGGAGGCCGGGCCGGTGTCAGAGTGTCGTGCCGCCGACGATCACCAGGTCGGCGCCGACCACCGGAGCCGCGTCGTCCGACACCAAGTACAGGACGGCACGGGCGACTTCGTCCGGCGCGACGGCTCGGCCGAGCGGCGACCGCGCTTTCATCCGCGACGCACGCCCTAGCGGCGTTCCGGGTGAGGGAAGCGGCGGCCTTGCTCGCGGCGTAGGCGGTGGCGTCGGGCTTCTGCGCGTAACTCCCCAGATTCGAGGCGACGATGACGCCGGTCAGGTTGGTGTCCATGACGGCCCTGTGCATCAGGCACTGGCTGCGGCGGCTCGGCTGAGACCGTCCGTGGACATCTCCGCGGCGTGAGGCGGGCCGGCTGTGTCGATTCGCGTGGTGCATGTGTCGGCAGGGAGGATGGGTGGGACTAACTCGCGTCGTATCAGGAGCTGACGTCATGTCCGAGCAACTTGCCGTGGCCGTTCTCGGGACCGGCATCATGGGTGCTGCGATGGCCCGTAACCTCGCCCGTGCCGGGCATGAGGTGCGGGCGTGGAACCGGACGCGGTCCAAGGCCGAGCCGTTGGGCGGTGACGGTGTGGAGGTTGTGGACACTCCGGCCGAGGCGGTGCGGGGTGCTGATGTCGTGGTGACCATGCTGTACGACGGCGGTGCGGTGTCGGGTGTGATGCGTGAGGCCGTACCGGGGCTGGGGGAGGGGACGCTGTGGGTGCAGTCGACGACCGCGGGCCTCGACTCCGTGGCGGAGCTGGCGGAGTTCGCCCGTGAGCATGGCCTCGTGTTCTTCGACGCGCCGGTTCTCGGGACTCGGCAGCCGGCTGAGGCGGGGCAGCTCACGGTGTTGGCGGCCGGTGAGGTGTCACACCGTACTGCCGTTGCCCCGGTGTTCGACGCGGTGGGCGCCCGGACCGTGTGGGCCGGTGAGGAGCCCGGCGGCGCGACCCGGCTCAAGCTGGTCGCCAACAGTTGGGTGCTGGCCGCCACCGCGGCCACCGGTGAGGTTCTCTCCCTCGCCCAGGCGCTCGGCGTCGATCCGCAGGACTTCTTCGCGCTGATCGCCGGTGGGCCGCTCGACATGGGCTACCTGCACGCCAAGTCGGCCCTCATTCTCGAAGGGCGGCTGTCTCCGGCCCAGTTCGGGGTGACGACGGCTGAGAAGGACGCCCGGTTGATCGTCGAGGCGGGGCGGGCCGGCGGGGTCAGGCTCGACGTGGCCGAGGCCACCGCCGAGCGTCTCGCGCGGGCGGCTGCGGCGGGGCACGGCGAGGAGGACATGGCGGCGGCGTACTTCGCGAGCTTCGAGCCGGGTGGCGGGTCGGGGGTCGAGGCGGATGCTCAGGCTTAGCCCGCGTACCGGTCGGCTTCCCGCATGACTCCACGTCGAGCCTGAAGCCGGCCCCGAGGCCGGCTTCGCGATCGGTCATGTGGCCCGCCGCGACCCCGGCTGCGTCGTTGGCTACGAGTACGGCCGTGTCATCGGCCGCTAAGCGGTCCCGGTGAAGTCCACCGCGGTTGTGCGGCGCCCTGAAGGGGAGCGGGGCTTCATCTGATAGGCGGCTACCGTCGCGCGGGTGCGACCAGCCACGACGGCGCCGCAGACAATCGACGGCCCATCACCGCACCCCCAGCGGAGCGCTCAGCACAGCCGCCCCATCGGCCGCGAACCCTCCACGCCCCGGCCACCCCGCCCACGGCCCCCTCACCGCCACGCCACAGAGAACGCCCGCCCCGCGTTCTCCGTGAACATCTGCCCCACCACCTCCTCGCCCACGACCGCCGCCAGCCGCTCCCGCACCCGGCGCAGCAGATACGGCATCCCTGGCCCGCCGTTCACCGACTGCGCACCGGCGGTCGTGGTATCGCCGCCGAGGAGCACACGGTCCCCGAACCCGGCCTCGACGAGGGCCAGTACGGCGTCCGGCATGCGCCAGTCGGTGGCGTGATGGGCGAGGGAGGGGCCGTCGAACGCCAACCAGCAGCCGCTCTCGGCGAGGTGACGGTGCGTCAACAGGTCGGGGGAGCGGTTGAGATGGCCCAGGAGCACCCGCTCCGGCGGCACCCCCAACTCCCCGCACAGGAGGTCGAGGACGTCCAACGCCCCCGTCCCCAGCTCCAGATGGACGGCGATCGGCGCCCCCGTCGCGTGGTGGGCCTCGGCGGCGGCCGTCATGGTCCAGCGGGCGTGCGCGTCGAGAGCGTGGAACCCGCCCGCCACCTTCACGAGCCCGGCCCGCACCCCCGACGTCCCGATCCCGGCGGTGAGTTCGGTGACGAACAGCTCCGCCAGCCGGGGTCCACGCACCTCCTCCAGCGTCTCCGCGTCGTAGTGCCGGGCCTGGTGCAGCCCCGTCGCCGCGACGATGTGGACGCCCGACTCCCGTGCCAGGGACGGGAGATCGGCGGCCCGGCGCCCCATCCGGTACGGGGTCCACTGCACCACCGAACCGCCGCCCAGTTCCCGGAACGCCGCCAGCTCGGCCCGCGCGGCGGAGGCGCTGCTCAGTTCCTGCCCGGGGAGCAGCGGGCTGCCGAAGAAGAGGTGGTCGTGCGCGTCGCAGACACCGAGCCGCTCCGGTGATATGTCACCCACCACTGTGCGGACGGCCCTCACCACTGACGCCCCCTGGGCAGTTCCGTCAGCCCCGGTGCCGACAGATGCAGCACACGGAACACCTCACCCTCCACCCCGGGCTCCTCCCGTGCCCACAGCGAGAACCGCACGATCTCCCACCGCGAGGTGTCCACGCCCACGGCGGCGACCACCGCCCCGTCCTCCCGCGCCAGCTTCCCGACCGCCTCCGCCTCACCCTCCACCACGTCGGCGTACACCGCACCGTCCGGCGGGAACGGCACCCGCTCCCGCACGGCGACGACGGCCGGCGCGCCGACGGCACCGCCGACGTCGTACGCCACACCGTCCCACCGGCGCACGGACGGCCGTCCGAAGTCGTCGCTCGGGCGCTGGAACGGGCCGCCCCAGAGGAAACGATTCATGCCCTGGGCGGTGTGCCACAAGTAGAACGGAGCGTACTGGTTGACAGGTGAGCCGTCGGTGCCGCGCTCACGTATGAGGTACGCCTTGAGGCCGAGGCCCTGCCAGTCGTCGAGGAGGTGCCCGGCGCGGGCCACGCGGCTGCGGACGATCCTCATGTCGTAGTCGGAGGGGAGGGTGAGTTCGTACTGCATGGCATGCATGGCGGTTCCTCAGGAGGCGTGGGCGCAGGCGTAGTCGTGCGGGTCGACGTGGGCGGCCCAGTCGGTGGTCGTGCCGTCGTCGGCGGCCTCGACGGTGGCGATGTGTGACATGGCGGTGTGGGGTCCGGCGCCGTGCCAGTGCCACTCGCCGGGCTCGATCCACACGGTGTCGCCCACCTTGATCGGCTCGGCGGCACCGCCTTCGCGCTGCACCAGACCCTCGCCCTCGACGACGTGCAGGACCTGGCCGTGCGGATGGCGGTGCCACGCGGTGTGGGCGCCGGGCTCGAAGCGGACGTTGAAGATCCGCAGCCGTGAGGGCGCGGGCGGTACCGCTATCTCCTCCAGCCGGACCGTGCCCGTGAAGCACTCGGCGGGACCCTGAACGGACTCGTGCCGGTGGCGTGTGATGTGCATGGGGTTCCTCTAGCGTTGCGGAGCGAGCAGGGTGAGCAGGCCGCGGACGCCCGCGTCGAACGCCTCCGGCGAACCGGAGGCGCGGGCCAGGACATAGCCGCCCTGGATGGTCGCGACGACCGCCGAGGCGATCTCCTCGGCGTCCAGGGAGGGTGCGAACTCGCCCTGTCCCTTGCCCAGTTCGACGACTTCGGCGATCCGTGCGCGGATGCGGGCGAGCGTCTCGTCGACGGGGGCGCGGAGTTCGGGGCTGGCCATGATGTCGGGGTCCATGGTGAGCCGGCCGATCGGGCAGCCGCGCAGCACGTCACGCTCGCGGCGGAGGTAGGCCGCGATGCGCTCGTACGGGGTGCCCGGCGCGTCGAGGACGGCCTCGGCGCCGGCCAGCAACTCCTCGGCGGTGCGCCGGATCGCGGCCAGTGCCAGGTCGGGCTTGCCCTTGAAGTGGTGGTACATGCTGCCCTGCCCGGCGCCCGCGCGCTCCAGGATCGCCTTGGGGCTGGTGCCCACGTAACCGCGCTCCCAGAGCAGTTCGCGGGTGGACTCGATGAGACGTTCCGAGGTGCTCATGCGAGCACTGTACATACTAGTAGTTACAGAGCGCCAGCCGTTTCTGCGCGACGTCCCCGGAGTAGTGCGTGGTACCTCACCTACTCCCCGTGAAGTACGTGATGTACCGCCCAGCGTGCGACGACCCCGCCCCCCTCCCGGCGAGAGCCTCGACAGCGACGGACGAACCGCTGCCGAAGGAGATGACCGGAGATGACCACCCTCGCGAGCGGATACGGCGGCCCCGGCCCCTGGATCCTGCTCTTCCCCCTGATCTGGGCCGCAGCCGTGGCCCTGGTCGTCACCGTCCTGCGCCGCACGGGCACGGGATGGCGCAGGCCCACCGGCCCCGCCCCGCGCGCCCTCGGCGACGCGCCCCTCGCCGTCCTCGGCCGCCGCTTCGCCTCCGGCGACATCGACGAGGACGAGTACTGGCGCCGCCTCTCCGTCCTGGAGGAGCACTTCGGGCGCAAGGGCGGTGAGGCGGCATGACCGCGACACCGGCCGCGCGGGTCACCGACGCCGTGAAGGTGTACGGCACCGGCGACACCGCCGTACGCGCCCTGGACGGCGTGAGCGTGGACTTCCCGGCCGGGAGGTTCACCGCGATCATGGGCCCCTCGGGGTCGGGGAAGTCGACGCTGATGCACTGCGCGGCAGGCCTCGACACACTCACCTCGGGCAGCGCGTGGATCGGCGGGACGGAACTGGGCGCGCTGGACGACCGGCGGCTGACGGTGCTGCGGCGGGACCGGGTCGGCTTCGTGTTCCAGGCGTTCAACCTGGTGCCGACGCTCACCGTCGCCGAGAACGTCCGGCTGCCGCTCGACCTCGCGGGGCGACCCGGCGACGCGGAGTGGATCGACACGCTGATCGACGTCGTCGGCCTGCGCGACCGGCTGCGGCACCGGCCCTCGCAGCTCTCCGGCGGCCAGCAGCAACGGGTCGCCGTGGCCCGCGCCTTCGCCGGCCGTCCCGACGTCGTCTTCGCCGACGAGCCGACCGGCAACCTCGACTCGCGCGCGGGCGAGGAGGTGCTCGGGCTCCTCGGGCGCACGGCACGGGAGACCGGGCGCGCGGTGGTGATGGTGACCCACGATCCGTCCGCCGCCGCGCACGCCGACGAAGTCGTGTTCCTCGCGGACGGCCGGCTCGTGGACCGGATGGAGGCGCCGACCGCGGAGCGGGTCCTCGACCGGGTCAAGGCGTTCGAGACGGGCGCGGGCCGGGCCGCGAACACGCGAACGCCGTCCCACGAGCCGAGGAGCATCGGGGAAGGCACGGCCATGGACGACGCCGGCGGCACCGGTCCCGCACCTGCCGGCACTGCCCCGGCACGGTCGGGGGAGGCGCGGTCATGAACGACACCGGCCCCACCGAGCCGACACCCCTCGACACCGTGCACACCGCCCCGACGTCCACCGACACCGCCCCCACCCCCGTCCGTACCGAGCCGACACGCACCGCCCCCACTCCCCTCCGCCTGGCCCTCGCAGGACTCCGCGCCCACCGTCGCCGCTTCGCCGGAACGTTTCTCGCCGTGTTCCTGGGGGTCTCCTTCCTCACCGGCACACTGGTGATGGGTGACACCTTGCGCGCCGGGTTCGACGCGATGTTCGGCAGCGCGACGGCGGGGACGGACGCCGTCGTGCGCGGGGCGGACGCGATCGCCGCGCCGGGGGAGAGGGAGGGGGTCCGGCGGCCGGTACCGACGGCACTGGTGCGTGACATATCACGCATCACCGGCGTCGCCGCAGCCGAACCCGACATCCAGGGCGCCGGACAACTCCTCGGCCGCGACGGAAAACCCATCGGCGGCAAGGGCCCGCCCACCCTCGCCGGCAACTGGATCACCGACACCCGCCTCAACCCCTACCGCCTGGCCGAGGGCCGCGCCCCCGAACGCCCCGGGGAAGCCGTCGTCAACCGCGCCACAGCGAAGAAGGGCGGCCTGCGCGTGGGCGACACGACGGTCCTGCGCACCCCCGACCCGCTACGGGTCAGGATCGTCGGGCTGGCGACCTTCGGCGGCGCCGACGGCATGGGCCAGGTCACCTACACCGGCCTGACCCGCGCGGACGCGGAGCGGTACCTCACCGCACGCCCCGGCCTCGCGACGAGCATCCTCGTCAGGGCGGCGGACGGAGTGGGCCAGCGGGAACTGGTGACGCGGCTGGCTCCCGTACTTCCCGAGGGAGTCGAGGCCATCACCGGCGAGGAGTCCGCCCGTGAGGACACCGAGATGATCTCCCGTCAGTTCCTCGACGTCTTCACGACGTTGCTGCTGGTCTTCTCCGGAATCGCCCTGCTGGTCGCGACGTTCTCCATCCACAACACGTTCGCGATCGTCGTCGCCCAACGCACCCGCGAGAACGCCCTGTTGCGAGCCGTCGGGGCCTCCCGGCGCCAGGTCACCGCCACCACCCTCGCGGAGGCGACGGTCGTCGCGCTGGCCGCGTCCGCCGCCGGACTCGCGGGCGGCATCGGTGTCGCCGCCGGGCTGAAGGCACTGTTCCCGGCGATCGGATTCCCCTTCCCCGACGGCGAGTTGGTGATCCGCGCACTCTCGCTCACCGTGCCGCTGCTGGCCGGGACCGTGGTCTGTCTGGCGTCCGCCCTGATGCCCGCCGTACGGGCCGGGCGCACGGCACCGCTGGCGGCGCTGCGTGAGATCGCGGTCGACGGGTCGGGGGCGTCGCGCAGGCGGGCCGTCGTCGGCGCCGGGCTGCTGGTCCTGGCGGCCGGGCTGCTGGTCTCACCGTCCTGGTGGACGGCGGGAGCCGGTGCCTCGGCGCTCCTGGCGGCGTTCGTCGTGCTGGGTCCGGTCGCGTCGTCCGGCGTGATCCGGGTACTGGGCACGCTGCTGGGGAAGGCGCGGGGCGTGACCGGGGCGCTGGCCCTGCGCAACGCCCTGCGCAGCCCCCGGCGGACGGCCGCGACCGCGAGCGCGCTGATGATCGGCGTGGCCGTGGTCTCCCTGTTCACCGTGTTCGGGGCGTCGCTCAAGGCGACCATGGACCGGAGTGTCGCCCAGTCCTTCGCGGGCGATCTCGCCGTCAGCGCACCGGCGTTCGGCGCGGGCGGCAGCGGACTGAGCCCCCGGCTGGCACCGGCGATCGGCAGGCTGCCGGAGGTCGACACGGCCGTCGGACTCGGCAAGGGGGTAGCCGAAGTGGGCGGCGAAGGGCGGCAGTTGACGGTCACCGACCCCACCGCCCTCGCCCGCACCTTCGAACTCGGCGCGATCCAGGGCGACATGAGCACCCTCGGCGCCGACGGCATCGCCGTGACCCGCACCGAGGCCCGTGAACGGCACCTCGCCGTCGGCTCCGAGGTCCCCCTCACCTTCGCCGACGGGCGGCGCCTCACCTTCACCGTCCGTGCCCTGTACGGCCGTTCGGAACTCGTCGGCGACTACGTCGTCACCCGCCGGGCGTGGGCCCCGCACCGCACCCAGGACCACGACACCCTCGTCGCGGTGAAACTCCGCGCGGGCGTCGGCGAAGGCGCGGGCGAGGCGGCCGTGGCTCAAGTCGCCGCGCGGTACGGCGATCCGGAGGTGCAGACCCGCGGCGAGTACGCCGAGTCCTCGGCCGGCGGCATCGACATGATGCTCACCCTCGTCTACGCGCTGCTGGCGCTCGCGGTGCTCATCGCCCTCCTCGGCATCGCCAACACCCTCACCCTGGCCGTCCACGAACGCACCCGGGAACTCGGTCTGTTGAGGGCGGTCGGCCAGACCCGTGCGCAACTGCGGGCGATGATCCGCTGGGAGTCCGTCCTCGTCGCCGCGTTCGGCACCGCGGGCGGGCTGGCGCTGGGCGGCCTCCTCGGGTGGGTCCTCGTCCGGGCCTCCGACGGCGCGAGCGACAGTGAATTCGCCTTCTCCGTACCGGTGTCGAGGCTCGCGATCGTCGCGCTCGTGGGGGTGGCCGCGGGGGTGCCGGCGGCGCTCGGCCCCGCACGCAGGGCCGCACGTATGAACGTGCTCGGAGCCGTGGCCGCCGAGTGAGCCCGACCCGGGGCGTGCCGGTCGCGGACGACGCGACCGGCACGCCCTTGTGTCACACGGGCCGGCCGGCCGTCTTGCCGAACAGGCCCCGGACGCGAACGCGTTTCACCGGACCAGCAGATACGCGTTGCTGATCGTCTCGCGCACGGTATTGCCGGCCTTGTCCTTGAGATCGACGCGGAAGGAGACGGCCTTGGCGGTCGCCGGGTGCTTGACGGTGACCTTGCGGGCACCCTTGGCATCGGTCGTCACGGTGAGGTGCTTCCAGGTGCGGCCCGCGTCGAAGGAGACGTCCACCTTCAGGGCGGCGACCTTCCCGGCCCCGGCGGCCGGTCCGGTGATCCGCAGCGGGACCGCGAGGGTGCCGCCCGCCGGAGCCGTACCGCGCAGGCTGAGCTGCGGCGTGAGGCGTACCGTCGACAGCGGCAGCACGGCCGTGGCGCCCGAGGCCGCCCGGGCCGAGGTGAACGTCCACACCCCCGTCACCTTGGTGCTGGTGGCGGTGTCCGCGGCGGGGCGGCTCGCCTCGACGGTCAGGCAGTACGCGGCGGACGCGGCCGACACCTCGGCGCTCGCCCAGTTCGCGTCGCGCTCCTCGGACAGGACCCGTCCGCCGGACTCCAGCCGGGCGAACCCCTTGGTGGTGGCGGGCCTGCCGGTGTTGCCGCCGCCGTCGACGAACAGATCGACCCGCGTGGCGAGGCTGTCGCCGGTCCGCTCGGTCGTCGCGGAACCGGGGCCCACGACACCGGTGTTGAACAGCAGCGTCTGACGGGAGCCGGGCTTGTACGTCACCGGACCCTTGGAGTACGTCACACGTGATGTACCACGGCCGTCGAGCTGCGTGGCCGTCCAGGACCAGCGCACCCCGTCCGTGTTGAGGTAGTGGGTGGTGGACAAGGGCAGTTTCAGCGCCGGGGGTTCGGCGATGCCGACGCTGTCGCCCTGCTTGTCCACCGGCTTGATGGACACCTGCCCCTTCGCCCCGCTGACGGAGGCGCCGAAACCGAGCTTCACCTCGGCGACCTCGCCACGGGTGACGGTGCGGTTCAGGCCGGTGAAGAAGCTGCCCTCGCGGTGGAAGGCGAACCGGTAGTCGACGTTCCGCCCGGCCGCGCCCGGCTTCCGCCACACGCCGTTGAACTGGGACTTCATCGTGGGCGAGGCCGGACCGAGAGCCAGGGTGCGGACCGGCGGCGCCCCGCCGGAGGACCACGTGTTGCCCACGCCGACGCCCCATTCGAAGTAGCCGACGACCGAGGTGACGGGTTTCACCGCCGGATCCGGCGCCTTCACGGTGAAAGGTTTCGCCTTGCGCGCGTCGAGAGTGACCGTGACGTTCCTGTCCACCGTCAGCACCGGCTGGACGAAGAAGCCCGGCTCGTTGTCCGCCGCGAAGACGATGCTGTCCAGCAGATAACTCCCCTTGCGCAGCCGCTGCACGACCGTGCCGTCCGCCCGGTACGGCAGCACGACCCCGGCGCCCTGGTCACGAGGGGAGATCGTCGTCGTGTACGCGGACGGCTTCGCCCCGTCGGCGTCGATGTGCCGCACCGTCACGTCGTACGACTCCACCTCCCGCTCGACCACGAGCCCCGTGCTCACCCGCTGGCCGTCGCCCGACGCCAGGACGGCGCCGCCGAAGACGCCGTCACGGGTGCCCTTGCGGGTGTCGACGACGACGGAGGTCCGCGCGGTGCCGCCGGCGGGGACGGTGAGCTGGGCGTCCCGCACGGTGAACATGCCGGCCGGAGCGGTCCCGGCGACGCTCAGCCGCAGGGTGACCGGCCGGGTGCCGAGGTTGCGGTAGGTGAGGGCCTTGGAGAGCGGCTTGTCGTCGGCGTGCGGCCACGCCTGCTTGCCGAAACCGAGCGAGCCCGGCTCGGAGACGACCTCGGCGGTGGCCGCGCGCTCCAAGTCGACCCGGCCCGCGCCCTGTTGATGGGCGTTCAGTTCGGGGTTGGGCAGGGCCGAGCTGGTCAGCAGCGACTTGACCCGGGCGCCCGTGAAGTCCGGGTGCTGCTGGAGCACCAGCGCGGCGGCGCCCGCGACGTGCGGTGCCGCCATCGACGTCCCGTTGCGCACGACATAGCCGTTGCCCGCCGGGGCGGTGCCCTGCGTGGTCTGGGCGGCGGTGATGTCGACGCCGGGGGCGGTGATGTCGGGCTTGGGCGTGCCGTCGAGGTTCGGGCCGCGGCTGGAGAAGTCGGCGATGCGGTCCTGCTTGTCCACGGCGCCCACGGTGAGCGCGGCGGGGGCGCTGCCGGGCCTGCCGATCGTGCCGGGCCTGTCGCCGTCGTTGCCGGCGGACACCACGAACAGTGCCTTGCCGGACAGCCGCGCGACCGCCTCCTCCAGCGGGTCGATGCCCGGGGAGTCGAGGGAGCCCAGGCTCATGTTGACCACCCGCGCGCCTTGGTCGACGGCCCACTGCATGCCGGCCACGATGCCTGAGACGGGGCCGATGCCGTCGTCGGCCAGGACCTTGCCGTCCAGCAGACGCACACCGGGCGCCACACCCCGGTACCGGCCGCCGGACCGCGCGCCGTTCCCGGCGAGGATGGACGCCACGTGAGTGCCGTGCCCGAAGTGGTCCTTGTTGTCGGGAGCGCCGCTGAAGTTCTTCTGCGCGATCTCGACGCCCTTGAGGTCCGGGTGGGTCTCGTCCACGCCCGAGTCGAGGACGGCCACCGTGACGCCCTTGCCGGTGTAGCCGGCCTTCCACATGGCCGGCGCGCCGATCTGCGGCACGCTCTTGTCCAGGGACGCCCGGACCTTGGCGTCCAGCCAGACGTGGGCGACAGACCGTGCGGGGCCGTCCGCGCCGTCCGCCCTACGGAGCCGGCCGTCCGCCGTACGGGCGCCGGTGACGGCCGACCACAGCGCCGTGACCTCGGACTTGGGCAGCGTGAAGGCTTCGCCGTTCACGGCGGGCAGGGCGCGCCGCTTCTGGACGGCCATGTCCGCGAAGGGGTCGCGGGCCGCCGTCAGGGTGTGGGTCTCGCGGTAGCCGACGATCAGCGGCAGTGTGCTGCTGCGGGCGTCGCCGTAGCCGTCCTCGGTCAGGCGTGTGACGTCGAAGAGGCGCCGGTCGAGGACTCCGTCGGCGATCGGACGCAGGGCGTCCTGCGGGATCACCCAGGTGTGGCCGCGCTCGCGCCGCACCGAGAAGCCGATGTCCTCGCGGCCTTTCGCGCGGACCAGCGAGGCGACTTGGCCGTCCGCGCCGACGGCCACGCGGTCGCCGGTGATCAAGGTGACGGCCGGGGTCGTGGCCCGTACCGGTGCGCTGTCGGCCGCCGCCGTTCCGGTGCCCGAAGTCCCGGTGACCAGTGTTCCGGTCGTCACAGCGGCCAGTGCCGCCGCTCTCGCGCGTGCTGTCGGTCTCACTCGCGTCCCCCGCTCGTGTGTGCGTATCTCTGCGTACTCCGCTATCACGCACGTCACGGGCGTTTGGTTCTTGAAAGCACGGGAAGAGGCTCGCGGCGGCCGTCGTCCCCGCCCGGCGCAGGCAGCCGGGCGGGGACGACGGTCCGGTCAGGGGTTGTACGGGGTGTACGTGATCGAGGAGACCTTCAGGTACCGCGCGCCGTCGGACGTCGCCCACGTCGAGTTGTCGGGGTTGCCCGGCCAGTCGCCGCCCACCGCGGTGTTGACGATGAAGTGCATCTTCGTCCCCGAGGGGGTGGTGTACCACTTGGTGCCGGTGATGGTGCCGTCCACGGCGAAGTCGATGTGGTCGGGATACCAGCTGAACGAGTACGTGTGGTACGCGTTGGTCCAGCCCGAGGAGTTCGTCTTCGAGAACTGTGTCTGGGCGTTGTTGACGTCGTGGGACGTCTGGTAAACGGTGTTCGGGTTCTGGCCGACGATCTCGGCGGCGTCGAACTCCGGCAGCCACGGGTTCAGGTAGGCCGCCCAGACCGCAGGCAGCAGGCCCTGGCCGCTCGGCATGTTCGCGGTGAAGCTGTAGGTGCCGTAGCCGTAGAGCGCCTTCGACTCCACGCGGCCCGAGTAGTACGTGCTGCCCGACTTGTAGGTCTTGATGACGAGGGTGTTGCCCTCGTACCAGACGCAGTTGGGGGTGTAGGTCTCCAGCTCGTTGTTGGCGGTCCACCGCGCGTTGATGGTGTTCCACGAGTTGACCGTCTGAGGGGAGCCCCAGGACGCGGCCTCGGCGTGGGGATGTCCCAGGAGAAGAAGGGAAAGCGTCGCCACGGCGACGGCTATCAGGCGGCCAGGTCTGACGAGTACCGACGACATCACGGCTCCATTGCTCGGATGACATGGGGGGAAGGAAACGATTCTTCGTTTCCTCGGCATGGCCGGAATGTAGGGCCCCGTTCAACCTTTGACAAGATGCTCGGCACGGATCATGTCCTGGCTTTTGAAGTCGAAGCCCTCCGGCGTCCCGCCCCGTCTTTTCGAACAGTCGTGTGACGTCAGGCACTTTTTTCAGCCACTTGGCGATATTTGTATCTTCAACCTTTACGGTCAAGATCCACAAGCGCCCGGGACCCCCTGGGCGCAGAAAGAGGATCACTCCGTGGACACCCCCCACAACTCTCCCCCCGTCGCCGACGTAGCCGTCGTCGGCGCCGGGATCGTCGGACTCACCAACGCCCTGCAGCTCGCCAAGCGAGGGCTGCGCGTCACCCTGCTGGACAACGTCCGCGATCAGCGCCGCAGTCACAAGGTCGGCGAGTCGTTCCTCGTCTTCACCAGCGCCTTCCTGCGCACGGTCGGCGGACTGGACGACTTCGTCAGCAACGAGTCCTTCATCAAGCTCGGCGTCTGGTTCACCAGCGGCGCCGAGCACCGCGAGGACTTCACAGGCACCACCGAATGGGCCGTCAACGCCGACCCCCACCCGCCGCACTACCTGTACGACGAGGCGCCCGACAAGAAGTGGTTCCGCTGCATGTTCCTGGACATGCAGATCGTCAGACCCGAGGCGGAGGACGTGATGCGCGCCGCCGCGCACGCGCACCCCGGCATCACCTTCCTCGACGCGGCGCGCGTACGCGAACTGCACATAGCCGACGCCGGGTCCGACGCGCCGCACCGCCTGGAGTGGAGCGAGGGCGGCACGGACCCGGCCTCCGGCACGGCCCTGGCGCGCTGGGTCATCGACTGCTCCGGCCGAAACCGCCTCCTGGCCCGCAAGTTCGACCACGCCGCGGAGAACCGCGAGGACGACGACGGCTTCCGCACGACCGCCGTCTGGGCCCAGTTCAAGGACGTCGGCGACAAGCACTTCGACGAACGCTGGACCCACCACACCGGGGACGGCCGCACCACCCCCCGCGACCTGTACACCGTCCACCTCTGGGGCGAGGGCTACTGGATCTGGGTGATCCGCCTCTCCCAGGACCGGATCAGTGTCGGCGCCACCTTCGACCGGCGCACCCCGCCGCCGGGCGACACCCCGCGCGAACAGTTCTGGAATCTCGTCCGCCGCTACCCCGTCCTCGACGGCGTCATCGACGAGGAACGCCTCCTGGAGTTCCGCACCTTCCGCAACGCCCAGCACTGGACCGACACCTTCGCGAGCGAACGCCGCTACGCCATGGCCGGGGACGCCGCGAGCATCATCGACGCCTACTACAGCCAGGGCATCGCACTGGCCCTGGTGACCAGCTGGCACCTCGCCAACCTCGTGCAGCGCGACGTCCAGGAAGGCCGCCTGGACCGGCCGTACATCGACAGGATCAACCGGGCCACCCGCCAGGACTGGCACATGCTGCGCAACATGGTGCGCGAGAAGTACACGCCGGCCGTCGAGGACTCCCGGTTCTTCCTCCTGTCGCACATCCTCGACATGCTCGTCTTCTGGGGGATGGGCAGCACCCGCGCCAGGCTCACCGACTGGCTGGTGCGCACCGAGGGGGACACCACGCTGGAGACCCCTCAGCTGCGCCGCACCCGCACCCGGCTGGAGTCCCGGCTGTTCTACTCCCGCTCCCCCTACTGGGCGTTCCTGTCGCCGGAGACCGTCCAGCGCCTCCAGCGCACCCTCCAGTCCCGGCTCGCCGAACGCGCGCGCTGGCGCGTGGACAACGATGTCCGCCCTCCGACACTCACGAGCCTGCTCAGCGTCACCGCCCCGCTGCCGAAGGTGTGGCGGCTGCCTTTCGCCCGGCGCGCAGAACACGTCGACATCAGCGCCCGCGACCTGGTGCAACCCGCCGAACAGCGGCCACCGGGCACCGCCACCTGGTACGACCGGCTGCCCGTCTCCGTCAACACCCGGCTCGACTGGGTGCTGAAGCTGCGCCCGCTCGGCCTGATGGCGGCCTTCGCCGCCGGCTACGCCTGGGACGGCGCCGACACCGCCCTGCGCAAAGCCCGCGCCCGCCGCCGGGCCACCACCCCGCTCTCCCGGAAGGCCGGCCGATGACCACGACCACGAGGCGCCGCCCCCAAGCCGTCTACCTCAGCCTCGGCACCCCCCACAAGGAGTACTCCGGCGTCGCCGAGGCCCTCGCCGGCCGGGGTGTCGACGCCCGGCTCGTGCACCTCGACGACGTGGAGGACACCGACTGGTCCACGGTCGACCTGGTCAACGTCCGTATGTGCCGCGGCTACCACACCCGCCCGGACTTCCTCCCCGTGCTGGAGAAACTCCACAGCAGACTCCAGGAGCAGGAGGGCGGACCGGTCCCCCTCCTCAACCACCTCCCCCTCCTGAAGGACGCGGTCGACAAGAGCCTCTACCTGCCCGCCCTGGCCGAGGAAGGCATCGGCCTCATCCCCACCCGCTGGCTTCCCCGGGGCAGCCGGCTGAGCGTGGCCGGCCTGATGGACGACACCGGCTGGGACGACATCGTCGTCAAACCGACCGTCTCCGCGGGCTCCTGGCGGACCGTCAGAATCTCCCGCACCGGCCCCACCACCTCCGACAGCCACTTCGTCCTCGGCTCCGAGGCGCCCTACGAGGACGAAGTGCGCGACCTGCTCGCCCGGCAGGACCTGATGGCGCAGCGCTTCCTGCCCGCCGTCCTGGACCAGGGGGAACTGTCCCTCGTGTTCCTCGGGGGCCGGGTCAGCCACGCCGTCCGCAAGACCGTCGGGAACGGCGGCGGCTGGTGGGCCCACGAACGGCTCGGCGGGATCAACCACGTCGTGCGGGCCACCGACGAGGAGCTCGCCTGGGGGCACGCCGTGCACCAGGCCCTCGAACGCCGCTACGGCCCGCTCCGCTTCGGACGGTTCGACGCCATCCGCGACGAGAACGGTGAGCTGCGGCTCCTGGAGTGCGAACTCGCCATACCCCGGCTGCTGTTGCCGGAGAGCGACGCGTTCGACGCCTACGCGCGGACCGTCATCGCCGCGCTGCGCCCCGGCGCCTGGTGACTGCCGCCGAGCAGACGTCGCGTCTGCTGCTCGCACTGCCCTGCGTCATCCTCGTCTGCCACCTCGGCGGAGCCGCGGCACGGCGGCTCGGACAGCCGGCCGTCATGGGCGAGATCGTCGCGGGCATCCTGCTGGGCCCGTCCCTGCTGAGCGGGATCTGGCCGCGGGCCAAGGAGTATCTCCTGCCGCCCGAGGTCCTCGGCCAGGTCGGCTCCCTCGGCCAACTCGGGCTGCTGGTCTTCATGTTCCTCACCGGCCTCTCCCTCGACCCCGGCCACCTCCGGGGCCGGGGCCGGGTGGCGGTGGCGGTCAGCCAGGCGGGCATCGCTCTCCCCTTCGCGCTGGGCGCGCTCCTCGCGACGGCGATGTACGGCCCGCTGGCCCCGCACGGGGTCGGCAGACCGGCGTTCGTGCTCTTCGTGGCCGTCGCCATGAGCATCACGGCCTTCCCCGTGCTGGCCCGGATCCTCGTGGACCGAGGTCTGTACCGCACCCCGCTGGGCAGCCTCGCCATGGCCTGCGCGGCGGTGGACGACGTCACCGCCTGGTGCCTGCTCGCCCTCGTCACCGCCCTCGCCCGGGGCGGAACCCCGGCGGACACGCTGTGGACCGTCTTCCAGCTCGCCCTGTACCTCGCGCTCATGATCCGTGTCGTACGGCCCCTGTGGGCGAAGGCGCTCGACGCGTGGAGCGCGCGCGAGCGCCGGGGCGCGTCCGGGTTCCCGCCGGTGGCCGCGCTGTTCTGCGGGGTGTGCCTCTCCTCGTACGCCACGGACCGGATCGGCGTGCACGCCCTGTTCGGTGCCTTCGTGTTCGGCGCCGTGACACCGGCGGGCTCCGAGGCCGTGCGGGGGGCGGCGGACGTGCTGCGGTCCGTGGCCGTCCCCGTGCTCCTTCCGCTGTTCTTCCTGACGGCGGGGCTGAACACGGACGTGGGCACGCTCGCCCGGGACCCGGCGCAGTGGCTGTGGCTCGGGGCCGTCCTGCTCGTCGCCTTCACCGGGAAGTGGGGCGGGGCGACCCTGGCCGCGCGGGCCTGCGGTCAGCCCTGGCGGGAGTCGCTGGCCCTCGGCGCGCTGATGAACTGCCGGGGCCTGACGGAACTCATCGTCCTGAACACGGGCCTGAGCCTCGGTGTCCTCAGCCGGAGCCTGTTCACCCTGCTCGTCCTCATGGCGCTGATCACCACCTCGGTGACGTCCCCCGCGCTGGGCGCTCTCGGCCACGGCTCCCTCCGGGACGGCGGGGACACCCCGCCGGTCCCGCACCCCGCCGGCCTCCCGCAGGAGTCCCGCTGAACGGAGGCGGTGCCGGCGCCCGAGAGGACGAGCGCCTCGCGTAGGTGAGGGCGATGGCACACAGGGGCGGGTGTCCGG
>DATCQX010000400.1:0-4869 GCA_036569285.1 Streptomyces sp.
CCCATATCAGCTCACGAAAGTTCGCCGCGATGTCTGTCGAGTCGGTGTTCCCGCAGCTCGAAGCCCTGCTCCCGCATGTGCAGAAGCCGATCCAGTACGTGGGCGGCGAGCTGAACTCCACCGTCAAGCCCTGGGACAGCAGTGACGTCCGCTGGGCCCTCATGTACCCCGACGCCTACGAGGTCGGGCTGCCCAACCAGGGCGTCATGATCCTGTACGAGGTGCTGAACGAACAGGAGGGCGTCCTCGCCGAGCGCACGTACAGCGTGTGGCCGGACCTGGAGGCGCTGATGCGGGAGCACGGTGTCCCGCAGTTCACCGTCGACTCGCACCGCCCGGTGAAGGCGTTCGACGTGTTCGGGCTCTCCTTCTCCACCGAGCTGGGCTACACCAACATGCTCGCGGCCCTCGACCTCGCGGGCATCCCGCTGGAGGCGAAGGACCGGGGCCTGGACGACCCGATCGTCCTCGCCGGCGGACACGCCGCGTTCAACCCCGAGCCGATCGCCGACTTCATCGACGCGGCCGTCATCGGGGACGGCGAGCAGGCCGTCCTCGACATCACGGCCATCGTCCGCCAGTGGAAGGCGGAGGGGCGCCCCGGCGGCCGTGAGGAGGTGCTGTTCCGGCTCTCGAAGACCGGCAACGTGTACATCCCCCGCTTCTACGACGTGGAGTACCTCGCGGACGGCCGGATCGCCCGCGTCGTCCCCAACCGCAGCGGCGTCCCGTGGCGGGTGTCGAAGCACACCGTCATGGACCTCGACGAGTGGCCCTACCCGAAGCAGCCGCTCGTGCCGCTCGCGGAGACGGTGCACGAGCGGATGTCCGTCGAGATCTTCCGGGGCTGCACGCGCGGCTGCCGGTTCTGCCAGGCCGGGATGATCACGCGGCCCGTGCGGGAGCGGTCGATCACCGGCATCGGCGAGATGGTCGACAAGGGCCTGAAGGCGACCGGCTTCGAAGAGGTCGGCCTCCTGTCGCTGTCGAGCGCCGACCACAGCGAGATCGGCGAGATCGCCAAGGGCCTCGCGGACCGCTACACCGAGGACAAGATCGGCCTCTCCCTGCCGTCGACCCGCGTGGACGCGTTCAACGTCGACCTCGCCAACGAGCTGACCCGCAACGGCCGCCGCTCCGGCCTCACCTTCGCCCCCGAGGGCGGGTCCGAGCGGATGCGGAAGGTCATCAACAAGATGGTCTCCGAGGACGACCTCATCCGCACCGTCGCCACCGCGTACGGCAACGGCTGGCGGCAGGTGAAGCTGTACTTCATGTGCGGCCTGCCGACCGAGACCGACGACGACGTCCTCCAGATCGCCGACATGGCCGCGAACGTCATCGCCAAGGGCCGTCAGGTCTCCGGCGCGAACGACATCCGCTGCACCGTCTCCATCGGCGGCTTCGTTCCCAAGCCCCACACCCCCTTCCAGTGGGCGCCGCAGCTCTCCGCCGAGGAGACCGACGCCCGCCTCGGCAAGCTCCGCGACAAGATCCGCGGCGACAAGAAGTACGGCCGCTCCATCGGCTTCCGCTACCACGACGGCAAGCCGGGCATCGTCGAGGGCCTCCTGTCGCGCGGCGACCGCCGCGTGGGCGCCGTCATCCGCGCCGTCTACGAGGACGGCGGCCGTTTCGACGGCTGGCGCGAGCACTTCTCCTACGACCGCTGGATGACCTGCGCCGACAAGACGCTCCCCGCCCTCGGCGTGGACGTCGACTGGTACACCACCCGCGAGCGCACCTACGAGGAAGTCCTCCCCTGGGACCACCTCGACTCCGGCCTCGACAAGGACTGGCTCTGGGAGGACTGGCAGGACGCCCTCGACGAGACCGAGGTCGAGGACTGCCGCTGGACGCCGTGCTTCGACTGCGGGGTCTGCCCGGCGATGGACACGCACATCCAAGTCGGGCCGACGGGCAAGAAGTTGCTGCCGTTGAGCGTCGTCAACAAGTAAGAAGTGATCAAGGACGGGCCCTTCCCCTCGGGGGAGGGCCCGTTGCCGTTCCGGGCAGGGGTGATCGCTGGATAGAGTCGTCCCGTCACAGCGGGGGAGGGGCTCGGTCCGATGAGTCGTCGTAGGTCCGGAGCGGTCGGCGTCTGGGCCGAGATGCAGCGTCAGCAGCAGCGGCAGGCACAGGCCGCCGCCCGGCAGGCCAGGGAGCGGGAGCGGCAGGAGCGCGCCTACCAGCGGCAGGCCGAGCAGGACCACAAGGCGTACCGGCAGGCGGAGGCCGCGCGCCGGACCGCCGAACTGGAGGCGCGCGTGGCCGCGCTCCAGGGGCTCCTGGTGAACGGGTGCGGCGCGGCGCCGTTCCGCCCGGACACGCTGCTGCGCACGGAGCAGGTGCCGCCCTTCGACCCCGGCGCGCTGGCCCACCCGGTCCCCATGCCCGACCCCAGCCAGTTCCCCGCCCACAATGCCTGGACGGCCGGCGGGCGCGCCCAGGCCCAGGCCGAGGCCCGCGCCCGCTTCGAGCAGGCGTGGTACGCCGCCCAGGCCGCCGAGGCCCAGCGGGTCGAGCGACTCGCCGCACAGCGACGGCAGTACGAGCAGTGGGCCGAGGGCCTGCGCACCGAGGTGCGGCGCCACAACGCGGGCGTCACCGCGGCTGCGCGCGGCCTTGAGCGGGGCGAACCGGACGCCGTCGTCGAGTACTTCACCGCCGCGCTGTACGCCTCACCGTCCTGGCCGGAGGAGTTCCCCCGCCAGCTCTCCGCCGCCTACGACCAGGCCGCCCGCCAGCTCGTCCTGGACTGGGAACTCCCCGGCTACGGCGTCGTCCCCGAGGCGAAGGCGGTGCGCTGGTCGCCGGGCGACGACCAGTACCGGGAGACCGCGCGCCCCGTCACCCAGCGCCGGGCGCTGTACCGGGAGACGGTCGCGCAGTCCGCGCTGCTCGTCCTGCACCAGCTGTACGCCGCCGACACCGCCGGCGTGCTGGACTCCGTCGTCCTCAACGGCTTCGCCGACGGACCCGACCCCGTGACGGGGCTGCGCGCCCAGCACATCCTGGTCACCGCCTCGGCCGTGCGCTCCTCCTTCACGTCCCTGAACCTCGCGCAGGTCGACGCGGTCAGCTGCCTCACGGACGGCCTGCGCGGCCGGCTCTCCGCCAAGCCCGACCAGCTGACGGCCGTCCGCCCCGACCGCCGCCCCCAGGACGTCGGCAACCGCGTCGTCACCCACGGGGACGACGACGAACCCGACCTGTACGCCATGGACCCGCTCGCCTTCGAGGAACTCGTCGCGGAGCTGTTCCGGGCGATGGGGATGGAGGCGGTGACGACACAGCGCTCCGGTGACGGCGGGGTGGACGTCGACGCGACCGACCCGACGCCGATACGGGGCGGGGCCATCGTCGTGCAGGTGAAGCGGTACCGGAACACGGTGTCGCCCACCGCCGTCCGGGACCTGTACGGCACGGTGCTCGACCGGGGCGCCAACAAAGGCGTCCTCGTGACGACGTCGTCCTTCGGACCCGGGTCGCGCGACTTCGCCACCGGGAAGCCGCTGGAGCTGATCTCCGGACCCGAACTCGTCGACCTCCTCCACCTGCACGGGCTGCGCGGACGGCTCGGCGACGGCACACCGCCGGACGACGGGCACAACGTCCTCGGCATGTCCTGGTCCGGGACGGTCGCGCTCGACGTGTGCGCGCTGGTCTGCCAGGGCGGACGGGTCCTCGGCGACGACCACTTCGTCTTCTACAACAACCCGGCCACCCCGGACGGTTCGGTACGCGCCCTGCCGCCCACCGCGCCCGACCGGGCCTGCCTGCGGGTCGCGTTCGACGCGCTCCCGGCGACGGCCGACCGGCTCGTCCTCGTCGCCGCCGTCGACCCCGAGACCGACCCCCACGCCGACCTCTCCGGCTTCACCGACGCCCGCATCCGCCTCCTCGACGCCCGCGCCGCCGAACTCGGCGTCCTGGAGGTCTCCGACGGCCGCCCCGGAGAAACCGCCCTGGTCCTCGGCTCCTTCCGCCGCCGCGACACCGGCGACTGGGACTTCGTGCTGGGCGGGAAGGGGTACCGGGGCGGGCTGGAGGAGCTTGTCCGTGACTTCGGCCTCGACGTGGAGTGAGGGAAAACGCATGACCGACGAGATCGTCATCAGGGCCGCCGAGGAACGGGAACTGGAAGCCGTCGCCGAACTGCGGTGGCGGTGGTTCGAGGAGGACGGGAAGACCCCCGCCGTGCAGCGGGAGGAGTTCGTGCGCGGGTTCGTGGGATGGGCGAAGGAGAACACCGGGTCCCACACGTGCACGGTGGTGGTGCGCGGGGAACGGGTCGTCGGGATGGCATGGACGGCCGTCATCTCCCGCGTGCCCACCCCCACCGCCCCGTCGCGGCTCTCCGGAGACGTCCAGTGCGTGTACGTGGTCCCCGAGGAGCGCGGCGCCGGAGTGGGCGGGCGGCTGCTGGCGGCGGTGGTGGAGCGGGCCCGGGAGCTGGGGGTCGAGCGGCTGACCGTGCATTCGTCGGGGCGGGCCGTGAGCGCTTACGTGCGGGCCGGGTTCGTGGGGTCCGAGCGGTTGTTGCAGGTTCGATATTGAGGACGGGGGTTTGGGCGCATCCTCACTGGTGCGCGTAGCGTCTATCTCGTTATGGATCTGGAGAAGCACGGACAGTCGCAGGGGGACCGGCGGGACGCCGAGGGGTGTCTTGTCGTCGCGGTTCGGATTCCGGTGCGGATCGTGGTGCTGGTGCTGGTCGTGCCCGTGAGGGTGGTGTGGGACGGGCTCGTCGTGGTGGGGCGGGTGCTCAGGGATTCCGTGCTGCGGCCGGCGGGGCGTGGGCTGTTGTGGGTGGGGAAGGCGGTGTTCGTCTGGCCGGTGGTGGGGGTCTGGCGGTATGTCGTGGTG
>DATCQX010000401.1:0-5187 GCA_036569285.1 Streptomyces sp.
CAGCACCGGGTGGGCGCTGGACTCCACGAACAGCTTGTGGCCCTGGTCGACCAGGAGGCGGACGGTCTCCTCGAAACGGACCGTCTGGCGGAGGTTGCGGTACCAGTAGTCGGCGTCCATCACGCTCGTGTCGATCCGCTCCACGGTGACGGTGGAGTAGAACGGCACCTGCGACGGACGCGGGGATATACCGGACAGGACCTTCGCCAACTCGGCCTGGATCTCCTCGACATGAGCGGAGTGCGAGGCGTAGTCCACCGGGATACGGCGTGCGCGGAAGCCCTCCGCCTCCGCTTCAGCCAGCAGCTCATCAAGAGCGTCGACGTCACCGGAAACAACGACCGAACCCGGCCCGTTCACGGCGGCGACCGAGACACGACCCTCCCAACGGGCCAGCCGCTCTTCCACCGCATCCACCGGCAGCGAGAGGGAGACCATCCCGCCCCGGCCCGACAGGGCCAGCAGTGCCTTGCTCCGCAACGCCACCACCCGCGCCGCGTCTTCCAGCGAGAGCGCACCTGCCACCGCAGCAGCCGCGATCTCACCCTGCGAATGCCCGATGACCGCAGCAGGCTCCACACCGTACGAGCGCCACAACGCAGCCAACGACACCATCACCGAGAACAACACCGGCTGAACAACATCAACCCGCTCCAAGGCGGCCTGATCGTCCAGCACATCCAGAAGCGACCACTCCACGTACGGCTTCAGAGCCTCCCCACACGCCCGCATCGACTCCGCGAACACCGGCGACGACCCCAGCAGCTCGACCGCCATCCCTACCCACTGCGACCCCTGCCCGGGGAACACGAACACGACCTTGCGACCGCCCGCGACCCCCTGCACCACCCCAGGAGCCGACGCCCCCTCCGCCAGCGCCACCAAACCCGCACGACGGGCAGCCTCATCACCCCCCACCACCGCCGCCCGATGCTCAAAACCAGCCCGACCAACAGCCAGCGAAAACCCGACATCAACCGGACTCACCCCAGAGTCCACCACCTCCAACAACCGCCCAGCCTGCGCCCGCAAAGCACCCTCGGTCTTCCCCGACAGCACCCACGGCACCACCCCCACCACCTCAACGGCAGGAACTTCCTCAACCACCGGCGCCTGCTCCAGAATCGCGTGCGCGTTGGTCCCACTCACCCCGAACGACGACACCCCCGCCCGCCGAGGCTCCCCGGTCGCAGGCCACTCAACCTGCTCCGTCAGCAAGGACACCGCCCCCGCCGCCCAGTCAACCTGCCGCGACGGCTGATCCACATGCAGCGTCTTCGGCACCACCCCATGCCGCATCGCATGCACCATCTTGATGACGCCCGCCACACCAGCGGCAGCCTGCGTATGCCCGATGTTCGACTTGACGGCCCCCAGCAGCAAGGGCCGATCGGCAGGCCGCTCCTGCCCGTACGTCGCGAGAATCGCCTGCGCCTCGATCGGGTCCCCGAGCCTGGTCCCGGTGCCGTGCGCCTCGACGACGTCGATCTGATCGGCGGTGAGCTGCGCGTTCAGCAACGCCTGACGAATGACCCGCTGCTGAGCGGGCCCGTTGGGCGCGGTGAGCCCACTGCTGGCACCGTCCTGGTTCACGGCGGTGCCCCGCACGACGGCCAGCACCCGGTGCCCGTTCCGCAGCGCGTCGGAGAGCCGCTCGACGAGCAGCATCCCCACGCCCTCGCCCCACCCGGTCCCGTCCGCCGCGTCCGCGAACGCCTTGCAGCGGCCGTCCGCCGCGAGGCCACGCTGGCGGCTGAACTCCACGAAGATCGCCGGGGTGGCCATGATGGTGGCGCCGCCGGCCAGCGCGAGGGTGCATTCGCCCTTGCGGAGGGATGCGCAGGCCAGGTGCAGCGCGACCAGCGAGGAGGAGCAGGCGGTGTCGATGGTGACGGCGGGACCTTCGAGGCCGAGGGTGTAGGCGATGCGGCCGGAGGCGACGCTGCCGGAGTTGCCGGTGCCTATGTAGCCCTCGACGCCTTCCGGGAGGTCGACCAGGCGGGTCGCGTAGTCGTGGTAGATGACGCCGGCGAAGACGCCGGTACGGCTGCCGCGCACGGTGGCGGGGTCGATGCCCGCGCGTTCGAAGGTCTCCCAGGTCGCTTCGAGGAGGAGCCGCTGCTGCGGGTCCATGGCGAGCGCTTCGCGCGGGGAGATCTCGAAGAACGCGGGGTCGAACCGGCTGGCGTCCTGGAGGAATCCGCCCTTGCTGGTGTAGGACTTGCCGGCGCTGTCCGGGTCGGCGTCGTAGAGGTCGTCGATGTCCCAGCCACGGTCGGGCGGGAAGGAGGAGATGGCGTCGCCGCCGTCGGCCACCAGCTTCCACAGGTCTTCAGGGGAGTTGACCCCGCCGGGGTAGCGGCAGCTCATGCCGATGATCGCGATCGGCTCGGCCGCCGCGTCCTCGACCTCCTGGAGACGCTGTTTGGTCTGCCGGAGTTCGGCGGTCATCTGCTTGAGGTAGTGGCGGAGTTTGTCCTCATTGGACATGGGTGTTTCCTTTCTGGTGGCAGTTCCGGATTCGTCGGTGCTCAAGAAATCCCGAACTCCTTGCCAATGAGGTCGAACATCTCGTCGTCGGTGGCCGCGTCCAGATCGGCCTCGGCGTCGGCGTCGGACTCGTCGCCGCCGGTCCAGCCGGACATCAGCGACTTGAGACGGACGGTGATCTGGCCACGGGTCTCGTCGTCGGCGGTGAACGCCGCCAACTCCTTCTGCAGTCGGGCGAGTTCCGCAAGGAGCGGCGCTGCCGAGTGCGCGGTGTCCGGCACGATCTCCGAGGCCAGGTAGCCGGTGAGGGCGACCGGGGTCGGGTAGTCGAAGATCAGCGTGGCGGGCAGCCGCAGCCCGGTCGCCGTGTTCAGCCGGTTGCGCAGCTCCACCGCGGTCAGCGAGTCCAGACCGAGTTCGAGGAAGCCGCGTCCGGTGTCGATGGCGTCCGGTGAGGAGTGGCCCAGCACGGCGGCCAGTTGGCCGCGCACCAGGTCGGTCAGCACGCGGTCGCGTTCGGCTTCCGCGAGACCGCCGAGCCGCTGCCGCAGCGAGGTCGCGTCCGGGACGGAGCCGGCGTCGACGGTCCGGCGGGCCGGGGCCCGGACCAGTCCGCGCAGCAGCGCGGGCGCGGCGTCGGTGGCGCGCAGAGCCGCCGGGGTCAGCCGCACCGGCACGAGCACGGCCTCGTCCAGGCCGATGGCGGCGTCGAACAGGGCCAGGCCCTCGGCCGTGGGCAGGGCGGCCATGCCGCCGCGTTCGAGGCGGCCGAGTTGGTCGTCCCCGAGGTGGGCGGTCATCCCGCTGCGGTGCGCCCACAGGCCCCAGGCGAGCGAGCTGGCAGCCAGCCCGCTCGCCCGGCGGCGCTGGGCGAGCGCGTCGAGGAAGGCGTTGGCCGCCGCGTAGTTGCCCTGCCCGGGGCCGCCGAAGGTGGAGGCCGCCGAGGAGAACACGACGAACGCGGCGAGGTCCGCGTCCTGGGTCAGCTCGTGCAGGTGCAGTGCCGCGTCCACCTTCGGCCGGAGGACGGCGTCGATGCGCTGCGGGGTCAGGGACTCGATCACACCGTCGTCCAGCACACCCGCCGCATGCACGACCGCCGTCAGCGGATGCTCCGCCGGAATGTCGGCGAGGAGCGCGGCGACCTTCTCCCGGTCGGCCACGTCACACGCGGCCATGGTGACCGTCGCGCCCAACTCGGTGAGTTCGGCGTGCAGTTCGGGCGCGCCGGGCGCGTCCATGCCCCGACGGCCGGCCAGCACCAGACGCCGGACGCCGTGCTCGGTGACCAGATGCCGGGCGACGAGCCCGCCGAGCGCACCGGTGGCGCCGGTAACCAGGGCGGTGCCGGACGGGTCCAGCGCGCGCGGTGTTCCCTCCGCCGCGACGGCCCTGGCCAGCCTGGGTGCGAGCAGGGTGCCCTCGCGCACCGCCAGGCGGGGCTCATCGGCGCCCAGTGCGGCCGGGAGAGCCTGATAGGAGGCGTCGTGCTCGTCCAGGTCCAGCAGCGTCAGCCGGTCGGGGTGCTCGGCCTGCGCGGACCTGACCAGGCCCCAGACGGCGGCGTGCGCGAGGTCGGACACGTCCTCCCCCGGCCGCGTGGCCACCGCGCCACGGGTGACCAGCACCAGGCGGGACGCCGTGAACCGCTCGTCGGCGAGCCACCCC
The DNA here is from genome assembly GCA_036569285.1 of Streptomyces sp. Taxonomy (GTDB): domain Bacteria; phylum Actinomycetota; class Actinomycetes; order Streptomycetales; family Streptomycetaceae; genus Streptomyces. The sequence continues at coordinate 4,159 of DATCQX010000401.1, forward strand.
TGGACCAGCTCCAGCACCCGGTGCGTCGCCATGCGCACGGCGGACGCCAGATCGGCGGCGTCCGCGACGGAGTCGACGGTGCACGGCGCGAGCACCACGGACGGCACCGAAGCCACGTCGAGCGCGGCCAGGTCGACGCACCCGTCGACGGGAAGCCCGGCGGCCCGCAGAGCGGCGGCGAACTTCTCCTGGTCCGCTCCCAGAACGAGCCAGCCTTCCGGACCGGCCTCGGTCAACGCCGGAACCGGAGCCCAGTCGACCCGGAACAGCGAGTCGTGCCGAACCTCCCGCGCGGCACGCAACTGCTCGGCGGTCACCGGCCGCAGCACCAGGGAGTCCACCTCCGCCACCGGCCGCCCGTGCGTGTCCATGACGGCGAGCGACACCGAGTCCTGGCCGTGAGGCGCGATCCGCACCCGCAGCGCGTTCGCACCGACGGCCCGCAACGTCACCCCGCCCCACAGGAACGGCAGCCTGCTCTGCCCGGAGTCACCGAGGAAACCGCCCAGCCCGATCGCCTGCACGGCGGCGTCCAGCAGAGCCGGGTGCACACCGAACCTGGCGGCGTCGGAGCGACGCTCCCCGGGCAGGGCGACATCGGCGAAGACCTCGTCACCGTGCCGCCACGCCGCACGCAGACCCTGGAACGACGGACCGTAGTGGTACCCGGTGGCGGCCAGCCGTTCATACAGCTCGCCCAGCTCAACCGGCACGGCACCGGCGGGCGGCCAGACACCCCCGAAGTCGGCGGGAGCGTCCGGCATCTCCGGAGCCAGCACACCACTGGCGTGCCGCACCCACGTGCCACCGTCCTCGGACCGCGAGTGAATCCCCAGCGTCCGCCGACCGGACCCATCCGCTTCACCGACGGTCAGCCGGAGCTGACGCCCACCGCGCTCGGGCAGTACCAGGGGCGCTTCCAGCGTCAGTTCCTCAAGGTGCCCGCAGTCGACCTGGTCCCCGGCACGGATCGCCAGCTCCACGAAGGCCGTCCCCGGCAGCAGCGTCGAACCCATCACCGCGTGATCG
>DATCQX010000402.1:0-6183 GCA_036569285.1 Streptomyces sp.
ACGGGACGCACGGGACCGACCGGAAGGCCAGCCTCCGGACCGGCTCCCGGCGTAGCGTCGGCCGCAGCCGTCCCCCTCATCCCGAGACCACCGCCCGGCACGGACGGTCGGCGACGAACCAGCACACCCACCAGGACCGGCGAACCACGTGAGCTCCTCTTCCTCCACCGGACGCCTGCCGCACCACCAGGTACGGCAGGGGACCCGTGGCGCCTACCGACTGGTGCGCACCCCTCCGGTCCGCGAGGCTCCCCCTCGTCTGGACGCCGCGCAGCGCGCGGTGGTTGACCACACCACCGGCCCCCTGCTGGTCCTCGCCGGCCCCGGCACCGGCAAGACCACCACCCTCGTCGAGTCCGTCGCCGCCCGCGTCGCGCGCGGCGACGACCCCGCGCGGATCCTCGTCCTGACGTTCAGCCGCAAGGCCGCCGTCGAACTGCGCGACCGCATGGCCCTGCGCATGGGCGCCTCCCGCGCGCCCCAGGCGACCACCTTCCACTCGTTCTGCTACGCCCTGGTCCGCGCCCACCAGGACAGCGACCTGTTCGTGGAGCCCCTGCGGCTGCTCTCCGGCCCCGAACAGGACGTCACCGTCCGCGAGCTGCTCGCCGGCCAGCTCGACCTCCAGCGCCTCGGCCTCGCGCACGTCAGCTGGCCCGACGAACTGCGCGCCTGCCTCACCACACGCGGGTTCGCCGACGAGGTCCGCGCGGTGCTCGCCCGCAGCCGCGAACTCGGGCTCGGCCCCGAGGCCCTGCACGCCTTCGCCGACCGCATCGGCCGCCCCGACTGGCGTGCGGCCGCCGTGTTCCTCGCCGAGTACCTCGACGTCCTCGACCTCCAAGGCGTCCTCGACTACGCCGAACTCGTCCACCGCGCGGTGCTCCTCGCCCAGCGCCCCGAGGCGGCCCGGCAGCTCGCCGCGCGCTACGACGCCGTCTACGTCGACGAGTACCAGGACACCGACCCCGCCCAGGTACGCCTGCTGCGCGCGCTCGCCGGGGACGGCCGCACCCTCGTCGCCCTCGGCGACCCCGACCAGTCGATCTACGCCTTCCGGGGCGCCGACGTGAACGGCATCCTCGACTTCCCGCACACCTTCCCGCGCGCGGACGGCCACCCCGCCCCCGTCGAGGTCCTGCGCACCTCGCGCCGCTCCGCCGCGAACCTCCTGACCGCCACCCGCCTGCTCGCCCAGCGCATGCCCCTCACCCGCCTCCCGGCCGACAAGGTCCGCGCCCACCGCGCCCTCGCCCCCGCGCGGGACGGCGGCGCCGTCGAGGTGTACACGTACCCGACGGCCGGCACCGAGCTGGACAACATCGCCGACATCCTGCGCCGCGCCCACCTGGAGGACGGCGTCCCCTGGCGCGACATGGCCGTCCTCGTGCGCGCCGGCTCCCGCTCCGTGCCCGCCCTGCGCCGCGCCCTCACCACGGCCGGCGTCCCCCTGCACACCGACGGCGCCGACGTCCCCCTCCGCCACGAACCGGCGGTGGCCCCCCTGCTGACGGCCCTCCGGGCGGTCGCGACGGCGGAGACGACCCACAGAACGAGCCCCCCGGACGCCTCGGACGGCTTGAGCACCCCGGACGACCCGACAGGCGCCGGCACCCCGGACACCCTCGACGCGGAGCCCCCCGTCTGGCTCGACACCGAGACCGCCCTCACCCTCCTCGCCTCCCCCCTCGCCGCGATGGACGCCGCCGACGTCCGCCGCCTCGGGCGGGCCCTGCGCGACGAGGAGCGGGCGGGCGGCAACCCCCTGCCGCCCCCCTCGGACGAACTCCTCGCGCGCGCGGTGGCCGAACCGGAACGGCTCGCCGCGCACGACCCGGCGTACGCGCAGGGCGCGCAGCGGCTCGGGAAACTCCTCGCGAAGGCACGCGCGTGCCTCGCGGACGGCGGCACCGCCGAGGAGGCCCTGTGGGAGCTGTGGGCCCGCACGCCGTGGCCCGGACGGCTGGCCAAGACCGCCCTGCGCGGCGGCGCGGCGGGCCGCAACGCCGACCGGGACCTCGACGCCGTCTGCGCGCTGTTCGCGACCGCCGCCCGCGCGGAGGCCCGCACCGGCGGCCGGGGCGCCCTGAACTTCCTGGAGGAGCTGGAGGCCGAGGACATCGCGGCCGACACCCTCACCCGGCGCGTCGTACGGCCCGACGCGGTCCGGCTGATGACCGCGCACCGCGCCAAGGGCCTCCAGTGGCGTCTGGTCGTCGTCGCCCAGGTCCAGGAGGGGCTCTGGCCCGACCTGCGCCGGCGCGGCTCCCTCCTGGAGGCCGACCGCATCGGCCGCGACGGACTCGCCGAACCGCTCACCCCGGGCGCGCTGCTCGCCGAGGAGCGCCGCCTGTTCTACGTCGCCGCCACGCGGGCGCGCGAGCGCCTCGTCGTCACCGCCGTGAAGGCGCCCGCCGACGACGGCGACCAGCCCTCCCGGTTCCTCACCGAACTCGGCGTCGAACCCAAGGACGTGACGGGCCGCCCCCGCCGCCCCCTGTCGGTCCCCGCGCTCGTCGCCGAACTGCGCGCCACGACCGTCGACCCGCGCGCCTCCGACGCTCTCAGGGAGGCCGCGGCGCGCCGCCTCGCCCGCCTCGCCGCGCTCGCCGACGAGGACGGGCGCCCGCTGGTCCCCGCCGCCCACCCCTACCGCTGGTGGGGCATGTGGGACCGCACCGAGAGCAAGGTCCCGCTGCGCGACCGCGACCAGCCCGTCGTGCTGTCCGGCAGCGCCCTCGACCAGCTCGCCAACACCTGCGCCCTCCAGTGGTTCCTGGGCCGCGAGGTGAAGGCCGACGCGCCCGCGACCGCCGCCCAGGGCTTCGGCAACGTCGTCCACGTCCTCGCCGACGAGGTCGCCTCCGGGCGCACCCCCGCCGACCTCGACGTCCTCATGGAACGCCTCGACTCCGTGTGGAACGCGCTCGCCTTCGACGCGCCCTGGAAGTCGGAGCAGGAGAAGCACAACGCGCGCGTGGCGCTCGAACGGTTCCTGAAGTGGCATGTGCTCGACCGCGCGGGACGCACACCTGTGGCGAGCGAGCACGACTTCGACGTCACGCTCGGGGCCGGCGACTACGAGGTGCGCATCCGCGGGCAGATGGACCGCGTCGAGGCCGACACCGACGGCCGCGCCTACGTCGTCGACTTCAAGACGGGCAAACAGGCCCCCACCTCCGCCGAGGTCGCCCGCCACCCGCAGCTCGCCGTCTACCAGCTCGCCGTGCGCGAGGGCGCCGTCGACGAGGTCTTCGGCGGCGTGCGGCCCGAGCCGGGCGGAGCCGAACTCGTCCAGCTCCGTCAGGGTGCCGCGCGGCGCGACGGCGGCGAGACGTTTCCCAAGGTGCAGGCCCAGGAGGCGCTGTCCGGCGAGTGGGTCGGCGACCTGCTGGCCACGGCCGCGGGCAAGGTCCTGGACGAACGTTTCACCCCCGAGGCGGGCCAGCACTGCACCCACTGCGCCTTCCGCGCGTCGTGCAGCGCACGGCCGGAAGGACGGCACGTGGTGGAGTGAAGGCGCAGGTGATGGGCATGACAGAAGTCCGCCGCTGTCAGTGCCGCCCGCTAGCCTCTCCCGCATGTCCTCCCGCATCACCGACCCCGAGCAGCTCAAAGAGCTCCTCGGCATCCCCTTCACCCCGGAGCAGACGGCCTGCATCACCGCGCCGCCCGCCCCGCAGGTGATCGTGGCCGGAGCGGGCTCGGGCAAGACGACCGTGATGGCCGCGCGCGTGGTGTGGCTGGTCGGCACCGGCCAGGTCGCCCCGGAGCAGGTCCTCGGCCTGACGTTCACCAACAAGGCGGCCGGGGAACTCGCCGAACGCGTCCGCAAGGCCCTCGTCGCGGCCGGCGTCACCGACCCCGACCCGGTCGACCCGGACAACCCCCCGGGCGAGCCCGTCATCTCGACGTACCACTCCTTCGCGGGCCGCCTCCTGACCGACCACGGCCTGCGCCTCGGCCTGGAGCCGACCTCCCGCCTCCTCGCCGACGCGACCCGCTTCCAGCTCGCCGCGCGCGTCCTGCGCGAGGCCCCCGGCCCCTACCCGGCGCTCACCCGCTCCTTCGCCGACCTCACCGCCGACCTCCTCGCGCTCGACGCCGAACTCGCCGAACACCTCGTCGCCCCCGACGACCTGCGCGCGTGGGACGCCGATCTGCTGACGGCCCTGGAAGGCGCGAAACTCACCAACGCCGACCTGCGCAAGGTCCCCGAGACGGCCGCCGCGCGCCGCGAACTCGCCGCCCTGGTACGCCGCTACCGCACCGCCAAACGCGACCGCGACCTCCTCGACTTCGGCGACCAGATCGCCCTCTCCGCGCGGCTCGCCGGCATCCCCGAGGTCGGCCGCGCCCTGCGCGAGGAGTTCCGGGTGGTCCTGCTGGACGAGTACCAGGACACCTCCGTCGCCCAGCGCATCCTCCTCGCCGGCCTCTTCGGCGGCGGCACCGGCCACCCCGTCACCGCCGTCGGCGACCCCTGCCAGGCCATCTACGGCTGGCGCGGCGCCTCCGTCGCCAACCTCGACGACTTCCCGGAGCACTTCCCGCACGCCGACGGCCGCCCCGCCACCCGCCAGGCGCTCAGCGAGAACCGCCGCAGCGGCGGCCGGCTCCTGGACCTCGCCAACGGCCTCGCCGAGCCCCTGCGCGCCATGCACGCGGGCGTGGAGGCCCTGCGCCCGGCCCCCGGCGCCGAACGCGACGGCACGGTCCGCTGCGCCCTCCTGCGCACCCACGCCGAGGAGATGGACTGGATCGCCGACTCCATCGCCCACCTGGTGAACACCGGCACGGCGCCCGGCGAGATCGCCGTCCTGTGCCGCACGGCGACCGACTTCGCCGAGATCCAGGGCGCCCTCGTCGCACGCGACGTCCCCGTGGAGGTCGTCGGCCTGTCCGGGCTGCTGCACCTCCCCGAGGTCGCCGACCTCGTCGCCGTCTGCGAGGTCCTCCAGGACCCCGGGGCCAACGCCTCCCTGGTCCGCCTCCTCACCGGCCCCCGCTGGCGCATCGGCGCCCGCGACCTCGCCCTCCTGGGCCGCCGGGCCCGCCATCTCGTGACGCACGCACGCGTGGACGACGAGAACGACCCCGACCGGCGCCTCGCCGCCGCCGTCGAGGGCACCGACCCGGCCGAGGTGATATCGCTCGCGGACGCCCTGGACACCTTCCTCGACGGCACGGGCGACGACGACGCGCTCCCGTTCTCGCCGGACGCGCGCGTGCGCTTCGCCTACCTCGCCACCGAACTGCGCGACCTGCGCCGCGCCCTGTCCGACCCGCTGATGGACGTCCTGCACCGTGTCCTCGCCGTCACCGGCCTGGAGGTCGAGCTGTCGGCGTCCCCGCACGCACTGGCCGCCCGCCGCCGCGAGACCCTGTCGAACTTCCTCGACGTCGCCGCGTCCTTCACGGCCCACGACGGCCAGGCCACCCTCCTCGCCTTCCTCGCGTTCCTGCGCACCGCCGCCCAGTACGAGAAGGGCCTCGACAACGCCCTCCCCGGCGGCGAGAACACCGTCAAGGTGCTCACCGCCCACAAGTCCAAGGGCCTGGAGTGGGACGTCGTCGCCGTCCCCGGACTCGTCGAGGGCGCCTTCCCGAGCGCCAAGGGCCGCGAGAAGTGGACCACCCAGGCCAAGGTCCTGCCGCACGCCCTGCGCGGTGACGCCGACACCCTCCCGGACGTCCTGAGCTGGGACGCCAAGGGCATGAAGGCGTTCCACGAGGACATGAAGGACCACCAGCACACCGAGGAACTCCGCCTCGGCTACGTCACCTTCACCCGTCCGCGCAGCCTCCTGCTCGGCTCCGGCCACTGGTGGGGCCCCACCCAGAAGAAACCCCGCGGCCCCTCCGGCTTCCTGACGGCCCTCCACGACCACTGCGCCGCCGGACACGGAGAGATCGAGGTGTGGGCCGACACCCCCGAGGAGGACGAGGAGAACCCCACCCTGCACGACCCCACCGCCGACCACGCCTGGCCGCTCCCCCTCGACGACACCGCCCTGCGCCGCCGCCGAGCCGCCGCCGACACCGTCCTCGCCCACCTGGACAGCCCCACCGCCACCCACGACCCCCACGCCCACGAGGACCCCGACTGGCCCCCGCCCCCGGACGACGACGACCCGTACGACCCCCGGTACGACGAGACGGACCCGTACGACGGTCCGGACC
>DATCQX010000403.1:0-8380 GCA_036569285.1 Streptomyces sp.
AGCCCCCACGGCGCCACCACCCCTGCCACCAGCAGCGGAGCCAGCGCGAAGCCGACATTGCCGCCCAGCGAGAACCACCCCATCGCCGTGTGGCTGCCGCCCGCCGCCGCGCGAGCCGCCCGCGCCGCCTCCGGGTGATACGCCGCGACCCCCACCCCGGACACCGCGAACGCCGCCAGCGTCAGCACGTACGAACCGCCCACCCCGCTCAGCGCGACCCCGGCCGCCGCCGCGAGAGCGCTCACCGGAAGCAGCCACGGCAGCGCCCACCGGTCGGTGACCAACCCGAACAGCGGCTGCGCCACCGACGACAGGAGTGAGGCGGCCAGGACGACACCCGAGGCGGCGGCGTACACGTAGGCGCGCTCGGCGACGAAGAAGGGGACCAGGGCGGCGACGGCACCTTGATAGAAGTCGACGCACGCGTGGGCCAAGGACATGAGAGTGACGGTTCGTCGTATGGACACCCTGCGAGCCTGACCCCCGGCGGGGGTGTCGCGCTTCCGATAACCTGCCTGGTCGTGTCGAACTTCCGCCACGCCCCGACCGCCGTCCGGCACCTCGCCCCCGGCGACCGCATCCACGCCCACCGGCACGACGACCACCAGATCGTCCACGCGGGCTCCGGCGTCGTCGCCGTCACCACCGACACCGGCACCTGGTTCGCCCCCGGCACCCGCGCCCTGTGGATTCCGGCCGGCACCCTCCACGCCCACCGCGCCCACGGCACCCTGGACCTGCACCTCGTCGGCCTCCCCGCCCACGACAACCCGCTCGGCCTCACCACCCCGACCGTCCTCGCCGTCGGCCCCCTGCTGCGCGAACTGATCCGCACCTACGCCGAGGAGGCTGCGGACGGCGGTCCCGAGCGCGCTCGCCTCCTCGCCGTCCTGCGCGACCGGCTCCGCGCCTCCCCGCACCGCCCTCATCTCCTCCCCGCCCCCACCGATCCCCGCCTCGCCGCCGTCTGCGACCTCGTCCACACCGATCCCGCCGACCCCCGCACCCTGGCCCAGCTCGCGACCGCGACCGGCACCGGGGAGCGCACGCTCAGCCGGCTCTTCCGGGCCGAGCTCGGGATGACCTTTCCGCAGTGGCGCACACAGTCGCGGCTGTACCACGCGTTGCGCATGCTGGCGGGCGGTGAACCCGTCACGGTCGTTGCTCATCGGTGCGGGTGGGCGTCCGCGAGTGCCTTTGTGGATGTGTTCCGCAGAGCCTTCGGGATCACGCCGGGGCAGTACGGAAGGGGTGCCTCCGGAGGGGGTGAGGGGGGCAAGTAGCATCGCGCGGAACCCCACTTGAAGGAGGGACTCGCCATGAGTCGCGCACCCGAGACCGGTGATGTCGTCGAGGATTTCTCGCTGCCGGACGAGACCGGAACCGTACGGAGCCTCAGTGAGTTGCTTGCCGACGGGCCGGTCGTGCTCTTCTTCTATCCGGGGGCGCTGACGCCCGGCTGTACCGCCGAGGCGTGTCACTTCCGGGATCTGGCCGCCGAGTTCAAGGCCGTCGGGGCCCGGCCGGTGGGGATCAGCGGGGACACCGTCGACAAGCAGAACGAGTTCGTCGGGAAGCACACGCTGGGGATGCCGCTGCTGTCCGATGTGGACGGCGCGGTGCGGGAGAAGTTCGGGGTGAAGCGTGGGTTCGCGCTCATGGCGACGAAGCGGGTGACGTTCGTCATCGGGCAGGACCGGACGATTCTGGAGGTCGTCCGCAGTGAGCTGCGGATGAACCAGCACGCGGACCGGGCGCTGGAGGTTCTGCGCGCGCGAGCGTGAGGCGGTGGGTGAGGGGGCCCGCCGGTACGGCGAGCCCCCTCACGGCGTGCTACTGGAAGTCGCAGCCCGGGTTCGGTTCGTCCACCGAGAAGGGGTCGCCGTGCGGAAGCACGTACAGCACATCCAGGACCAGCGGGGTGTCGCCCAGGTTGCGGCCGATGTGCGTGTAGTTCGGGCCCTCCTCGATGAACTGGCCCGCCGTGTAGACGCCGTCGGACTCGCACGTCGCGTCGAAGTGGCTCAGCGTGCCCTCCTCGATCCGGGCGTAGACCATGCCGGTGTGCTGGTGCCAGCCGGTCGTCGCGCCCGGCGGGAGAGTCAGCTTGCGCAGGGTGTAGTCCTTGCCGCCGGCCGTCGTCTGGAAGATGAGTTCCGCGGTCACCCCGGGGCTCGGGGGTGTGGCGTGGGCGGTGGTGGTGGCGAGCGCGAGGGCCGCGCAGGTGGTGGCGAGGATGGTGCGTATACGCATGGGGGGAGCCTCCTGAGGCGTCGTCGCTCGGACCATATCCGACGGCAGGGGCAAGAGCAGGGGATTCCGGGTAGAGAGGCCGTAAACCGATCTTGGAGGGTTCATGGAGGTCAGGCCGGTCGCGGGGTACATCGGGGCGGAGATCCACGGGGTCGATCTCGCCGGGGAGCTGGACGACGAGACGGTCGCCGGGATCCGTGAGGCCGTGCTGCGCTGGAAGGTGGTGTTCTTCCGGGAGCAGCGGCTCGATCACGCCGGGCATGTGTCGTTCGCGCGGCGGTTCGGGGAGCCCGTCGTGCCGCGGCGGCGGGGGAGTGCCTCGCCGGTGGAGTATCCCGAGGTCGAGACCACCGCTGATCGGCTGGAACTCGGGGGGAGGTTCGGGATGGAGCACGAGGAGTGGTTGCGGCGGCGTCGGCACACCGTGTTGCGGGGGTGGCACTGTGATCACGGGTCGCGGGTCGATCCGCCTGCCGCGACGATCCTCCGGGCGGAGACCGTGCCGCCGTACGGGGGTGACACCACGTGGGCCAACCTCGCCGCCGCGTATGCCGGACTGTCGGGGCCTGTGCGGGCGTTCGTGGACGGGCTTCGGGTCGAGCACCGGCTCGGTGTGGGGTATCAGGCGCGGGCCGGGGACGATGCGTATCTGCGGCATCTGCTCGATCATCAGGTGGCGTCCGTGCATCCGCTCGTGCGGGTTCATCCCGAGAGCGGGGAGCGGATTCTGTACGTCAACGGGTACTACGTGGAGCAGATCCGGGATGTCTCCCGGGCGGAGAGCCGGGCGTTGCTGGAGATGCTGCTCGAACAGGCTGTGCGGCCCGAGTACACCGTGCGGTTTCGGTGGGAGGCGGGGAGTGTGGCGTTCTGGGACAACCGGGCGACCATGCATCTCGCGCCGGGGGACAGTGGGCATCTCGGGTTTCCCCGGACCATGCATCGGGTGATGCTGGCCGGGGAGGTGCCGGTGGGGGTGGATGGGCGGGAGTCCTCTGTGGTGGTGGGGTCGGAGGCAGGGGTGTGGTGACCGCCGCACTTTTCTCGCCCCCGCCGCCCCTACCCGTCCCATCCTGAAGGGGCTCCGCCCCTTCGACCCCAGCCGGGGCTCCGCCCCTGGACCCCCGACCGGCCCTTAAGGGGCCTCGTCCTCAAACGCCGGACGGGCTGGAGGGCTTCCAGCCCAGTGCCGGGCCCAGGTTCGTTGCCATGTCCGTCAGGATCTGGACGTAGTCCTCGTGGTCGAAGGTGAAGGGGAGGGCGAAGGCCACCTCGTCGACTTCTTGGTAGGCGGCGTGGGCGTTGAGGTGTTCGGCGATTTCGGTGGAGGTGCCTACGTAGTCGGGGGCGAACATCATGCGGGCCGGGCCTTGGGGGGTGGTGGTGCGGGGGAGGCGTTTGGCTGCGTAGGCCTTGTACTTGGCGCGTTGGGCGGGGGTCGCGGAGTCGGTGGGGATGACGACGAGGCCCTGGGAGACGCGGGCGGCGTCGCCGTCGGGGTGGGCGGCGCGGAAGGCCCGGATGTGGGAGAGCTGGATCCGCGCGAAGTCTTCCGACTCCTCCGCCTTGACGACGCTGCTCGTCAGGAAGTTCATGCCGTGCTCGCCGGCCCAGCGGGCGGAGGAGAGGCTGCCGCCGCCGTACCACATGCGGGTGCCGAGGCCGGGGGACTGGGGCTGGACCTTGTCCGAGAACACCTCGAAGCCCTGGACGCCGCTGAAGTCGCTCGCGGGCTCGCCGCGCACGAAGCCGAGGAGACGGCGTACCCGCTCGTAGGAGAAGTCCTCGGCGTCGGCGGTGTCCGGGTAGAGGGCGTCCTTGACCGTGTCCCACTGCATCGGCGGCCCCACGCTGACGCCCGGGTTCAGCCGCCCGCCGGAGAGGATGTCGACGGTCGCCCAGTCCTCGGCGAGACGCAGCGGGTTCTCCCAGCCGAGCGGGGTGACGGCCGTCCCGAGATGGATGCGGCTCGTGCGCTGCGTCGCGGCGGCGAGGACCGCGACGGGGGAGGAGATGCCGTACTGGAGGTGGCGGTGGCGCAGCCAGGCGCTGTCGAAGCCGAGCCGCTCGCCCAGCTCGATGATCTCCAGGGTGGATTCGTGGCCCGCGCGGGGATCGTCCCCGTCGAACAGGCCGATGGTGAGAAAGCCGAGCTTGCGCAGGGGGCGAGGGGTGGACGGCATGGGCTCTCCAACAGTCACGGTGCGTACGACCGTGCCAACCCCCGCCGCACCTCACGCATTCCGGTCCAGCGGGACGATCACCTCGTCCTCGACCGGCGGATCGACCTCCTGGGCCAGGTTCCCGGTCGCGGCGAAGCACCGGATGCGCACCGACTCGGGCGTGACGTCCAGCCGCAGGAAGCTCTTGAAGAACGGCGGACTGTACGTCGCGGAACTCGGCGAGAAGAGCTGCGTGTAGATCTTCCGCACCGGCAGCCTGAACCGCCCCCGGCGTCCCGGCCGCCCCGCGACCCCGAGCAGCGTGGCGACCAGCCGGATCCGCCGGGTGAGCCGCACCTCGGGCCCGGGCGTCCGCGTCGGCGGTATCCCGAGCCGCTCCGCGATCACCGCCGTCGCCTCCTCCTCGCTCAGCCGGAAGAACCGCCGCAGCCGCAGCCGCCGCCCGTACAGCCCCGCGTAGAACGCCAGCGAGTCGCCCCGCAGCGGATAGCACCGGAAGTCCGCCTCACCGACCCCCGCGACCGAGACCCGCGGAATCGTGTGCGTGGCGTGCATGAACGCGCCCCCGCCGCCCGAGACGACGTACTGGAGCGTACGGCCGTCCGCGAGCCGCACCGGATAGCGCTGGTAGTTGTGGATGTCACCGCCGATCGCCGCGACATAGCGGTGTTCCGGCGCCCGCACGATCTCGTCGACCGTCCCGCCGCCCTCGATCGCACAGGGGTGATGCTCCCCGTCGACGTACAGCGGCGACCCGGTGACCAGGATCTTCGGCAGCGGCCCCCGTGACACCTCCCGCAGCCACGCGCCCTGCTCCGCGTCCAGCGTCCCGAGCAGCCCGGTGTCTATCCCTATGATCCGCACCGGCCCGGCGTCGATCGCCCAGTACGGCCCCGGCTGCACGGCGTGCTCCCGCCGCAACTTCCGCACGGCGTCGAGCTGTTCACCGTCCCCCGGCCGCGCCCGGTGCCACAGCAGCGACCGCAGCCACGCCTTCGTCAGTGGACGCGGCTTCGGCTCGGCGGGCAGCGGCGGCGCGTCCCCGCAGAACACCCGCATGAACGCGCCGAGATCCTCGTACCAGTCGTGGTTCCCCGGCACCGCGTAGATCGGCGCCGGATAACCCGCGTACGGGCGGAAGAACTTGGTGCCGTAGTCGTCGGCGCTGCCCACGGGATAGATGACGTCGCTGGCGACGACGGCGAACCGCGTCCCCTGACTCACCTTCAGGAACCCGGGCACGACCGCGTACTGAGGATCGTCGCCCTCGCCCGTGTCGCCGATCACCATGAACGAGAACCGGTCCGGGTCGTCCCGCCGGATCACCTTGTCGGCCGGCGCCCCGGCCGCCGCCCGCTGCGCGACCCACCGGCTTCTCGTCGAGCCGGTGGGGTCCCCGAGCCAGGACGCCACCACCCCGTTGCGCGCGGCCCACAGGGTGCGCGGGTCCAGCCACGAGATCTTCTCGGTCTTCTCGGGCATGAGCTGACGGTAGGCGCCCGGGGCGGCCTCGCCCCAGCCGGCACCGGAGGCGGAATCGCGTGAGGAGGCTGACACGCAGGCACCGTAGCAATGGCCAGAACCTGACGGAGAGTCGGGGGCGGATGCAAGGGCGACCCTGACAACGCCTCGGAATCTCTTCACGGCTGACGCCCGAATTCAGCGCGCCCATTTCCCGGACGAAATTCCGTGCACCCTTTTTCCCGCCACGCACCGAAGGGTTTCCCTTGCCCACCGCCGATGCGGAAGAAGCCGCCGCCGTCGCCGCCCGGCTGGACGGACTTCGCCCGCCTCCTCGACCGGGGCGGCCGGCCGACCCCTGAACGGCACGGCTCAACTCCGTGCAGGCGTCTCGTCGGTGAACAGCACCATCAGGCTGCCCGGCGTCATGCCGTTGAACGCGGTCAGCCGGTGGACGGCACCGTCCAGCTCGAACTCGACCTGCCCGGGGGAGTCGTACACGTGCTCCAGGCCCCCGACGACAGAGCCGACGAAGGAGTGCCGGCCGGTCAGGGTCCCGTCGCCGAGGTCCAGCTCCTCGCTCTCGGCGAGTTCGACGACCACGCCCTCGTCGCCGCTCGGCCACACGCCCGGCGCGTCCTCGAAGCGTTCCGGTTCGGGGGAGAGCCAGGGCGTGCTGGTGATCGCGAGGAATCCGTGCGGGCTGCCGACCGCCCCGGCCCGCGACTCATTCCCGGGGCCCGTACAACGCGCGCGGCGCGCCTGTGACCAGCGCCCAGTACCGGTCGCCGTACGACCAGTGCCACCACTCCGTCGGGTAGTTCACGAGCCCCGCCGCCCTGAGCGCCTCGGCGAGGATCCGCCGGTTCTCCCGGGCGGCGCCGGTGATGTTCGCGGCGTCCGTGTAACACGCGCCGTCGCTCTCCTCCGGGCTCGCGTTGATCCGCGTCCCCAGGTCGAGTTGCTCGCCGTCGGCGGTGACGAGGGTCAGGTCCACGGCGGCGCCCGCGCTGTGCGGGGCGATATCGGGCGGGGAGACGTAGCGGCTCGCGGCGGTGTGGACGCGGGCGGGCGGCCAGTCGGGGTGGGCCGTCCGGAGTTCGGCGGAGTACTCCTCGAAGTAGGCGCGCTGGAGCGCGAGCGGGCGATGGCCTTCGACGAAGAGCAGGCGCAGGCCGTCCGGGAGGTGGGCCTGGGCGGTGAGCAGGCGTGTGAGGACCTCTTCGCGCAGGTGCGCGTAGGCGCCGGTCGCGTCCTCGCAGAGTGTGTCGGTGCGCAGGGCGGCGCGTACGTCGACCAGGGGTTCGGTGCGGTCCTCGACGGGGATCGCCGCGACCCTGGGGTCGGACATGAGGATGATCTCGGGCATGGGGCGATCATGCCCAGGAGGGGTGGTCTTGACATCCTCCGGGACGGGCGACGTAGGTTGAGGTGATCTGTCCAGGAGGATGGGGGCCCGATGCGCGTACCGAGTTCGGCGCCTCGCGGCGTCGGTGCGGGGGCGTGGTTGGTCGTCCGGCGGCATGTGGACTACTGCCGTACCGCCTCCGCCGTCTGTCCTTCCGCACGCGCCTGACATTCCGTCACCGGTCCCGTCGTGACCGGTGTCCTTCGCCGTGTTCCCGGAAGGATCCCGCATGTCTTCGTCCGCCCTGCGTCTCGCCGTCGAGATCGACGGCCCCGGCGGCTCCCTCACCCCGCGAGGCATCGCCCGCGCCGCCGTCACGGCGGAGAACGCCGGCTTCGCACTGATCACGCTCGACGACTCGACGCTGGTCCCCGGCAGGATCGGGGCTATGGAGCGGGCGGCGTTCGTCGCCGAGTCCACCACGACGGTCGGGATCGCGCCGGTCGTCCCGGTGACCTACGCCGAACCCTTCCACGTCGCAAGCCAGTTGGCGTCCCTCGACCACATCTCGCTGGGCCGTGCCGGGTGGGTCGTCTCGGAGGAGGCGCGGCCTGAGGCGGCCCGCGTCTGGGGGCGGCCGGCCGTCGAGGGGGAGGCGGCGCTGCGCCGTGAGTCCCGGGACGGCGTGGAGGTGGCGCGCGCCCTGTGGGACTCCTGGGAGGACGACGCCGTCATCCGCTCCGTCGCCACGAGCCGCTACCTCGACCGCGAGCGCCTCCACTACATCGACTTCACCGGCGAGACCTACACGGTGAAGGGCCCGGCGATCGTCCCCCGCCCGCCGCAGGGCCAGTTGGTGGTCCTGGGCGACCCCGACCGCGTCGACGGCCTCGACGTGGCCCTCGTCCCCGGCCGCGACGTCAGGTCGATCCGCGACACCGCCGTCCACGCCCCGCTGGTGTTCGCGGAGGTCGAAGTCGCCCTGGACACGGACGACTTGACGGCGGACCAGCGAGCGGCGGGCTGGCCGGACCGGGGCCGCCTGCGACACGTGGGCCCGGCGTCCGCCCTGATCCGCCTCCTGGAGGACCTCCACGGCGTGGTGGACGGCGTCCGCCTCCACCCCCTCTCCCTC
>DATCQX010000404.1:0-4101 GCA_036569285.1 Streptomyces sp.
GCACCCGGGGGTTCTACGCGGATAGACGTCTTTACCGAAGGAGGTGACGGCTTGGGGGACGGATGGCCGCGGGCAGGCAGGGGGATGGCAAGTGCGTTGCCGGGGCTTGGAGTTCGGGGCGGGGGAAGGCGGTCCGGGGGCTTCGGGAGAGGCTGGAGGGGGGCTTCGGGAGGGGCTGGACGGGGGCCGGCGACCGTTCGTCCGGAGCACGCCGCGAGTTCACCCTGGGCCCGCCGGGAGTTGGTCGGTGAGCCGCCAAAACCTCGACCGCGACTCGCCGAACCTTCGGCCGGGGCTCGCCAGGACCTCGCCCCAGCCCGCCGAAGACTCCTTCCTCGAACCTCAGCTGACGTTCCGTCAGGACCGTCCCGTGCGCACCCTCAAGACCGGCCCGGCTTCACCCACGGCATCGGGGTCCGGGGCACCCGCATCACCGACCCGACTGTCCCCACAGCACCAACCCGCCCATCCCTTCAGCACCACCCCATGCGCGCCCAAAACCCCGCCCGGAAATTCGTTTGCGACCCCCCTCCACTCCCCCGGACCCTGGCCGCATGCCTTACACCCTCCGCACGGCCACGCTCGAAGACGCCCCCGCCGTCACCGGACTCCTCAACGCGATCGACGTGATAGAGGTGGGCCGCCCCGAGACGGAC
Source organism: Streptomyces sp. (assembly GCA_036569285.1). GTDB lineage: Bacteria > Actinomycetota > Actinomycetes > Streptomycetales > Streptomycetaceae > Streptomyces. The sequence continues at coordinate 657 of DATCQX010000404.1, forward strand.
CAGCACTCCGTCGAGGCCGACCTCAAGCATCCCGAGGCCGACCTCGCCCGTAACTCCTGGCTCGCCTTCGACGGTGACCGACTCGTCGTGTACGGGTTGTTGTGGGACGAGTCGGAGGGTGAGCGGATCGACGTCGACCACTACGTCCTGCCGGAGCATCAGGAGGTGGGCCTCGAAGTCCTCGCGGCGATGGAGGCCCGCGCCCTGGAGAAGGCCCGTGCGAACGGGGCCGGGCGAGCCGTCGTCCACCTCAATCTCAACGCCCGCCCCACGCTGGACCCGGCGTCCCTGACGGCGCGCGGCTGGAGTGTCGTCCGCCGCTACCACGTGCTGCACCGGCCGCTCGACGCGGAGCGGGACCGAGCCGTCGTCCTGCCGGACGGCGTGCGGCTGCGGGCCTGCGTGTCGGAGGAGGACCGGCGGATCGTCCACTCCCTCCACCAGACCACGTTCGCCGAGCACTTCGACTTCCAGCCGCGCACGTACGAGCAGTGGTTCAACGACATCGACGGCGAGCGCGTCGACTGGTCGCTGGTGTGGATCGTCAGCGCACAGACCACCGGGAACACCGAGGGCACGGGCGACGCCGGTTTCCTCATCGCCGGCAACAACCGTCCGGCGATGGGCTGGATCCGCGGTATCGGCGTCCTGCGCGAGGCCCGGGGGCAGGGACTCGCGAGCCTCCTGCTGTCCCACGCGTTCGCGGCGTTCGCCGAGTTGGGCCGTGACACGGTGGGCCTGGGCGTGGACACCGACAACACAACCGGCGCACCCGCCCTGTACGCGCGGCACGGCATGACGGTGCACTTCGCGGTGGACACCTGGGAGATCACCCTCACCTGACCACCGCCCCCGAACGGCTTCGCCCGACCCCCAGGACACAGGGGGCCGGGCGAAGTCGTCTCACTGGTTCCGCCCCGGGGCCGACCTCACCCCCATGGCGTCACCCCGGAGGAATCCTCACGGAGTGATCTGCCACCGCGCGATGTACCCGACGTCGATCGCGGCCCGGTCCTGCACGCGCAGCTTCCACGTGCCGTTGATCGCCTCGGAGGACAGGTTGACGGTGAACGTCTGGTCCACGTTCGGCGTCGAGCCGCCGGAGCGGTTCAGCAGCGAGTAGACCGAGCCGTCGGGGGCGACCAGGTCGACCGTGAGGTCACCCCGGTAGGTGTGGACGATGTTGACGTACACCTCGCTGGTCGCGGAGGCGTTGCCGCTGCGGCCGGTGATGGTGATCGGGGACTCCACGGGGCCCGCGTTGTCGGGGATGTCCACGCGGGTCGAGGACGCGTAGATGTTGGCGACCCGCCAGGTGAACGTCTGGGTCGCGGACGCCCCGGTCGCGTCGGTGACCTTCAGGGTGACGGTGCTGGTGCCCAGCGTCGTCGGGGTCCCGGAGATCAGGCCGGAGGGGCTGAGGGTGAGCCCGTCGGGCAGGCCGGTCGCCTCGTAGGTCAGGCCCGAACCGGTGTTGGTGGTGTAGGCGTCGACCTGGAGGGAGACGCTCTGCCCGACGCCGGAGACCTGCGCGGGGATCGGCGCGACGTTGACGCCGAGGGCGATCCGGCCGCCGACGTTGATCCCGGCCCAGGCGTCGGCGACGGCCAGGTAGGTCGGGCTGTAGGCGCCGAAGAGGTCCGCGGCGGCCGACAGGGTGGCCACGCGGGCGCCCGCGTAGTTGGTGGTCGACGTCATGTACGTCGTCAGCGCGCGGTACCAGATCTTCGCCGCGTTCTGGATGCCGATGCCGGTGACCGGCTTGCCGTCGTAGGACGGGCTGTCGTAGGCGACGCCGTTGACGGTCTTGGGGCCGCTGCCCTCGCTCAGCAGGTAGAAGAAGTGGTTCGCCGGGCCCGAGGAGTAGTGGACGTCGACGCTGCCGAGGCTGGAGCTCCAGTTGTCGTACGAGGAGCCGTCCTTGGAGGGCTTGTCCATGTACCGCAGCGGCGTGCCGTCGCCGTTGATGTTGATCTTCTCGCCGACGAAGTAGTCACCGGGGTCGGCGGGGGTGTTCTCGTAGAACTCGACGGCGGCGGCGAAGATGTCCGACGTCGCCTCGTTGAGGCCGCCGGACTCGCCGGAGTAGTTGAGGTTCGCGGTCGCGGCGGTGACACCGTGCGTCATCTCGTGGGCGGCGACGTCCAGCGAGGTGAGCGGGTTGTTGTTGCCGGAGCCGTCGCCGTACGTCATGCAGAAGCAGGAGTCCTGCCAGAACGCGTTGACGTAGGAGCTGCCGTAGTGGGCGCGGCTGTAGGCGGCGACGCCGTCGTTGCGTATGCCGTTGCGGCCGTAGACGTTCTTGTAGTAGTCCCAGGTGGCCGCCGCGCCGAACGCGACGTCGACGCCGGCGGTCTGCCGGTTGCTCTGCAGCCCGTTGCCCCACACGTCGTCGGCGTCGGTGAAGATGGTGCCGGTGCCGGAGGTGCCCTGGTTGAGGTCGTAGGTGCGGTGCCCCGCACGGCCGCCGTCGACGAGCTGGTACGTCGAGCCGGAGAGCGTCGAGCCGACCGGTACCTGGCCGTTGTACTGGCCGGTGCCAGTGCCAGTCTCGACCTGCTCCTCGGCGAGGAGCTGCTTGCCGCTGGTGGCGTCGCTGACGACGCGCAGCTCGCTCGGGGTGCCGTCGGCCTGCGTGCCGTGGACGGTGGTCTCCCAGGCGAGGACCGGCTTGCCGCCCTGCGCCCAGACGACGAGGCGGGGCGCCTTCTCGGCCGCGCCCCCCGCGACGTCGGCGTGCTTCGCGGCGCCGAGCGCCTTGCCGGAGGCGGTGGCTGCGGCGACCTTCGGGGTGAGCGAGGGCACGGCGAGCGTCGCGCTGCTGGCCTTCGTCGCCGTCGTCCGGCCGTCCGTCTTCGTGTGCACGACGAGGTCGCCGCCGAGGACCGGCAGGCCCGCGTAGGTGCGCTCGTAGCGGGTGTGGACGGTGCCGTCGGCGTCCTTGATCACGTCGCGGGCGACGAGTTTCTCCTGGCCGCCGAGGGCGAGGCTGCGGGCGGTGGTCGCGGCCGACGCGGTGGCGCTCTTGAGGAGGGTCGTGCGCTGAGCGGGCGTCAGGGCGAGCTGGGCGGCGCCCGCGCGGGGTGTCGCGGTGATCTTCTTGGCGGCGGCCGGGGCCGGGGCCGCGGTGGCGCCGCCGGTCTGGGTGCCGACGGCCAGCAGGGCGCCGGCCGTGGTGAGGGCGAGGAGGGCAGCGCGTCTGCGCCGGGGGAGAAGGCGGGATCGCCGGGGCAACGGGGTCTCCTTCTGCGTGCGGCCCGCAGGGGGCCAACAGGTGGGGGGTATCGCCTGGTGCATGAGTGAAGAAACCGTGAACGTGAGACAGAAGAGTGACACCCCGTGCCGTCAATTGTCATGCGAGTGTCAATCCAACGGCTTGAACTAGACCATTCCTGCTGGGAGTTCAGACCTTCGAGCGCAGGTTTTCGGACTCGCCCACCCCGTC
>DATCQX010000405.1:0-35920 GCA_036569285.1 Streptomyces sp.
CTTCACACCACCGCCACCCGCCCCTCCCCCCTCGTTAGGCCCCCCTCGCGAGACTCCTGGCGCAACGCATTCCGACGCGAACCGGCCGGAACGTAACCGCCCAGGTCGAGAGGTCCCCCATGTCAGAGGTCAACCGGCGCCGCTTTCTCCAACTCGCGGGTGCCACCACGGCGTTCACGGCGCTGTCCGGGAGCATCGAGCGGGCGGCGGCGCTGCCCGCGAACCATCGGACGGGGTCGATCGAGGACGTCGAGCACATCGTCGTCCTGATGCAGGAGAACCGCTCCTTCGACCACTACTTCGGCAAACTGCGCGGTGTGCGCGGCTTCGGCGACCCGCGTCCGGTCGTCACCCGCCAGGACGGCAAGCCGGTGTGGTACCAGTCGGACGGCACGAAGGACATCCTCCCCTTCCGCCCCGACCACGACGACCTGGGCCTCGCCTTCGTCCAGGACCTCCCGCACGGCTGGAACGACGGCCACGCGGCGTTCGACGGCGGCAAGTACGACAAGTGGGTCCCCTCGAAGGGCTCCACGACGATGGCGCACCTGGAACGCGGCGACATCCCCTTCCACTACGCGCTCGCGGACTCGTTCACGATCTGCGACGCCTACCACTGCTCGTTCATCGGCTCGACCGACCCGAACCGCTACTACCTGTGGACGGGTTACACCGGTAACGACGGCAAGGGCGGCGGCCCGGTCCTCGGCAACGACGAGGCGGGCTACTCCTGGACGACGTACCCGGAGCGGCTGGAGAAGGCGGGCGTCTCCTGGAAGATCTACCAGGACCAGGGCGACGGCCTCGACAAGGCGGGCGGCTGGGGCTGGATCCAGGACGCCTACCGGGGCAACTACGGCGACAACTCGCTCCTCTACTTCACCCAGTACCAGAACGCGAAGCCGGGCGACGCCCTCTACGACAAGGCCCGTACGGGTACGGACGCGAAGGCCGGCGAGAGCTACTTCGCGCAGCTCAAGGCCGACGTGAAGGCGGGCACGCTGCCGCAGATCTCCTGGATCGCGGCCCCGGAGGCGTTCACCGAGCACCCCAACTGGCCCGCGAACTACGGTGCCTGGTACGTCTCGCAGGTCATCGACGCGCTCACCTCGAACCCCGAGGTCTGGTCGAAGACGGCCCTGTTCATCACCTACGACGAGAACGACGGTTTCTTCGACCACGTCGTGCCGCCCTTCCCGGAGCAGGGCCGCTCCACCGTCGAGGTCGGCCCCGACCTGTTCAAGGGCGGTGACGCGGCGGGCCATGTCGCGGGCCCCTACGGGCTCGGCCAGCGGGTCCCGATGATCGTCGTCTCCCCTTGGAGCAAGGGTGGTTACGTCTGCTCCGAGACCCTCGACCACACGTCGGTGATCCGTTTCATGGAGCGCCGCTTCGGTGTCCACGAGCCGAACATCTCCCCGTGGCGGCGCGCGGTCTGCGGCGACCTGACCTCGGCGTTCGACTTCTCCCGCAAGGACACCCACGCGGTGCCCCTGCCGTCGACGGACCGCTACAAGCCGCTGGACGACAAGCGGCACCCCGACTACGTCCCGATCCCGCCGGCCCACCCCGCGATGCCCCGCCAGGAGCGCGGCCACCGCCCGACCCGGCCCCTGAAGTACGCGCCCAGCGTGGACGCGAAGGCCGAGGGCGGGGCGCTGACCCTGACGTTCGCCTCAGGGGCGCACGCCGGGGGCGCGTTCCTCGTCACCACGGCCGGCGTCACTCCCCGGAGCTACACGACCGGCGCCGGGAAGAAGATCTCCGACACCTTCAAGGGCGCCTCCTACGACCTCACGGTCCACGGACCGGCCGGGTTCCTGCGCGCCTTCAAGGGCGAGACCGCGCACGCGGGGCCCGAGGTCGTCGCCCGCCATGTCGGCGACCACGTCGAGCTGACCTTCACCAACAGGTCGAAGGAGACGGTCGAACTCCGCGTCACCGACGCGTACCGCTCCCGCACCACCACGGTCAGGCTCCGCCCCAAGGCGGTCCTCAAGCGCGTCGTCGAGACGAGCAAGGGCCACCGCTGGTACGACCTGACGGTGACCTCCCACTCGTCCTCCACGTTCCTGCGCCGCTTCGCAGGTCACGTGGAGAACGGACGCCCGGGCGTCAGCGACCCGGCGATCATCACCGAGTAGCACGGGTACTACGGGCAGTACGGGTACAGGACGGCCGGGTCAGATGTACTTGGCCGTCTTGTAGCCCTCGGGGTGGTCCTCCGTGCGCTTCACGGCCTCGTCGCTCCACGTGTTGGGGGTGACCAGCCCCCACTTCGCGCGCAGCGCCGCGTGCTCGGCCTTGTTCATGGTCACGTACCACTGGCCCCAGCGGCACCACCCCATGGGCTCGTCGCTCTCCGTCGCCACCGCCTTCACCAACTGCGCCACCATCGGCTCCAATTGCGCGGCCTTCGCCTCCAGATACTGGTTCATCCGGTAGGTGGCCTGGTCGCCGTGCTGGAACATGGCGTACTCCGAGCCGTCCTCCATGTGCAGCCCGTGCGCCCCCATCGCGGCCGTGCCCGAGCGTTTCACTGGGGTGCCGGAACTGGCCGCGACCCCGGCGTTGAGCCGGTTCAGCAGGTTGACCTTCTCCTGCGACGCCTCGGCGACCTGCCCGCCGCCCGCCATGGCGCCCATCGTGGAGTACGCCTCGTGCAGGTCGTAGTCCCCGGTGTACAGGAGCGTCTTCCAGGTCGGGACCTCTGTCCTGAGCTTCGTCAACGCGGCGCCCCCGCCCGGCTGGAGCAGCGTGATCGGCACGTACTGGATGCCGCCGGTGCCGGTCTGTACGACCCCCAGGTCCAGGACGCTCGACGGCGGGTTGTCGATGCGGACCCCCTCCAGCCCGGCGTCCCCCCAGTGGCCGACGAAGCCGTCCAGGTCCTCCTTGGCGAGCCATTCCAGCACCTGGTCGCTCTCGGCGCCGTGCGCCTTCTTCACCGAGCCCGGCTTGATGGACTTCTCCAGGATGGTGTGCGGTTTCGGCTTGGCGCCCTCCGCGAGCCGCTTGATCGAGTACGTGCCGGTCTCCCGCACGGCGATCGTGTAGTGGTATTTCCGGCAGACCTCCGCGATGGGCGCCCAGTGGTCCTCCCACGCGATCTCCCGGAGCGTCGCCGCGCGGGGCCCGTCCGCGACGGTGCCGACGCTCCCGCCCGCGCCGGGGGTGTAGGTGGCCGCCGCGAAGGCCGTCAGCGGATCGACGGACGACGAGGACGACGACGAGGACGACGACGAGGACGACGACGCGGTCGCGCCCTCCGCTTCCTCGTTCGTCATGCGCTGGACGGCCGTCCCCCGAGCCCGCTGCACCGTCCCCTCCGGCGCCGCCGCCGTCGTGGGCGGCCCGGACATCACCCGGCGTGCCGTCGCCTCCGCCTCCCGCTCGAACCGGTCCGCCGGGTCCGACACGCTCAGCCCCGAGCCGTTGTCCGTGCCCGACACCGGACCCGAGCGCTGCTGCACCACGTGCGCCAGCTCGTGCGCCAGGGTGTGCCGGTCGCCGCCGCCGTCCCCGATCACCACGTGGTGACCGGAGGTGTACGCGCGGGCGCCGACCTCCGCCGCCGACCGCTGGGCGGCCACGCCCTCGTGCACCCGGACGTCGGAGAAGTCCGCGCCGAGCCGCTGCTCCATCTCGGCGCGCACGGGCTCCGCGAGCGGCCTGCCGGGCGAGCGCAGCACGTCGGGCACGGTCGAGCGCTGCACGGGCCGGTCGTCCTCGTCGGCGTCCCGCTGCCGCTGGACCATCCGGGCCACCGCCGCGTTCCCGACGGCGCGCTGCATGGGCGCGAGCGACCGGGGGCCGGCCCCGGGAGGGACCGCCGCCTCGGCCTGCCGGGACGTGTCCGGTGCGCGACGGGCACCGGCCGACTCCTCCGGCTGCTCCTTCTTGGCCCGCATGGTGAACCCACCTCAGTCTCTCGTCTGCGACTTTCCCTTTCCCTTGGTACAGGAGTGCCCCCTCGGCCGTGAAGGTCCGAAGGGGCACTCCCGAGGCAACGGCCGACGGCCCTACAGCGCCGTGAGCTGTCCGGGCCCCGTCGTCGGCCTCGGCAGCAGCGCCGGCTCCTGCGACGCCGACTCCGGGCACAGCGCGAGGACCACCGCGACGGGGTGCTCCTCGTCGTCGTGCGTGAGGCCGTCGTGCGTGAGACCGGCGGGCTGGGGGAGCACGATGTGGTCGGGGACGACGATGTCGTCGTCCGGCGCGGTGTCGTCCCCGTACGACTCCTGGACGACGGCGGTGGCGTGGCTCTCGGGGAGTACGGCGGGCTCGGGGGTCGCGCGGGACAGGAGGACCACGCCGTACCCGGCGAGAGAGGCGCCCGCGACGGCGAGGACGATGCCGGCGGCGCCGCCCTGGAGGCGTTCGCCGAGGAGGCTGAGGCCGATGGCCGCGGCGGCGACCGGGTTGGCGAGGGTGACCATGGCGAGCGGGGCGCCGAGGCCGTCCCGGTAGGCGGTCTGGGACAGCAGCAGGCCCGCCGTCGCGAACGCGGCGACCAGCAGGGCGATCCCCAGCACCTCGTACAGCGGCAGGGAGCCGTCCTCCGTGAGGGCGACCGTCACCGTCTGGGTGAGCGCCGAGGCGACACCCGAGGCGATGCCGGACGCGGTCGCGTGCCGCAGGCCGGGCTTCGCGCCGGGCTTGGCGAGGAACGCGATCAGCGTGATCGTCGCGGCGGCGACGGCCACCGACTGCGAGCCGTCCAGCACGGCCTTCGGAGCGGGCCCCGACGCCACGACCAGGATCGCGGCGAGCCCGGCGAGCGTGTAGGCGGTGCCCCGCCACTCCGCGCGGCTCACCTTCCGCCCGGCGATCCGCGCGCCCAGCGGCACCGCCGCGACGAGCGTCAGCGCCCCCAGCGGCTGCACCACGGTCAGCGGACCGTACTTCAGCGCGACGACGTGCAGCAGCGCGCCGCCGCCGTTCAGCAGCACCGACCCCCACCAGGCGCCGCGCCGCAGCATCCGCGCGAGCCCCGCCCCGGCCGACCGGGACGCGAGCCGCTCCTGCGCGACGGCCGCCGAGGCGTAGGCCACCGCCGAGAACAGGGACAGGACGATCGCGACGAGGTTGGCGTTCATCGGACCGCTCCCACGAGTTCCTTGGCGGGCTCCTCGGCCTGCTCCCGCGCTACCACGGGTACTCCCCGTACGACCTGAGAGGTACGGGCCGGCGGCCTCAGGAAGGTCAGCGCGAGGCCGAGCAGCGCGCTCGCGACGATCGCGTCCAGCCAGTAGTGGTTGGCCGTGCCGACGATCACCAGCAGCGTCAGCGCCGGGTGCAGCAGCCACAGCCAGCGCCAGCGGGAGCGGGTCGCGACGATCATGCCGATCGCCAGCATCAGGGCCCAGCCGAAGTGCAGCGACGGCATCGCCGCGAACTGGTTGGAGAGGTGGTCCGTCTTCGGCGGGCCGTACACCGACGGGCCGAAGACCCGCGCCGTGTCGATCAGGCCGGTGCCGGACAGCATCCGGGGCGGGGCCAGCGGGAAGAGGAGGTGGCCGATCAGCGCGGCGCCGGTGACGGCGGCCAGCACCCGGCGGACCCAGACGTAGTGGGCGGGGCGGCGCAGGTACAGCCAGACCAGGAAGGCGAGCGTCGCGGGGAAGTGGACGACCGCGTAGTAGGTGTTCGCGGCCTTCACGAGGGCGTCGCCGTGCAGCAGGAGGCCCTGCACGTCCAGTTCGGAGGGGAGGTGCGCCCAGCGCTCGAAGTCCCACACGTGGTGCGCGTCGCGGAACGCTTCCCCGGTATGACCGGCCGCCAGCTGGCGGCCGAACTTGTAGACGAGGAAGAGCCCTGCGACAAGCAGCAGCTCGCGGACTATCCGAGGCCGGGCCGTGTCGGCCCCCGCCTCTTCTCCAGGCTCGGTGCGGGCATTCATCCCCAGACCTTTTCGTTCAGGGTGGTGCGCTGCGACGGTGGCCGCAGTGTCGAGTCGATACGAATGCGTATCGATACGCCAGTGTACCGATACGATCGGGTACCGGTACACTTGAGTATCGATTGACGTTCGCCACACAGATCAAGCCGCCCGGCCGGGAATGAACCGGCCGGAGAACGAAACGGAGAGGCACACCATGACGTCGCAGGCCGCGGAGGTGCCGGAGACGGCCGCATCGCGCCGCTCCAAACTCACGCCCGAGCGCGAGCAGGAGTTCTTCGACGCCGTCCTCGACCAGATCCGCTCCAGCGGGTACGACGCCGTCACGATGGACGGCGTCGCCGCGAGCACGCGGTGCAGCAAGTCCACGCTGTACCGCCAGTGGAAGACGAAACCCCAGTTCGTGGCAGCCGCCCTGCGCTCCTGCCGCGAGGTCCGGTTCGCCGGCATCGACACCGGCTCCCTCGCGGACGACCTGCGGGAGGTGGCGCGCGTCGGCGCCGGCTCGGCCGGCAAGGACAGCGTGCTCGTGCAGGCTCTCGGCCACGCGATCACGCAGGACGAGGAGCTGCGCGAGGCCCTGCGGGAGACCCTCGTCGAGCCCGAGGCGGCGGAACTGCGCAAGATCCTGCGCCGGGGCGTGGACCGGGGAGAGGTCAGAGCCGGCCATCCGGCCCTGGAGTTCGTCCCCGTCCAGCTCTACGGGGTCCTGCGGGTCCGCCCCTTCCTGGAGGGCAAGGACGCGGACGCCGACTACCTGCTGCGCTTCGTCGAGGCCTCCGTCCTCCCGGCCCTCGGCCTCACCTAGAGCGGGGCCGGCCGTCCACGGGATGACTGGACGCCGGCCCGTCGCGCCGCACCGTGGGGACGGGGGCGGCGCAGCACCCGGCCGGGTGGGACCTTTCTTGAGCGGAGGAGGGCCCCACCCGGCCGATCTTTGTCCCCGGACGCGGTCAGACGCCCTTGCCGCTGCCGCCGCCCGAGGACACCTTCACGCCGGTCGTGATCTCGTCGATCACCGAGAGCGGCTGGTCGGCGTCCACCCCGAAGCGCAGGACGACGAAACGGGTCGGGTCGGCGGGGGAGGGGAACGCGACGGACTCGACGATGCCGTCGGCGCCCTTGCTCGTCACCGCCTTCCAGCGGATCTGGTAGCCCTTCTGGCCGGCGACGGTCACCGCCTTGGAGACCAGGACCTCGTGCGAGGTGACCGAGCCGTAGGTCTTGCCGCCGTACGCCTTCTCGGTGTTGTCGGCGATGTCCGCCTTCGCGACCTCCTCGGCCGTGGAGCCCTGGCTGCCCACCGCGATCGCGGGCGCGGAGTACACGCCGCCCTTCGTGCAGCTCTGGGCCGTGTCGCCGGGGCAGGGGTACGTGGAGTCGGAGTTGACCTGCGCGCCGACCTGTATCTGCTGGCCCGTCCAGCCCTTCGGGATCGGGATGCTGATGCCGTTGACCGGGTCGGTGACGGCACCGCTCTTGATCTCGGGGGCTCCGGACTCGCCGGGGGAGGGGGTGCCGCCGCCGGGACCGCCCGGGCCTCCGGGGCCTCCGGATCCGCCGCCGTTGCCCCCGAACGGGCCGCCCTGGCCGCCGACGGGGCCTTGCGCGGTGCCGTTACCGCTGCGGTGGTCGTCCTTGGTCAGCGCGTACACCCCCACGCCGATGCTCGCGAGCACAGCGACGGCGGCGGCGACCGCTATGCCGATCCGGACACCGCTCCTCGGCTTGGCGGCCGGGGGCGCGGGATACCCGGGCTGCCCGGGATATACGGGGAACCCCTGAGGGGCGGTCGGATACCCGGACGACAGGACGTCACCCTGAGGCGGCCCGTAGTACCCGGGGGCTCCCGTAGGACCCGTAGTACCCGTGGGAGGTACGGCCTCCACGGGACCCACGCCCTTCTCGAACTCCACGGGAGGCGCGGTGCTCTCGCGGTCGTCCGTCGGCACACCACCTTCCACGGAACCCGCAGAGGTGGCCGGCACAGCGTCCGAACTCGCCTGCCCCGACTCGGACTTCGTTCCTTCAGGATTCTCGGGCCCGGACTCCCCGGCCTCCGCCCCCGCCCCCACAACCCGGACCCGCTCCGTCCACGCCCCGCCGTCCCACCATCGCTCGGTGGGAGGACCGTCACTCGTCTGCCCCGGGTCGGGGTACCACCCGGGTGGAATCGCCTGCGTCATGCCCCCACCGTATGAGGCGTCCGTGAAAGCCGTATGAGAGGGCGCCCCGAGCCCCCGCGCGGACCCCCGCCGGGCCGTGGCGGGTATGCCCCGGGCATGGCGCGATTTCGACGTCCGTCACACCGTCAACCCCACGCCCCGCGCCCCGGAGTTGACCGCGACCCCCACCGCACGCAGGCCGCACGGCCCCCGCACCCCGCCGCCGTGTCACCCGCCCGGGGAACGCCTGCCGGGACCGGCCCCAAAGACCCGTCAGATACGGCTACGCTCAAGGTTTGTACGTCGTTCGGGCGACTTCGGGAGGTAACGGGATGACGGAGGAAGGGCCGGAGCCGGCCACCTCGGCCACCCTGCGGGAGCGCGACGCGGAGGTCGGCACGATCGCCCGCACGGTGGAACGGCTGCTCGACGAGAAGTCCTCCCCAGGTCATCTTCTGGTCTTCCGCGGCGAGGCGGGCCTCGGCAAGACCGCGCTGCTGGCCGAGACCCGACGCCTCGCGGAGGAGGCCGGCTGCACCGTCTGGTCCGCGCGGGCGGGCGAGACCCTGAGGTCCGTCCCCTTCCACGTCGTCCGCCAGCTCCTGCAGCCCGCTCTCCTGACCATGCTGGAGGAGGAGGCCCGCGCCTACCTGGGCGACTGGTACGACATCGCCGGCCCGGCCCTCGGCGTCACCCCGCCCGGCCCGCCGCCCACCGACCTCCAGGGCGTGTACGACGGCCTGGTGGAACTCGCCCGCCGCCTCGCCGCCCGCGACTACCCCCTCGTCCTGCTGGTCGACGACGCGCACTGGGCGGACCAGGAGACCCTGCGCTGGCTCGCCGCGTTCGCGGAGCGCCTGGCCGACCTCCCCGTCCTGGTCGTCGTCGCACACCGCCCCGGCGAGGCGGACGAGGCGGGCGCCGAGTACCTGAAGGCCGTGGACGCGCTCGCGGGCGACTCCGTCCGCGGCCTGACCGCCCTGTCGCCGTCCGCCGTCGCCGAACTGACCCGCGCGACCCTCGGCCGGCAGGCGGACGACCCGTTCTGCCGGGAGGTGTGGGCCGTCACCGGCGGCAACCCGTACTACACGGTCGAACTCCTCGCGAAGGTCCACGACCGGGCGCTGGAACCGACGGAATCGGCCGCCGAGGAGCTGCGGGCCATCAACAAGGCGGCCCACGACGGCGGTTTCGTCGCCCACCTCGAAGGGCTCGGCATCGAGGCGACCCGCTTCGCGTGGGCGGCGGCGATCCTCGGCACCGGCATCTTCGTCGACCACGCCGCCGGCATGGCGGGCCTCGGCCGCGACAAGGCCCTGCATTGCGTGGAGGTCCTGCGCACGGCCCGGATCCTCACCGCACCCGGCCCGGCCGACGACGGCGACCTCGTCTTCGTCCACCCGCTCATAGCGACCGCCGTCTACAGCAACATCCCCGAGTACCTGCGCGGCGCCATGCACGGCATCGCCGCCAAGGTCGTCCTCGAAGCGGGCCTGGGCATCGCCGCCGCCTCCCGGCACCTCCTCGAAGTACGGCCGGAGGGCGACGCCGACCTCGTCGAACAGCTCCGCGAGGCCGCCCACGCGCACCTCGCCGTCGGTGCCCCCGACGCGGCCCGCCGCTGTCTGGAACGCGCCCTCGCCGAACCCCCGGCGCCCGGGGTGCACGCGCACGTCCTGTACGAACTCGGCTGCGCCAGCCTGCTCACGTCCCCCTCCCAGACGATCGCCCACCTCCGCCGCGCCCTCGAACTCCCGGGCCTGGACGGCGGCGAACGCGTCGACGCGGTGTGCCGCCTCTCGCAGGCCCTGGTGCACAACAACGAGCTGGACGAGGCCGTCCGCACCGTCCAGGAGGAAGCCGTCCTGCACGAGCCGGGGCCCGCGCGGATGCGGCTGACGGCCGTCCGGTTCATGTGGGAGCGGCTGCTGCTCGGCGAGGCGTCCGCGCCCGGCAGCTCCGAGCGGCTCGCCACGCTCGCCGCGACCTGCACGGGCCGCGACAACAGCGAGCGCGCGCTCCTCATCCTGCGCGGCTTCGACGCGACGTGCCGCGGCGAGAACGCCGAGGAGATCACCGAGCTGTGCGACCGGGCCCTCGTCAACGGCGGACTCGCGCCCGACCTCGGCTGGACCGACACCACGTGGGGCCTCGAACTGCCCATGATGCTGGCGGCCTCCTACGCCTACACCGACCGCCTCGACCGGGCCACCACCCTCTTCAACGAGGCCCTGCGCGCCTACACCTCCGCCGGCTGGAGCGGCGGCCACCTCTCCCTCGCCCACTCCTACCTCGGCCTCGGACTGCGCCGGCGCGGACGGCTGCGCGAGGCCGAGGAGTCCCTGCGGGAAGCGGTGCGGCTCGCCGAACGCGTGGGCCGGGGGCTGCCGTTGTACTGGTCGGCGATCTGCAACCTCGTCGACGTCCTGCTGGCCCGCGGGCACGTCGAGGAGGCGTGGCGGACGGCCGAACAGTACGACTTCGCCGCGCCCTACCCCTCGACGATCGTCCTGCCCGACCCCCGCTCCGTCCGGGGCCGCCTGCTGCTCGCGGTGGGCCGGACGGCCGAGGGGATCAACGAGCTGGAGGAGGCGGAGAAGGCCGCCGCCGCCCGGGGCCACCTCAACCCCGTCATGGTCCCCTGGGCCGTCGACCTCGCCCGCGCCCTCGCCACCGAGGACCCCGCCCGCGCCGCCCGTCTCGCCGCCGACACCCGTGCCCGCGCCGAACGCCTCGGCACGGACACGGCCATCGGAGAGGCCCTGCGCTGCGCGGCGTCCCTGGAGACCGGCCAACGCGCTGTGCGGCTGGCGTACCAGGCGGTGACCTATCTGGAGTCCTCCCCCTGCCAGTACGAGCACGCGGCGGCGCGGATCGAGTACGGGACGCTGTCGCGGTCGGTGTCGGAGCTGAGGAAGGGGCTCGATCTGGCGCGGTCGTGCGGGGCGGACGGGTTGGTGCAGCAGGCGGAGGGGGTGTTGGTGGGGTTGGAGTAGGGGGCGCCTTTCGGAGGGCGGCGCGTGGCGTTTTCAGGGGCACGGGACTGTATTCGAGTTGCGGCCACCGCCACCACGGCGCCGCACCCGTCCGCATCCCTTCTCACACCGCCAGCAACTGCCCGGTGACGCGCGTCAGCCGCTCCCTGGTCCCGGCGTCGTACGTCCCCTCGTGCGCCCGCGAGACGGCCGTGCCGTCGAAGTAACCCCCGGACCCGACGTCCTCGGCGGTCAACGCCAGCACCCCCGGCGCCCCGTCCGCCACCGAACTCCACGGCGCCATACCACCTTCGCGGACCATCGCCGTGTCCATGAACGTCGCCGGATGCACCACATTCACGGCGACCCCGCTCCCCGCCAGCTCCTCCGCCAGCGTGAACGTGAACGCGGCCAGCGCGAACTTGGAGCGGCGGTACGCGGCGAACCCGTCGTACCCCCGGGCGAACTCGGGATCGTCGAAGGCGACCGGGTCCTGCCCCACGGACCCCACGTTCACGATCCGGGCCGGCGTGTTCGCGCTCAGCACCGGCAGCAGCGCCCGGGTCAGCACGACCGGCGCCAAGTAGTTGACGGCGAGCCGGAGTTCATGCCCGTCGAGGCTCAACTCCCGCTCCGCGCCGGGCGCCCCGGCCCCGACGCCCGCGTTGTTGACGAGGACATCCAGCTCGGGGTGGGCCAGCGCCACCTTCTCGCCCAACTCCCGTACGGCGTCCAGCGAAGCGAGATCCGCGACGAACCCCTCCGCCTCCCCCTCGGTCCGCAGCTCGGACACGAGCCGCTCGGTACGCCGCGCGTCCCGCCCGTGCGCCAGCACGAGATGCCCGTCCCGGACGAGTTCGAACGCGACGTACCGGCCGAGCCCGGACGTCGCACCGGTGATCAGAATGGTCGACATGGCTCAACGGTAGGTGCGGAATGTGTCCGGCAGGCCAACCTTTTCCACCGTACGACCACCAGTGACACCCTTATTCGTCCTCTTCCGCCAGTACCCGCTGGGCCACGGCGAACGCCGAGTTGGCGGCGGGCACCCCCAAGTAGACGGCCGACTGCAACAGCACCGCCCCGATCTCCTTCGGCGTCAGCCCGTTGCGCCGTGCCGCCCGGACGTGCATCGCCAGTTCGTCGTAGTGCCCGTGTGCGACGAGCGCCGTCAGCGTGACGAGGCTGCGCTCGCGGCGTGAGAGCGTCGGGTCGGTCCAGATCTCGCCCCAGGCGTACCGGGAGATGAAGTCCTGGAACCGCGCGGTGAACGCGGACTGCCGCTCCTGCGCCCGGTCGACGTGCGCGTCCCCGAGGACCTCGCGCCGCACCGCCATCCCGGGCTCGGCGCCGCCGCCCCCGAGATGGGAGCGCAGCGCGGTCAGCACGGCCTTGGGGCACTGCGCGGGCGCCAGATGCGCGGCCCCGGGCAGCTCCACCAGCGTGGAGCCCGGCACCCCGTCGGCGATCTCCCGCAGGTGCGCCGGGGGCGTGGCCGGGTCCTCGCGGCCGGCGATCGCCAGCGTCCGCGCCCGGATCTCCCCGAGCCGCTCCCGCAGGTCGAACGAGGCGAGCGCGTCACAACAGGCCGCGTACGCACCGGGGTTCGTGGCCGCGAGGTCCGCCAGCAGCCCCGGCTCCCGGAACTCTCCGGCGAACCACCGCCCGGCGGTGGGCTCCAGCAGCCACTCCATGCCCTCCGCCCGCACCCGTGCGGCCCGCTCCCGCCAGGGCGCGGCCCCGCCGAAGTGCGCCGAGGAGCAGAGCACGGCCAGCGACTGAACTCGCTCCGGGTGCTCCAGCGCGAGCTGCATCCCGACGGCCCCGCCGATCGACACCCCGGCGTACGCGAACCGCTCGATCCCCAGGGAGTCCGCCAACCGCACGACCAGTGCGGCGAGTTCGGACATCGTCGCCCCGGCCGAGATCAGCTCCGCCGCCGACCCGCCGTGCCCCGGCAGGTCCCAGCGCACCACCCGGTGCGTCACCGACAGCTCGGGCGCCACCTTGTCCCACAGCGCGTACGACGTCCCCACCGACGGCCCCAGCAGCAGCGGAGGAGCCGAAGGGGAGCCCTCGATACGGTGGTTGAGCAGCTTCTCGGTCAACGTCGCTCCAGGGCACGGTCGGTGAGGGCACCGGCGAGACCGGTGTAACGGACGGGATCGGCGAGGTCCGTGAGGTCGAGGTCCTTCAACTCGGGCTCTTCGCCGAGGAGTTCGGCGAGGGTGCGGCCCTCGGTGTACGTCCGCCGGGCGAGCGAGGTCAGCAGCTCCTTGGCGCGGGCCCGCCCGAGGACCTCCGCCAGCTCGGCGGCCAGCCGCTCCGACACGATCAACCCGTGCGTGAGCCCCAGGTGGTCCCGCATCACCTCCGGCAACACCCGTAGCCCTTCGACGAGTTCGACGGCGTCCCGCGCGGCCCCGCCGGTCAGCCGCAGCAGATCCCGCAGCGGCTCCCACTCCGCGTGCCACGCCCCGGCAGGCCGCTCGTCCTCCGCGACCAGCGCCCCGTACAGCGTCGCCGCGAGCTGCGGAGCGCGCCGGGCGGCGGCCAGGACCAGCGTGGCCCGCACCGGGTTCGCCTTGTGCGGCATCGCGGACGACCCGCCCCCGCTGCCCTCGGCGACCTCCCCGACCTCGGTCCGCGCCAGCGCCAGCACGTCGACGGCGACCTTCCCGAGCGCCCCCGCCGTGAACGCCAGCGCCCCGGCGAGGTCCGCGACCGGCGTCCGCAGTACATGCCACGGCAACTCAGGCTCCCGCAGCCCCAGTTCGGCGGCGAACGCCCCCGGCAGCCCGCTCGCGTCCCCATCCCCGAACACCGTGAACGCGGCCAGCGTCCCGGCCGCACCGCCCAGTTGGGCGGGCAGCGAGCCGCGGACGGCCGTCAGCCGGTCGCGTGCGTCCAGGACCAGCGAGCGCCAGCCGGCCGCCTTGAGGCCGAAGGTCGTCGGGACGGCGTGCTGGGTGAGCGTGCGGCCCGGCATCGCGGAGTCGCGGTGCGCGGCGGCGAGAGCGGCCAGCGCCCGCTCGACGCGGTCGAGGTCGGCGAGGACCGGGCCGAGGGTGCGGGACGCGACCAGCATCGCGGCGGTGTCCAGGACGTCCTGGCTGGTGGCGCCCCGGTGGACGTACGGGCCGTACGCGGCGCCGACGGCCTTCGTGAGGTCGGCGACCAGGGGGATCACCGGGTTCCCGCCGGAGCGGGCCCGCTCGGCGAGGGAGGGCACGTCGAAGCGGGCCGGGTCGGCGGCCTCGGTGACGGCCGCGGCGGCCTCGGCCGGGGCGAGGCCCAGCGCGGCCTGCGCGCGGGTCAGCGCGGCCTCCGCGTCGAGCATGGCCCGCAGGTACGCGGCGTCGCTCGTCGCCCCGGCGGCCGGGGAGCCCGTCCAGCCGGGGGCGAGGAGGCCGTCGTCGGTCACCGGAACTCCAGGAAGACCGTCTCGCCCGCGCCCTGGAGGCGGACGTCGAACCGGTAGGAGGCCGGCCCGCTCCCGGCGGCCAGCAGCGTGCCGCGCCGGTCGGGGTCGAGGCGGGTCAGCAGCGGGTCGACGGCGTGCGCCGCCTCGTCGCCCGGCAGGTAGATCCGCGTGTACAGGTGCACCAGCAGACCGCGCGCGAACACGCACACGCTGATGTAGGGGGCGCTCGCGCCGCGTGCCGCCGGGCGGAGCGTGCGCGCCGACCAGTGGCCGTTGCTGTCGGTCTGGACGCGGCCCCAGCCGGTGAACTCCACGCCGTTGCGCCCGAGGAACCCGCCGGTCGCGGGGTCGCGCCGCATCGAGCCGTCCACCTGCGGGACCTCGCCGTCCGGGCCCGCGCTCCACAGTTCGAGGAGCGCGTCCGGCAAGGGGTTGCCCTCGCCGTCGTACACGTACCCCTGGAGGGTGATCGTGTCCGGGTGGCCCGCCGGCGCGATGTCGCCGCCGCCCTGGAACGGCAGGGCGTGCCCGTAGAACGGGCCGACGGTGTGCGACGGCGTCGGCAGCACCGACTCCGGGCGGGTGGTGTCGATCCTCGTCATGGCGGTCAGCGCCCCTCTTCCATCCAGGTGGCCCGCGGGCCGTCCAGCACGATGTCCCAGTGATAGCCCATCGAGAACTCCGGCACCGACAGGCTGTGGTCGTACGTCGCCACCAGGCGCTGGCGCGCCGCGTCGTCCGTCACGGACTGGATGATCGGGTCGTACGGGAACAGGGGGTCGGCCGGGAAGTACATCTGCGTCACGAGCCGCTGCGTGAACGCCGTCCCGAACAGGGAGAAGTGGATGTGCGCCGGGCGCCACGCGTTCAGGTGCTGACGCCAGGGGTAGGGGCCGGGCTGAATGGTGGTGAACCGGTAGAAACCGCGCTCGTCGGTCAGTGTCCGCCCGACGCCCGTGAAGTTCGGATCCAGCGGCGCGTCGTGCTGCTCCCGCTGATGCGCGTACCTGCCCGCCGAGTTCGCCTGCCAGATCTCCACGAGCTGCCCCCGCAACGGCTTCCCGTCCCGGTCCAGCACCCGCCCCGACACCGTGATCCGCTCCCCGACCGGCTCGCCGTTGTGCTGCCGGGTCAGATCGTTGTCGATCTCCGTGATGTCCCGCTCCCCGAAGGCCGGGGAGTGCAGCTCGACGAGTTCGGGGTCCTTGGTGGTGTCGATGGCGACGAGGGGGTGCTTGGGGTGGCGCAGCACGGAGGAGCGGTAGGGGGCGTAGTCGCGGCGGGGGTGGTGCTCGACGGGCTGCCCTTCCCCGATCCGCTTCTCGTAGGCGGCGCGCTCGGCGGCTATTTCGAGGTCGATGTCGTGCTGGGTGAGAGTCATGGAAGAGGGTTCCTAGTGTTTTTAGGGGCGCGGGGCTGTATTTGATTTGCGGCTACCGCCGCGTGGGCGCGACCAGCCACAGACAACCCGCACCCGCCAGCGATACAGAACCAGGCAGGACCTACCGCTCAAGCACCAACGCGAGTCCTTGCCCAACGCCGATGCACAGCGTGGCAACCCCAACCCCCGAACCCTTGCGGGCCAGTTGATGAGCAACGGTCCCCGCCAGCCTCGCCCCCGACATCCCCAGCGGATGCCCCAACGCGATGGCCCCGCCCTGCGGATTCAGCACGGCCGGATCGAACTCGGGCCACTCCGCGACGCACCCCAGCACCTGCGCGGCGAACGCCTCGTTCAGCTCAAGGACGTCGACCTCCCCGAACCCCTTCCCCGCCTTGCGCAGCGCCCGCTGCACCGCCTCCACGGGCGCCAGCCCGAAGTACTGCGGGTCGATGGCGGACACCCCGGTCGCGGACACGCGCGCCAACGGCTCCCGCCCGACCGCCCGCAACCCCTCCTCGTCGGTCAGCAGCAGAGCCGCGGCCCCGTCGTTGAGCGGCGACGCGTTCCCCGCCGTCACCGTCCCGCCCTCCGCCCGGAACGACGGCTTCAGCTTGGCCATGGCGGCGAGCGACGCATCGGGACGGACACATTCGTCCGCACCGAACACCACCGCGTCCCCCTTGCGCTGCGGGATGGACACCGGCGCCGACTCGGCGTCGAACAGCCCCCGCTCCTGCGCGGCGGCGGCTTTGCGGTGCGAGGCGAGCGCGAACTCGTCCTGCTGCTCACGGGTGATCTTGTGCTTGTCGGCGATGAGTTCGGCACTCTCGCCCAGAGGAATGGTCCACTGCGGATCCATCCTGGGGTTGACCATCCGCCAGCCGAGGGTGGTGGAGAACAGCTCGGCATGCCCCGCGGGGAACGGCTTGTCGCTCTTCGGCAGGACGTAGGGCGCCCGGGTCATGGACTCGACGCCGCCCGCGACGACGACGGACGCGTCCCCGACGGCGATCGCGCGGGCCGCCTGGATCACGGCCTCCAGACCGGACGCGCAGAGCCGGTTGACGCTGACTCCGGGGACGGACGTCGGCAGCCCGGCGAGGAGCCCCGCCATGCGCGCGACGTTGCGGTTCTCCTCTCCGGCGCCGTTGGCGTTGCCGAAGTACACGTCCTCCACGCGCGCGGGGTCGAGGTCAGGCGTGCGGGCGATCAGCTCCCGGATCGCGTGCGCGGCGAGGTCGTCGGGCCGTACGCCCGCGAGGCCCCCGTTGTAGCGGCCGATCGGCGTGCGGACCGCGTCGACGATGTAGACGTCCTTCATCCCGCTCACTCCAGTCCCTCCGGCACGATCACCTTCGCGTCGGTCTTGGCGAGGATCTCCTCGGCGCTCACGCCGGGGGCCGTCTCGACGAGGACGAGCCCTTCCCCGGTGATGTCCAGGACGCACAGGTCGGTGATGATCCGGTTCACGCAGCCCTTGCCGGTGAGCGGCAGGGCGCACTCGGTGAGGATCTTCGGCGTGCCGTCCTTCGCGGTGTGGGTCATCACGACGATGACGGTCCGCGCGCCGTGCACGAGGTCCATCGCCCCGCCGATGCCGGTGACCAGCTTCCCGGGGATCGCCCAGTTCGCGAGGTCCCCCGTCTCGGAGACCTGCATCGCCCCGAGGACGGCGACGTCGATGTGGCCGCCCCGGATCATCCCGAAGGACAGCGCGGAGTCGAAGAAGGAGGCGCCCGGCAGGACCGTGACGGTCTCCTTGCCGGCGTTGATGAGGTCCGGGTCGACGGCGTCCTCGGCCGGGTAGGGGCCGGTGCCGAGGATGCCGTTCTCCGACTCCAGGACGACCTCGACGCCCGGGG
Source organism: Streptomyces sp. (assembly GCA_036569285.1). Taxonomy (GTDB): domain Bacteria; phylum Actinomycetota; class Actinomycetes; order Streptomycetales; family Streptomycetaceae; genus Streptomyces. The sequence continues at coordinate 17,713 of DATCQX010000405.1, forward strand.
GGAGGTGGTTCGGGATGAGCGTCGGCAGGCCGATCCCGAGGTTGACGTAGCTTCCGTCGGGCAGCTCGCGCGCGGCGCGTGCGGCCATCTCCTCGCGTGTCCAGGCCATCAGCTGCTCACCGTCCGCTGCTCGATCTTCTTGTCGGCGGCCTGCTCCGGGGTCAGCGCGACGACGCGCTGCACGAAGATCCCCGGCAGGTGGACCGCGTCGGGGTCGATCTCGCCGGGTTCGACCAGCTCCTCGACCTCGGCGATCGTGACGCGGCCGGCCATCGCCGCGAGGGGGTTGAAGTTGCGGGAGGACTTGTTGAAGACGAGGTTGCCGTGCCGGTCGCCCTTCGCGGCGCGGACCAGCGCGAAGTCCGTGCGGATGCCGCGCTCCAGGACGTACTCGGTGCCGTCGAAGTCGCGGACCTCCTTCGGCGGGGAGGCGAGGGCGACGCCGCCCTGACCGTCGTACCGCCAGGGCAGGCCGCCGTCCGCGACCTGCGTGCCCACGCCGGCCGGGGTGTAGAAGGCGGGGATGCCGGCGCCGCCCGCGCGCAGGCGCTCGGCGAGCGTGCCCTGGGGGATCAGCTCCAGCTCCAGTTCACCGGCCAGGTACTGGCGTGCGAACTCCTTGTTGCCGCCGATGTAGGAGCCGGTGACGCGGGAGATGCGCCCGGCCGCGAGGAGGACCGCGAGGCCGCTCTCCATGGCCCCGCAGTTGTTGGAGACCACCGACAGGCCGCCCGAGCCGCGCGCGAACAGCGCCTCGATCAGCACGGTCGGCACTCCGCTCAGCCCGAACCCGCCCACGGCCAGCGACGCGCCGTCCGGCACATCGGCCACCGCCTCCTCGGCCGTGGCGACCACCTTGTCCATCCGTCCAGCCCCATCTCTCTATTGCTCAGCGCACTGAGCATTTCGGCGAGGATGCCCTCACGCTCCCACCGTGACGCGAAGACCGTCAAGACCTCTGCATTGAAGCAGGTGAGATGTGTGCGGAGAGTAAAGACAACTGTCGGAGAGTGCGAGTATCGTTCAGTGCACCAACGAATTCGACGAGGGGAGCGCCCATGGCCGCGGTGGACCTCACCACTCACCCCGGGCATCTGGCCCGGCGCCTTCAGCAGGCGCACTATCTGCTCTGGAACACGATGGTCTCGGAGGAGATCACCTCCCCGCAGTTCGCCGTCCTCAACACTCTCGTCGACGAGCCCGGCCTCGACCAGCGGACGGTGGGGGAGCGGGTGGGCCTCGACCGGTCGACGATCGCCGAGGTGATCAGCCGCCTGTGCAAGCGCGGGCTCCTCGACAAGATCCGCGACCCGCAGGACGGCCGCCGCTCCCTCCTGAAGCCGACCGAGGACGGCGTGCGCGTCCACCGCAAGCTGACCGTACGGACGGCGCGCATGAACCAGGTCTTCCTCGCCCCCCTGTCCGCCGCCGAGCGGGCCGTGTTCTTCGCGCTGATCCAGCGGGTCGCCGACGCGGCGGAGGACCTGCGCCACCCCGGCGAACCGGCCTGCACGCGCGAGAGCGCCTGACCCTCAGGACGCCTTCGCGAACACCACCCACACCTGCCCCCGGGCGAAGTTCACCCGCCGCCCGTCCCGCGTGCTGAACCGCGTCCCCTCGCCGGCCCTCGGCCGCGTCCAGACGACGTTGTAGGCGCGCCCGCCCCGCAGCACCGTCGCCCGCCCAGACCCGACGGTCTGCGGGTACGGCGTGTGGTTGCCCAGCACGTCGTGGAACCGGCTCTTGCGGATCTTCACGTACTGCACGACGACCGTCGCGGGAGCCGCCTTCCGGGCCCTGCGGCCGTCCAGCGCGACCAGCCAGCGCCCCCGCCCTGCCGACCAGGTGAACGTGAACCGGGCCGCCGGAAAGCGCACCGTCCGCGAGCCCGTCGCCCGCCCGCCCGAGGGCGCCGGGCCGAAGCGGAACCCGGTCGCGCCGAGCGCGGCGGCCCCCGGCGCCGAGCGCAGCAGCCGGTTCGGGCGCAGGTAGAGGTTGTGCGGCGCCCGTCTCGCCCCGCCCCGGTAGTAGGCGCCGGACACCTCGCCGGGCTCGATCGCCCGCAGCGGCGCCCGGTCGATCAGGGGGTGCAGCTTGCGCTGGGCGCCGGAGAACGCGAGCACCGGGCGGTCGAACTGGCGCAGCAGCTCCAGGTCCGACTGGCGTGCGCTGCGCACCGGGCCGATCACCTGGGGGAGCCGTGTCGCGTACACCGCCATCAGACGGCTCAGCCCGCCCTCGACCGGCTCGACGTACACGACGTCCGCCGCGTCCAGACCGGTGTGCGGGCGGGCCGCCGGCGCGTTGTCGATCTTCACGGCGAGGACGGGTCCGGCGCCCGCGCGGGGGTTCAGGGCGCCGTTCGCGTTGTCGTCGCCCGCGCGCGGGGTCGTCGTACAGCCTGTGAGCAGGGCCGCTGTGAGGGTCGCGGCGAGGAGGGCGGCGGCGGTGCGCGCCGGGGTCGTGGGTTTCGGGTTGGAGCGGGTGATGTTCACGGATGCCACCAGTTCGTGTCCCTACAGGGGGTGCTGAATCGGTCGCTTGGTGCCCTACCCGATCAAAAGTGATCGCGCTCGTTCCGCTACTCCGTCCGGGGCGTCCCCAGGATCTCCCCGAGGTCGTACCGCACCGGCTCCTCCAACTGCGCGTACGTACAGCTCTCCGGCGTGCGGTCGGGGCGCCACCGGCGGAAGCGGGCCGTGTGCCGGAAGCGGACACCGTTCTCCATGTGGTCGTACGCCACCTCGGCCACCCGCTCGGGCCGCACCGGCACCCAGGAGAGGTCCTTCTTTCCGGACCAGCGGCTCGGCGCCCCCGGCAGCCGCGCCGTCTCGTGCGCCGCGGCGTCACCCCACGCCGCCCACGGATGCTCCGAGGCGTCGGCCGGCCGCAGCGGCTCCAGCTCCTCGACCAGCTCCGCGCGCCGCGCCATCGTGAACGACGCCGACACCCCCACGTGCTGAAGGACGCCCGCGTCGTCGTACAGACCCAGGAGCAGCGAACCCACCACCGGCCCGCTCTTGTGGAAGCGGTACCCGGCGACGACCGTGTCCGCCGTCCGCTCGTGCTTGACCTTGAACATCGCCCGTTCGTCCGGGAGGTAGGGCAAGGTGAGCGGCTTGGCGATCACGCCGTCGAGCCCCGCCCCCTCGTACTGCTCGAACCAGCGCGCCGCCACCGCCGTGTCGGTCGTCGCGGGCGCCAGGTGCACCGGCGGGGTCACCCCGGACAGGGCCCGCTCCAGCAGCGCGCGCCGGTCGGTCAGCGGGACGTCGAGGAGAGACTCGTCCAGCAGCGCCAGCAGGTCGAACGCGACGAACGACGCCGGGGTGCGCTCGGCGAGGGTGCGGACCCGGGAGTCCGCCGGGTGGATGCGCTCGGTCAGCGCGTCGAAGTCCAGGCGCCCGTCCCGCGCGATCACGATCTCCCCGTCCAGCACGCACCGCTTCGGCAACCGCTCCTTCAACGCCACCACCAGCTCGGGAAAGTACCTGGTCAGAGACTTGGTCGTGCGGCTTCCCAGCTCCACCTGGTCCCCGTCGCGGAACACGATCGCCCGGAAGCCGTCCCACTTCGCCTCGTACTGCATGCCCGGCGGGATCTTCGCCACCGACTTGGCGAGCATGGGCTTCACAGGGGGCATCACCGGCAGATCCATGGCTGAAGTCTCACCCTGTGGCGGGCGAAATGCCTGATATATGCGTTTCGCCTACGGTGGCCCCATGGGTGATGCGGTCGAGCTGGAGGTCGGCGGGCGGACGGTACGGCTGTCCAGCCCCGGCAAGGTGTTCTTCCCGGAGCGCGGCTTCACCAAGCTGGACCTCGCCTGCTACTACCAGGCCGTCGCCCCCGGCATCCTGCGCGCCCTGCGCGAACGCCCCACCACCCTGGAGCGCTACCCCGACGGCGTGGACGGCGAGCACTTCTTCCAGAAACGCGCCCCGAAGACGATGCCCGACTGGATCCCCACCGCCCACATCACCTTCCCCAGCGGACGCGGCGCCGACGAGATGTGCCCCACCGAACAGGCCGCCGCCTTGTGGGCCGCCCAGTACGGCACCCTCACCTTCCACCCCTGGCCCGTCCGCCGCGCCGACGTCGACCACCCCGACGAACTCCGCCTCGACCTCGACCCCCAGCCCGGCACCGACTACGCCGACGCCGTCCGCGCCGCCCACGAACTGCGGTCCGTCCTCGACGCGTTCGGCGGCCTGCGCGGCTGGCCCAAGACCTCCGGCGGACGCGGCCTGCACATCTTCGTCCCGATCGAGCCCCGCTGGACGTTCACCGAGGTCCGGCGCGCGGCGATCGCCGTCGGCAGGGAGATGGAACGCAGAATGCCGGAACAGGTGACTATCAAATGGTGGAAGGAGGAAAGGGGTCAAAAGGTATTCATCGACTACAACCAGACCGCCCGCGACCGCACGATCGCCTCCGCCTACTCCGTACGCCCCCACCCGCACGCCCCCGTCTCCGCGCCCCTGCGCTGGGACGAGCTGGACGACGCCCACCCCCGGGACTTCGACCTCGCCACCATGCCCGAGCGCTTCGCCCGGCTCGGCGACGTGCACGCGGACATGGACGACCACGCGTTCTCCCTGGACGCCCTGCTCGACCTCGCCCACCGGGACGAACACGAGCACGGGCTCGGCGATCTGCCGTACCCGCCCGAGTACCCCAAGATGCCGGGGGAGCCCAAGCGGGTCCAGCCGAGCCGAGCCCGCGACGCCGATTAGGAGAGGTCCATGATCCGGACGTCCCGGTAGGAGACGACGTCCGTCGTGCTGTGCACCTGGAGCCCGATGTACCCGGCCGCGTAACGCCGCCCGTCGGTCCCCGGATCGTCGGCGCGCGCAGGCTCGAAGACCTGGCCGCCGGTGTTGTCGAACTCGTTGATCAGGACGCCGTTCCTGAAGACCGAGTAGTGCTGGTCGACGACCCGGATCTCGTAGTCGTTCCAGGTGCCCTTCTGCGTCACCTGCGCCCCGGCGAGCCCGACCCGGTCGAAGCCGTACACCGAGCCGGTCTTGTACATGTCGCCGGCCGGCGAGTCGAACACCTGCACCTCGTGCCCGAACTTGATGGCCGCCCACTCCGGACGCGGCTCCTCCGGATGGTCGTGGACCCACGGGAACCGCACGAACACACCGGAGTTGGCGTTCCCGGTGCCCGGCGCGTCGTCACGCCACTGCAGGCGCAGCGAGAAGTCGCCGTAGGTGCGCTGCGGGAACCACAGCATGCCGAGGCCCGGCCGCGACGTGCCGCTGGTGATCGAGCCGTCCGGGTTCAGCGCGAACGAACCGCCGCCCACCTGCTGCCACTTGGCGAACGACGCCGCCGTCCCGTCCATGATCGTGCGGTAGCCCTCGGTCTGCCCCGGCGTGCCGATCCCGGACGCGCGGGCCGCCGCGTCGATCGCGTCGTACTCGCGGCCGTCGACGACACCGTCTCGGAACAGGCCGTCCAGGACGGTCTTCACGTGCTTGAGGAACAGCGCGCGGGACGTCCACTCCTTCTCGTCCTCGATCAACTCGTTGATCCTGCACCGGGAGTCGGTCAGCCGGTTCGGGACGCCCGAGTCGACCGTCCCGACGATCACCGTCAACCGCTCGTCGAACTCCGGGCAGCCCGGTGCCGGGACCGAACTGCCGACGACGCTGAAGGTGACCGTCCGCGCCGCCGACGTGTTCCCGGCCCGGTCCGTCGCCCGGTAGGCCAGCGTGTGCGTGCCCGCCCGGTCGACGACCACGGGCGCCCCGTACGCCAGATAGGGCCCGGTGTCGATCGAGTACTCGATCCGGTCCACCCCCGAACCGTCCCCGTCCGTCGCGCTCACGGTCACCCGGGCGCTGCCGACGTACGCGCCGTCCGAGTTGCGCGTCCCGCTGACGGTCGCACCGGTCACCGGCGGGACGGTGTCGGGCGCGGACGAGGCGACGACCGTGAACCGCGCGTCCTTCTCGGCCGACACGTTGCCCGCCTTGTCGGTGGCGCGGTAGCGGACCGTGTGCGCGCCGGTCCGATGCACCATCACGGGCGCGGTGTACGGCTGCCAACTCCCGCTGTCCAGCGCGTACTCGATGGTGTTGACGCCCGAACCGGTGTCGGACGCCGTGACGGTGACGGTCGCCATCTCCACGTAGGCGCCGTCCGGCCGCTGTTCACCGCTGACCGTCGCCGAGGTCTCCGGCGGGGTCGTGTCGTCGCTCTGCGGTGCGACGACCGTGAACCGGAGGGTCTTCTCGGCGGACACGTTGCCCGCCTTGTCGAACGCCCGGTAACGGGCGGCGTACTGGCCGGGCTGGTCGACGACGACCGGGGTGGTGTACGGCCACCACACGTCCTCGTCGCCGATCGCGTACTCGATCCGGTCGACGCCCGAACCCTCGTCGGTCGCGACGACGGCGACGGTCGCCGAACCGACGTACTCACCCTGGGAGTTCTGCGCTCCGGTGATCCGGGCGTTCGCCTCGGGGGGCGTGGTGTCCTCGCCGGCGCCCTCGGTGACGACGAGGATGCCCTGCATCTGGCCGTGGCCGGGGATCGTGCAGTGGTAGAGGTAGCGGCCCGGGGTGAGGGTCACCTCGGCGGTGTGCCGGCCGCCCGTGTCGTCGAACGGGTTGGCGAGGATGTTGAGTTGGACGTCGCTGTTGAACTCGGGGTCGCCCGTCACGAACGTCAGCGTGTGGGGCATGCCCGTCGTGTTGCCGGTGGCCGCGCTGTTCTCGAAGACGACCGTCGCCTTACCGGCCACGGCGGTCCGCGGCGCCGAGACGTACTGGGTGATGTCGTTCCCGGCCGTCCAGGTCAAGACCTGCTCCTGGACGGCGGGTTGGGCGTGGCCGGGCAGGGCCTGGAGGCCGAGCAGCATCAGGACGGCCGCCAACAGGGCTGTGAGGACTCGGCGTCGACGCATCACTGGCCTCCCCGCGCGAGCTGCCCGGCGGCCGGGGTCGGTCCGCCGCCCGAGTAAGTGACGCGCCACAGCGCCGACTTGGCGTCCGAGGTGAAGAAGCCCCGCCCGTAGTCGAGGACGTACAGCGCGCCGTCGGGTCCGAACTTCCAGTCCATGAGGTTCTTGATGCGGTCGTTGCCCACCGGCACGATCTTCTTCAACGACTCGGAGTGCACGGGCAGTCCGCCGTCCCCCTGCGTCGCCGGATCCATGACGACGGCGTTGCGCGGCTGGTCGCCGTCGTAGAAGTCGCCGACGAACCACTTCCCGTCCCAGTAGGACGGCCACTTGGTGGCGCTGGTGCTCGCCGCGTCGTAGCGGTACACGGGCCCGTTCATCGTCGCCTGGCCGCCGCCCTTGAGCCACGGCAGCAGGTAGGTGGCCTCCTCCTGCTTGTACGACGGGACGCCGTTCGCGTCGCGCGGGTAGTCCGGGGCGCCGCCCTGCGGCGAGTACCAGATGTTGTTCCCGGTGACCGGCGGCAGGTTGACGAGTCCGTCGTTGTTCGGCGACTCGTTCTTCGGGTGGTCGCAGTCGTACCAGCCGAGCGGCTGCGACGGGTCCGGCAGATTGCGGTCCCGGTAGGGCTGCCTGTTGCCCATGCAGTACGGCCAACCCCGGTTGCCCGCACGGGTGATGGCGGCGAACGTGTCGTACTTCGCCGGACCCCACGTCGTCGAGGGCGCGCCCGCGTCGGGGCCGACCCAGCCCGCGTACAGGACGTCCGTCTTCTTGTCGACGAAGATGCGCGCCGGGTTCCTGACGCCCATCACGTAGATCTCGCCGCGCGTCTTGCCGCCGCCCTCGGCGGTCTCCTTGCCGGTGAACAGGTTGCCCGGGGGCAGCGTGTACGTGCCGTCCGGCTCCGGGTGGATACGCAGGATCTTGCCGTTGAGGTTGTTGGTGTTGCCGGCGGTGCGGCGCGCGTCCGCGAACGAGACGCCCTTGTAGTTCGGCGCCGGATTGTTGCCGGAGTAACCGTCGCTGAACTGGCTGGAGTTGTTGTCGCCGGTCGCGATGTACAGGTTGCCCCTGGAGTCCCAGGACATCCCGCCGCCCGCGTGACAGCAACTGTGCACCTGGACGGGCCACTTGAGGAGCACCTTCTCGCTGCCGAGGTCCAGCTTGTTCGTCGCGAGGTCCAACGTGAAGCGGGAGACGCGCCGTTCGGCCATCTGCGTGTCCCGGTTCAGCCGCGCGTGGGGTGTGTAGTGCAGGTACACCCAGCCGTTGTCCTCGAAGCGCGGGTCCAGCTCGATACCGAGCAGGCCCTCCTCGACCTTGACCAGCTCGTCGCCGCCGCCCTTGTTGCCGAAGACGGTCAACTCCCCCGCGAGAGTCACCTTCTTGGTGCTCGGGTCGTAGACGTGGATCTCGCCCCTGCCCTTGCCGATGTCCGGGTTGTTCCAGTCGGTGATCACCGGCTGCGAGGAGTCGGCGCCGCCCCGGCCGATGTACAGCACCCGCCCGTCGGGCGCGATGACCAGGCCGTGCGGCTCACCGATCTGGTCGTTCTGGCCGGGCTGGTTGGGCTGAGTCAGGCGCTCCGCACGGTAGTTGGCGGCGATCGTGGCCTTGCAGTCGGCCCGCGCGAGCCGTGTCGTCCACAGCAGGGCGCCGCGCAGATGCGCGCGGAACTCGGTCTCGTCGTACGACGACACCGTCCCGCCGAGACCGGTGTAGAAGGACCGGCCGCCGTCGTAGTCACGGCACCAACTCACCGGGTGGTCGGCGCCGTTGGCGCCCGTGCCTGGCTGGTAGGTCCGCTCGCGGACCCGGGCGACGGCGTGGACGTCGCCGGACGGGTTCTTCACCCAGTTGAACCACTGGTCGGCGTGCTTCCACTCCAGCGGCAGGTCCTTCGTCGCCGGGTGCTGCCGGTCGCCCACCTCGACGACCGCGCGCTGCACGGCAGGTGGGCTCGCCGCGGCCGGACGGGCGCCGATCAGGCCGGTGAACCAGTCCGAGTACGGCTCCGCGCGGGCCGCGTCGTGGACGCCGAGGAAACCGCCGCCCGCCTCCATGTACGCTTCCAGGCCCGCCTCCTGATCCGGGTCGAGGACGTCACCGCCGCCTGTCAGGAACGCCACCGCGTTGTAACTCCCCAGCGCGGCGCCGTCGGTGAAGATCCGGGCGTCGTCCGTCGCCTCCACCGCGAACCGCTGGTCCGCCGGGCCCGACCGGCCGATCCGCTCGATCGCGGCGATCCCCGCGTTCACGACCGGCGACTCGTCACCCGCCGCCGCGGAGCCGTAGAAGACCAGCACCCTCACATCCGCCCCGCCCGGCGGCGACTTGACCGATATCGTTGTCGGGGGTGGCAGCGCCTGGGCCGTGGCCGGCGCGGACAGCAGCCCCGCGACGATCACCCCGGCGGCCGGCCAGATCCGTCTCCTCGTGCTCGGTCCTCGTAAGCGCACAGGCACCTCCTCGGTCACGGCGGACAGCGCCAAGGAAGCTAGACCCCTTTGTGCCGTTCGCCAACACGTATGACCGGAATCCCCGCAACTTTGTCCTGAGTGTGGAGAAACAGCCTCAGGGCCGGTACCGTCTCACCGGTTCATCACCGGTATACCTCCGTAAGATCCTGCTCAGGACGGGGAGTTGGGCATGGAAGGACCTCGCTTCGACCGGCGGACCCTGCTCGGCGGCGCGGCCGTCGCCGCCTCGCTGAGTTTCGCGCCCAGCTCCACGAACGCCGTCGCGGCACCCCCCGTCGGCACGGTCAGACACCTCACCCTCTACGCCGAGAAGCTCCCCGACGGGCAGTTGGGCTACGGCTTCGAGAAGGGCGACGCGTCCGTCCCCGGCCCGCTCATCGAGCTGTACGAGGGCGACACCGCGCACATCACCCTGGAGAACACCCTCGACGTCCCCGTCAGCCTCCATGTCCACGGCCTCGACTACGAGATCACCAGCGACGGCACGAAGCTGAACCACAGCCACGTCGAGCCCGGAGCCTCCCGCACCTACACCTGGCGCACCCATCTCCCCGGGCGCCGTGCGGACGGCACCTGGCGGTCCGGCAGCGCCGGTTACTGGCACTACCACGACCACGTCGTCGGCACCGAGCACGGCACCGGGGGCATCAGGAAGGGGCTGTTCGGCGCGGTGATCGTGCGCCGCGCGGGGGACGTTCTGCCGGACGCGACCCACACCGTCGTCTTCAACGACATGCTCGTCAACAACCGGCCGGCGCACTCCGGGCCCGACTTCGAGGCCACGGTGGGGGATCGGGTCGAGTTCGTCGTGATCACCCACGGCGAGTACTACCACACCTTCCACCTGCACGGTCACCGCTGGGCCGACAACCGCACCGGCATGCTCACCGGGCCCGACGACCCGACCCGCGTCGTCGACAACAAGATCGTCGGACCCGCCGACTCCTTCGGCTTCCAGGTCGTCGCCGGGGAAGGGGTCGGGGCGGGCGCCTGGATGTACCACTGCCACGTCCAGAGCCACGCCGACATGGGGATGGTGGGGCTGTTCCTGGTGAAGAAGCCGGACGGGACGATCCCGGGGTACGAACCGCACCACGAACACTGAGAGCCGGGCGCCGTCTCCTACGGAGTGACCTCGACGCCCGCACTCTTGATCACCGCGAACCGAGCCCCATAGGGATCCGCCAGTTTCGCGAAACGGCCCACTCCCTCCAGGTCCACCGCGGGTGCCCGTACGCTCCCGCCGCCCCGGACCGCCGCAGCGACCGCCGCGTCCGTATCGGCGACCTCGAAGTACGGCAACCAGTACGCGCGGTCCTCGTCGGCCGCGTCCGCGAGGGGGACGATGCCGCCGAACATCGCGTCGTCGCCCGCGTTTCGGGGGTTGATACAGGTGTAGGTACCGCCGGGGAACGGCACGGCGGAGGTCTCCAGCCCGAGGGTGGCGTGGTAGAAGGCGGCGGCAGCGGCGATGTCGGCGGTGTACAGCTCGGCCCAGCACAAGGACCCCGGCGCGCCGGCGAGATCGAGGCCGGGGAGCAGCGCGGGCTGCCAGAGTCCGAACGGGACGTCGGCCTCGTCCGCGAGGATCGCCATCGTCCCCTGCCCCATCACCTCCATGGGCCGCACCAGCACCTTGCCGTGGGCCCGGGAGGCGGCCTCGGCGGTGGCTCGCGCGTCCGGCGTCCGGAAGTACAGCGTCCAGGACGGCGGCCCCTGCTCCCCGGCCGTCTCCATCCCGGCCGCGACGGTCTTCCCCTCCAGCTGGAAGAACCCGTACCCGCCCGCGTCCGGCCCGGCGGACTCGAACCGCCAGCCGAACAACGCGCCGTAGAACTCGCTCGCGCCCTTGATGTCGGGCGTTGCCAGGTCGATCCAGTTCGGCGCGCCCTCGACGAAACGTGTGGTGATCATGGCCACCCTCCTCGGCAGGAATCCCCTTGACCGCCGAGTCTCGCACCGCCCACTGACAATCGCCCTCCAGCCCGGCTCACCCCCGCACCGGCCCGTTGATCGCCCGTTGATCAAACGTTTTCGCCCACCCGGCACGATCCGGTCATGTCCACCGACACAAGCCTCGTCCCCGACCTCTCCTGGCAGCAGGAGGCCCTGTGCGCCCAGACCGGGTCGGAGTTCTTCTTCCCGGAACCGGGCAGCTCGGTCCGCGAGGCCAAGCAGATCTGCGGCCTCTGCCCGATCCGCCCGGCCTGCCTGGACCACGCCCTCACACACGACGAGCAGTTCGGCGTCTGGGGCGGCCTCTCGGAGAAGGAACGCCACCACCTCAGGCGCCACTGACACCGGACGCCTCCGAGCGGGCCGCAAGCCCGCGGGTCCGCCCGAACACCCGCCGAGAACGCCGAAAGGGCGGCCCGGTCATCCCGGCCCGCCCCTGCCCGCCGCCCTGAGGCACCCGCCAGGATCAACAGCCCCGCCGCGTCACCTCACGCACGCGCGCACGCGTACCCTCACGCCCCCGCCCGCGCGGCCATCCGCGCCTTGCGCGCCGCCAGCTTCTCGTCGAACTTCGCAGCCTCCGCATTGAGCCCGTCCATGAACATGCCCAACTCCTCCTGCGCCCGCAGCCCCTCGGGACCGAGCCCGTCGATCTCCATGACCTTGAGGAAGCGCAGCACGGGCGACAGCACGTCGTCGTGGTGGATCCGCATGTTGTAGACCTCGCCGATCGCCATCTGCGCGGCGGCCCGCTCGAACCCGGGCATCCCGTGCCCGGGCATCCGGAAGTTGACGACGACGTCCCGGACGGCCTGCATCGTGAGGTCGGGGGCGATCTCGAACGCGGCCTTCAGGAGGTTGCGGTAGAAGATCATGTGAAGGTTCTCGTCGGCCGCGATCCGCGCCAGCATCCGGTCGCAGACAGGGTCGCCGGACTGGTGCCCGGTGTTGCGGTGCGAGATGCGGGTGGCCAGCTCCTGGAAGGAGACGTAGGCCACGGAGTGCAGCATGGAGTGGCTGTTGTCCGACTCGAAGCCCTCGCTCATGTGGGCCATCCGGAACTGCTCCAGCTTGTCCGGGTCGACCGCGCGGGAGGCCAGCAGGTAGTCGCGCATGACGATGCCGTGCCGCCCCTCCTCCGCCGTCCAGCGGTGCACCCAGGTGCCCCAGGCGCCGTCGCGCCCGAAGAGGGTGGCGATCTCGTGGTGGTAGCTCGGCAGGTTGTCCTCGGTCAGCAGGTTCACGACGAGCGCGATCCGGCCGATCTCGGTGACCTTCGACTGCTCCTTGTCCCAGGCCTCGCCGTCCTCGAAGAAGCCGGGGAAGTTGCGGGCGTCGCCCCACGGCACGTACTCGTGGGGCATCCAGTCCTTGGTGACCTTCAGGTGCCGGTTCAGTTCCTTCTCGACCACTTCCTCCAGCGCGTACAGCAGCCGGGCGTCGGTCCAGCCGGCGGGGCTGCCCAGGTGAGGAGAGGTGATCGTCACAAGAACTCCAGGGACGTGGAACGGAGCGGGGCACTCCGGCGAGCGGTGCCGGAACCTACGGGATCGTAGGCTACGAAACCGTAGGTTACGAGACCGTAGGTTAAGAGTGTTGTAAAGGGTGCTGATCAGCGGAGACACGGCTGATCGGCCGAACAAGCCGACGGGCCCGGAACCCGCAGCTCCGGGGCCGTCGGGGTGACGGCGTCACCCGTTCAGGCGTACAGGCCGCGCAGCCGCACCGAGAGGCACGTCACACAGCCCTCCAGCTTCTCGAACTCGCTGATGTCGACCGTCACGACCTCGTGCCCGAGGTCGGTGAGCAGCTCCGCCGTCTTCGGCGCGCTCGCCGCCATCAGCAGCTTGTGCCCGCCGAGCAGCACCGCGTGCGCGCCGGACTCCTCCGGGACGGACAGGAACCGCGGGAACAGCGCGGGACGGTCGACGTGCGGGATGTGCCCCATCACCGTCCCGTCGGGCAGCGCGGTCACCGCCGTCTTCAGATGCAGCACCCGGCTCACCGGAACGGCCACCACGCGCGCGCCGAGCGGCTCGAACGCGGCCCGCACCTGCTGGATGCCCGCCGCGTTCGTCCGGCTGCTGCGCCCCACGTAGACCGTGTCGCCGATCTTGAGGACGTCACCGCCCTCCAGGGTGCCCGGCTCCCAGATCCAGTTCACCGAGCAGCCCAGCCGTGCCACCGCCTCCTCCACACCGGCCGTCTCACCCCGCCGGGAGCGCGCCCCCGGACGGGTGATCAGGGCGACGTTGCGGAACACGACGACCGTGTCCTCGACGAACACCGCGTCCGGACAGTCGTCCGCGGGCTCGACCTCGACCGTCTCCCAGCCGTGCGCGGTCAGCGCCTCGGCGTACGCCTCCCACTGCTCCAGAGCGAGGTCCGGGTCGATCGTGGTGCGTTCGATGTGCGTGACCAGCCCTTCCGCGAGGCGCGGGCCGGGGCGGCGGATGAGGGCCTTCTTGCTGGGCACGTCCAGGTACTCCGAATCGGCGACGGCTTCCCGGCGCCCTGGTCAGGGTCGCCGGTCCGCCATCATGCAACCTCGCGCGGGGTCGGGAGAAGCCCCGCCGGAAGGCTGTGCCCCACCTGAGATACCGGTGGGTCACTCCGGGGCGCCCTCCCGCAGCCCGCCGTCCAGCTCCAGCCAGCGTGTCACCCCGATCGACCTGAGGAACGGCAGATCGTGACTGGCCACGACCAAAGCGCCCTCGTACGACTCCAGGGCCGTCGTCAACTGGCGCACGCTCGCCAGGTCGAGGTTGTTCGTCGGCTCGTCCAGCAGCAGGAGCTGCGGGGCGGGCTCGGCGAGCATCAGAGCGGCCAGCGCCGCCCGGAACCGCTCGCCCCCGGAGAGCGTCCCGGCGCTCTGGTCCGCCCTGCCGCCCCGGAACAGGAACCGGGCCAGCCGGGCCCGGATCCGGTTGTTCGTCGCGTCAGGCGCGAACCTGGCCACGTTCTCGGCCACCGTCAGCCCGTCGTCCAGGACGTCGAGCCGCTGCGGCAGAAACCGCATCGGGACATGGACGACGGCCTCGCCCGCGACCGGCGCCAGCTCCCCGGCGATCGTCCGCAGCAGCGTCGTCTTGCCCGCGCCGTTGCGCCCGGTCAACGCGACCCGCTCCGGACCGCGCAGATCGAGGTTGCCCACGCGCGCGCCGTACGCCGTCTCCAGGTCCAGCAGCGACAGCACGCCCCGGCCCGGCGGGACGGCCGTGTACGGCAGGTCGACGCGGATCTCGTCGTCGTCCCGGACGGCCTCCGCCGCCTCGTCCAGCCGCTCCTTCGCCTCCGCGAGGCGCTCCTCGTGCAGGATGCGGTGCTTGCCGGCCGCCTCCTGGGCGGAGCGTTTGCGCAGCCCCATGACGATCTTCGGCTCGCGCTTGTTGTCCTGCATCTTCTGCCCGAACTTCTTGCGCTTGGCCAACTTGACCTGCGCGTCGCTCAGTTCGCGCTTCTGTCTGCGGACGTCCGCCTCGGCGACGCGCACCATCCGCTCGGCCGCGTCCTGCTCCACGGCGAGCGCCTCCTCGTAGGCGCTGAAACTGCCGCCGTACCAGGTGACCTCCCCCGCGCGCAGATCGGCGATCTGATCGACCAGGTCCAGGAGTTCCCGGTCGTGGCTGACGACGACCAGGACGCCCGACCAGGCGGTGACAGCCGCGTACAGGCGTGCGCGCGCGTGGAGGTCGAGATTGTTGGTCGGCTCGTCCAGCAGCAGGACGTCGGGACGGCGCAGCAGCAGCGCGGCCAGTCGCAGGAGCACCGACTCGCCGCCGGACACCTCGCCGATCGTGCGGTCCAGGCCGATGTGCCCGAGCCCCAGCTCACCCAGCGTGGCCAGGGCGCGCTCCTCGACGTCCCAGTCGTCCCCGAGCGTCTCGAAGTGCTCCTCGGAGGCGTCGCCGGCCTCGATGGCGTGCAGGGCGGCCCGGCGGGCGTCGATCCCGAGGGCCTCGTCGACCCTGAGGGACGTCCCCAGAGTGACGTTCTGCGGGAGGTAGCCGATCTCGCCCGCCACCCGCACGGTGCCGCCGGCCGGGGCCAGTTCCCCGGCGATCAGCTTCAACAGGGTGGACTTCCCGGACCCGTTGACCCCGACGAGCCCCGTCCTGCCGGGGCCGAAGGCGAGATCCAGGCCCTCGAAGACGGGGGTGCCGTCGGGCCAGGCGAAGGAGAGGGCGGAAGCGGTGATGGAATGACTCAAGAAAAGCCTCGCGGTGTGCGCATGCGGTCAGGGGCGCGTGTCGAGACACCGGAGGTCGGCTCGGGGCACCGGTCCGCTGAGGGACGGCTCGTACGCCGAGGTCGGACGCTGCGCACACAGCACGCGAAGACGGTTCGCTGTGCGACGCGGTGTCTCGGGACCTCAGACGAGCAACGTCCTTCTCCAATCGGCGGCAACAGATGCGGGTCAACCGTAAGGAGGGCCGTTCGAGGCTGTCAAAGGATTAAATCGCGCCCCCTGCAGGGCGGTTGTTCCGGTCTTTTCCGATCGATCCCGGTCAGTACGCGTCGCGCATGAGCTCCGCGAGGTCGTGGTCCAGGTCCAGCTGGAGGTGCTCCAGACCGACCGGCACCAGCTCGCTCGCCGACTCCAGGAAGCGGCGGACGTCCGCCGAGTGCACGTGCACGATCGCCGTGCCCTCCGGCGCGTGGAACTCCAGGACCGTCCGGTCGAACCCGTACGGGCGCACCCGGACGTCGCCGTGGCCCTCCGCGCCCTCCAGGCCCGCCGCGAGGAGGTCCCTCGCGAACGTCCAGCACACGTCGACGCCCTCCAGGGTCGCCGGCGCGGGGAACGTCATCCGTACGGCGAACGGATCCGCCCGGTCGTAGTGCAGCGTGGCGGGGATGCTCTGCATCCGGGGCGCGGCGGCGACAAGACGGGCCTCTACAGGCTGATCGATGACGGTGGACATCGTCTTGCTCCCTTGTGACTGCTGGACGAACTTCCGGTCGGCGGACACTCGACACTTGAAGAGACGCCGGAAGCACCGAATCCGTGCACCTGAATTTCACGTGACCTCGGTCACCGTACGAAAGGGACCAGAGGGGAGTGGGGGGACTTCGGGGACACCGGTGACGGAAGAGGCGGGAATCGGGGAGTCCCCGCGCGCGGGAGGGGCATGCGGGGAAGGCCTCTGGACGCGCTCCGGGACGTCCGCTAGTTTCGCCCGCCATGAGGCGCTCGAAGATCACGCGACGTGTGGGCGGTACGGCCGGCGGAGGACGGAAGGGGGCTGCCCTGGGGGCGGCCTGCGGGGTACTGCTGGCGGCGCTGAGCGTCGCCCCCGCGCGGGCGCAGGCGCCGGGCGGGGCCGACGGGGCACGGGTCGGACAGAGCCGGGTGCAGGGAGAAGGGCTGGGCATGTCCGACGGGTCGCGCAGTGGCGAGCGCCGAGCGCCGGGCGCGTTCGGTGGGGCGCAAGAGGGGCTGGGCGGGCTGCGGTGGGCCCTGAAGGACACCGGGACGCCCTCCGTGCGCTTCCGGGGGCTCGGGGCCGTCGACAGGGACACGGCGTGGCTCGCCGGGACCCAGGGGACCGTGCTGCGCACGACGGACGGCGGGGCGAGCTGGCGGAACGTATCGCCGCCCGGCGCGCAGGACCTCCAGTTCCGGGACGTCGAGGCGTTCGACGCGCGCCGCGCGGTGGTGCTGGCGATCGGGGAGGGGGAGGCGTCGCGGATCTACCGCACGGACGACGGCGGGGCCACCTGGACCGAGTCCTTCCGCAACACCGACGCGCGAGCCTTCTACGACTGCCTCGCCTTCTTCGACCGCCGCCACGGCCTCGCGATGAGCGACCCCGTGGACGGCAAGTTCCGCATCCTCTCGACCTCCGACGGCGGACGCAGCTGGACCGTCCTCCCCGACACCGGCATGCCGCCCGCCCTCGACGGCGAGGCCGGCTTCGCGGCGAGCGGGCAGTGCCTCGTGACGTCCGGCCCCCGTGACGTCTGGCTCGCCACCGGAGGCGGTGCCCACGCGCGCGTGCTGCACTCCGGCGACCGGGGCCGCACCTGGACGGCCGCCGACACACCGATCCCGGCCGCCGACTCGGCTCGCGGCGTCTTCGCCCTCGCGTTCAGGGACCCCCGCCACGGCATCGCTGTGGGCGGCGACTACCGCCCCGACCAGTCCTCCCCGTACGCCGCCGCGACGACGACGGACGGCGGCCGAACCTGGCGTCCCGCCTCCGTCCCTCCACCCGCTTACCGCTCCGGCGTCACCTGGCTCCCGCACTCCCGCACCACCGCCCTCGCCGTGGGCCCCACCGGCACGGACTACACCACCGACGCGGGCGACACCTGGCACCCCCTGACCCCGGACTCCTTCGACACCCTCACCTGCACCCCCGACCACACATGCTGGGCATCCGGCGAACAGGGCAGAGCGGCCCGCCTGGAGCACTGACATACGCCCACTGAGCCGGCTGGTTCGGTGTGCGGGCGGCTGCGGGCCCGCTGTGGCTGGTCGCGCCCACGCGGCAGAGCCGCATATCGACACGGCCCCGCGCCCCCAGACGGCGGCTGCGCCGCCGTGCCCACGCGGTGCCTTCCCTGCCTCTGGCCCATCTGCGCCCACTAACTCGGGTGGTTCGGTGTGTGGGCGGCTGTGGGCCCGCTGTGGCTGGTCGCGCAGTTCCCCGCGCCCCTGAGATGGCGGCTGCGCCGCCATACCCCCGTGCCCCCTTCCCGCCCGCAGCCGCATCTCTTCCCCCCGCCCTAGCTACGAATAGCCTCACCACGCCCGCAGCCGTGACTCTTCCTCCGCCCTCGCACCCCCCGCAGCCGCCTTCCCTCCCGCCACCCAGCTGCGACCGGCCCCGTCACCCCCCCCACCCGCACC
>DATCQX010000406.1:0-6060 GCA_036569285.1 Streptomyces sp.
CGCCCTGTACGGCAACTACCGCATCGACCCGCTCGTCCAGTCCCTGGACTCCGTCCGCAAGGAGCTGACCACCGACTGCGTCTTCGTCGCCCGCCTCGGCGACGAGGTGGTCGGCTCCGTCCGAGGCCACATCACGGACGACGGCGCGGCCTCCATCGGCAAACTCTGCGTCCACCCCCGCCTCCAAGGCCACGGCATCGGCGCGAGGCTCTTGCGAGCGGCAGAGGCAGCCCTCGCGGAGAACCGGGGAGCCAAGAAGTTCCGCCTCCACACGGGCCACCGCAGCGAGGGCAACCTGAGGCTGTACAAGAAGGTGGGCTACGAGACGGTGGGCACGTCGGAGGGAGCAGACGGCGTCCCGATGATCGTGCTGGAAAAACCGGCGGGGGAGTACGTCAAAACGGCGTGAGGGCGAATCTCACCTGCTCTTTTGAGCAGGTGCCTTCCGTAGCCAGTACAGCGCCGACAACGGCAACAACACCGGGATGAACACGTACCCCATCCCATAGTCCGACCACACGGTCGCATCCGGAAACGCGGACGGCTCCACCAGCGTCCACGTCCCCACGATCAGCACACCCGCAAGTTCGGCGGCGCAGCACACCTGCGCCGCCTTGCGGGCCGTCTCCCCGCCCCGAACGAGCGAGTACGTGATGAACCCGTACACGACCCCCGCGACGGCGGACAACGAGTAGGCCAGCGGCGCCCGGTCGAACTCCGTGGCGATCTGATAGGCGGACCGGGACACCGCCCCGACGACCATCACCCCGTAGAACCAGACGAGCAGCATCCCGGGCCCGCTGATCAACCGCTGCCTGGCCACCGCCTCACCCCCAGATGTCATAGAGCCGCACCTCCAGCACCGCCAGCACGACGCCACTCGCCGCGACCGTCACCGACCCCCACCGCGTCCGCTCGGTCAGCGACATGAACGCCGCCGTCGGCACACACGCGAAGGCCCCCAGCAGATACGCGACGAAGATCGTCGTCCCCTGCTCCGGCTTCTCGCCCCGCGCGAGCTGGACGACCCCGACGACGAGCTGGACGACCGCCAGCACCGCCACCACGGCCATCCCGATGAAGTGCCAGTCCTTGGTCGGCTGGTCACGATAGGCCGCCCAGCCGCACCACGCGGCGAGCAGCAGCGCGGCGACGGACGTCACCACGGTCAGGGCAACAAGCATGCGCCGACCCTATTACGCCGGTATCGGCCCCCTGAGCCCGGGCTCACCCGCGAAGTGTCCACGCCTGTCCACCATGTGGACAAAGGGCTCCCGGTCGGCACCATACGTCTGCTTTACTGATCGCATGACCACGACGAGCAGCCGCACCCTTGCGACCGAGGCGACCATGACGCCCGGTGCTCGCTGTCTGTGTCGAATGCGCGCCTTCTAGAGGGCCCCCGTTCCACCCCCTGCGCTCGCGCCCCTGAAGCGAGCCGCGCCGCAGCGCCCCACCCCCGTACGGAATCACCCCTACGGGACCGCGCGCGCCCGCCCCCCTCACGTACCGGGGCACACCCACGCCCCGTACTCGACAGTGACGGAACCCCAGTGATCACCACAACGGGCCTGACCAAGGTCTACCGCACCCGAGGCCGCGAGGTCCTCGCCCTCGACGGCGTCGATCTGCACGTCCGCGAGGGCGAGGTGTACGGCGTCATCGGCCAGTCCGGCGCCGGAAAGTCCTCGCTGATCCGCTGCGTCAACCTCCTGGAGCGCCCCACCTCGGGGACGGTCACCGTGGACGGCCAGGACCTCACCGCCCTCGCCGGACGCGGCCCCCGCGCGGGCCGGGAACTGCGCCGGGCCCGCAGCCGTATCGGCATGGTCTTCCAGCACTTCAACCTGCTCTCCTCCCGGACCGTCCAGGACAACGTCGAACTCCCCCTGGAAATCCTCGGGATCAACGGCAGGGCCCGTTCCGTGAAGGCCCTCGAACTCCTCGACCTGGTCGGCCTCGCCGACAAGGCCAAGGCGTACCCCGCCCAGCTCTCCGGCGGTCAGAAGCAGCGCGTCGGCATCGCCCGTGCCCTCGCGGGCGACCCCAAGGTCCTCCTGTCCGACGAGGCGACCAGCGCCCTCGACCCGGAGACGACCCGCTCGATCCTCCAGCTCCTGCGCGACCTCAACCGCCAACTCGGCCTGACGGTCCTGCTGATCACCCACGAGATGGACGTCGTCAAGTCGATCTGCGACTCCGCCGCCCTGATGGAGAACGGCCGGATCGTCGAGTCCGGCACGGTCAGCGAACTCCTCGCCACCCCGGGCTCCGAACTCGCCGCCGCGCTCTTCCCGGTCAGCGGCGAACGCACCGGCGCCGAGCGGACCGTCGTCGACGTCACCTTCCACGGCGAGGCCGCCACCCGGCCGGTCATCTCGCAGCTCTCGCGGACCTACAACATCGACATCTCGATCCTGGGCGCGGCCATCGACACCGTCGGCGGTCTCCAGGTCGGCCGGATGCGCATCGAACTGCCCGGCCGGTACGAGGAGAACGTGGTGCCCATCGGGTTCCTGCGCGAGCAGGGCCTGCAGATCGACATCGTGGGCGCGGAGCCCGTGCTGGTGAAGGACGGTGCCCAGTGACCTGGTCCGAGATGCAGCCCCTGCTGTCCCAGGCGTGTTGGGACACGCTGTACATGGTCGGCTGGTCCACGCTCATCGCCGTCGTCGGC
Source organism: Streptomyces sp. (assembly GCA_036569285.1). Lineage (GTDB taxonomy): Bacteria > Actinomycetota > Actinomycetes > Streptomycetales > Streptomycetaceae > Streptomyces. The sequence continues at coordinate 2,678 of DATCQX010000406.1, forward strand.
GGCCTCCCGCTCGGCCTCCTCCTCGTCCTCACGGACCGGGGCGGACTGCTCCAGAACGTCGTCGCGAACAAGGTCATCGGGCAGATCGTGAACGTCGCCCGCTCGATGCCGTTCATCATCCTGATGGTCGCGCTGATGAACTTCACCCGCACGATCACGGGGACGACCATCGGCCGCGAGGCCGCGATCGTGCCGCTCGCGATCGGCGCCATCCCGTTCTTCGCCCGCCTCGTCGAGACGGCCGTCCGCGAGGTGGACGGCGGGCTCGTGGAGGCCGTCCAGTCGATGGGCGGCAACACCTGGACGATCGTCCGCAAGGTCCTCGTCCCCGAGTCGCTGCCCTCGCTCATCGCGTCGACGACGACCACGATCGTCGCCCTCATCGGGTACTCGGCGATGGCCGGGACAGTCGGCGCGGGCGGGCTCGGTGACATCGCCATCCGCTACGGGTACCAGCGGTTCGAGACCCAGATGATGTGGATCACCGTCCTCATCCTGGCCGTCGTCATCTCCGTCATCCAGTTCGCCGGCGACTACGCGGCCCGCTCGCTGCACCGCCGGGGCGGACGCTCGGGCCCGGCGCCGAAGCTGCGGCTGCTGAAGGCGAAGGAGACGGCCACCTCGAAGGAAGCGGCCGGCGCCGAGGTCGGCAAGGCCGCGTAACCCCTCCCCGAAATCACCCCGCACCACCCATCGCGGGTCGTCACACCCTCAGGAAAGGCACTTTTCGTGCGTAACACCGCCAAACTCACCACCACCGTCCTCGCCGCCGGAGCGCTCACCTTCGCGCTCAGCGCCTGCGGTTCGGACAAGGACAACGCCTCCTCGTCCAAGGACTACAGCGGCCCGCTCGTCGTCGCCGCGAGCCCCGTCCCGCACGCCGAGATCCTGAACTTCGTCAAGGACAACCTGGCGAAGAAGGCCGGACTCGACCTGGAGGTCAAGGAGTTCCAGGACTACATCGTCCCGAACACCGCGACCGAGGACGGCTCGGTGGGCGCCAACTACTTCCAGAACCAGCCCTACCTCGACGACTTCAACAAGAAGCGCGGCACGCACATCGTGCCCGTCGTCACGGTCCACCTGGAGCCGCTCGGCCTCTACTCCAAGAAGTTCAAGAAGGCCGACGAGTTGAAGAGCGGCGCGACGATCGCCGTCCCCAACGACGCGGTGAACGAGGCGCGTTCCCTGAAGCTGCTCGCCGCGAACGGGCTCATCACCCTGAAGGACGGCGCCGGCAGCGAGGCGACCCCGCAGGACATCACCAAGAACCCCAAGAACCTCAAGTTCAAGGAGGTCGAGGCGGCCCAGACCGCGCGCTCCCTGGACGACGTCGACGCGGCCGTCATCAACGGCAACTACGCCATCGCGTCCGGCCTCAAGCCCGCCAAGGACGCGATCGTCCTGGAGTCCCCGAAGAACAGCCCCTACGGCAACTTCCTCGCCGTGAAGGAGGGCAACGAGAAGGACCCGCGTGTCGTCAAGCTGGCCAAGCTCCTGACCTCGCCCGAGGTGAAGAAGTTCATCGAGGACAAGTACCAGGGTTCCGTCATCCCGTCCTTCTGACCGGCCCGATCGGGGGAGAACAGACATGCTGCGCAAGGCAGTTGTGACGGTGGCGGCGCTGGCCCTCGGCCTCACCGCCTGCGGGTCCGGTGACGGTGGCGCCAAGAAGGACGACGACACCCTCGTCGTCGGCGCCACCGCCGTACCCGCCGGGGAAGTCCTCGCCTACATCAAGGACAACCTCGCCGCGAAAGCCGGACTCAAGCTGGAGATCAAGGAGTTCACGGACTACGTCCTGCCGAACACCGCGCTCCAGGAAGGCTCGCTGGACGCCAACCTGTACCAGAACAAGCCGTTCCTCGACGAGTTCAACAAGACCAAGGGCACCGACCTCGTCCCCGTCGTCAACGCCTACCTGCCGCCCATGGGCGTCTACTCCAAGAAGGTCAAGGACCTCGCGAAGCTCGCCGACGGGGCCACCGTCGCCGTCCCCAACGAGACCACCAACGAGGGCCGCGCCCTCAAACTCCTCGCCGCCGCCGGGCTCATCACCCTCAAAGCGGGGGCCGGGACGACGGCGTCCCCGGCGGACATCACCGCCAACCCGAAGAAGCTCGTCGTCAAGGAGTTGGAGCCCGCCCAACTGCCCCGCTCCCTCGACGACGTGACGATCGCCGTCATCAACAACAACTACGCCCAGGACGCGGGCCTCAAGCCCGCCGAGGACGCCATCTACCTGGAGTCCGCGAAGAACAACCCGTACGCCAACCTCCTCGCCGTCAAACGCGGCAACGAGAAGGACCCGCGCGTACGGAAACTCGCCGAGCTGCTGACCTCGCCCGAGGTACACCAGTTCCTCAAGGACAAGTACCAGGGTTCCGTCCTGCCGGTGACCTCCGGCTGAGCCACGGACACCGGAGTACCCGGGGGTCCGCATCCTGACCGGTGCGGACCCCGTGGTGTGCGTACGGCCCGCATACTGCATGCTGGGCAGTTCAGCGGAGAGCCCACAAGGCTGTCCACGTAGGCTACGGAGCGGCGCAATGACGAGCACCTTCCCCACCATCTCCATCAGCACGGAGCGGTTGGTGCTGCGCCCCCTCGACGAGGACGACGTCCCCGCGCTGACCGAGATGGCCAACGACGAACAGGTCACTGCCTGGACGGCCGTCCCGGCACCGTTCACCGAGGCCGACGCGCTGCACTGGATCACCGAGTACGCCCCCGCCGAACGCGCCGCCGGACACGGACTCGACCTCGCCGTCACCGAGTTCCTCACGCAGCGCCTCGTCGGCGTCCTCCAGCTCGCCAAGACCAACTGGCACGTCCGCTCCACCGAGATGTCCTACATCATCGCCCCCTGGGCCCGCGGCGAGGGCTACGCCTCCGAGGCCGCCCTCGCCACCGCCCAGTGGCTCTTCGCCGACCAGGGCATCGAACGCATCGAACTCCGCACCGCCGCCGACAACACCGCCTCCCAACAAGTCGCCCAGAAAATCGGCTGCATCAGCGAGGGCGTCCTCCGTAACGCCTCCATAGTCAGAGTCCGAGCCGAATCCGGCACCTGGACCGAGGCCCGCACCGACTACATCATCTGGAGCCTCCTCCCCGAAGACCTGGAGGGCACAACCGAACAACTGACAGAGAGCGGTTACACACCGTACGCGGACTGGAACTGAGCCACTCACCCGAACCCACGTCTCCTCCCCCGCCCTAGCTGCGGGCAGTCGTGCCGCTAGGGGCGGCACGGGTGGGCGCAGCGGCACCCCGCCAGCGCGGGTGAGCGAAACGCCTCCCACCCCAGCCCCCACCGAAGCCGCACCCGCCCACACACAGTCACCCACCTACCCGCACCCAACCACCCACCGGCCCCCACC